>DATLTA010000176.1:0-14097 GCA_035533775.1 Candidatus Dormiibacterota bacterium | reverse complement strand
GATCCAGGCTGCTCCCCTGATGACCGCGCTGCCCGGCGGCAAGGGCCCCATGGGCAGTTCCGTACCTACGGAATAGGGAATCACCGATGCTTACGCATTTGAAGCTGTGGAAGAAGGCACTCGCGCTTCCGCTCGTATTTTGCTCTGTGCTGGCGCTGCCTGCATTTTCACAAGCGCAGGCCGCGCCACACTTTAAGTTCGATCCCAACTGGCCAAAATTGCCCCTGCCCAACAAGTGGTGGATGATGGGGGTCACGGGATTGGCTGTGGATAAGGATGACAACGTCTGGGTGCTGGACCGCCCGCGCGATATCAACGCCACCCAAAACTATGCCATGCTGAATCCTCCCACCGCCGAATGCTGCGTCGCCCCGCCGTCGATGATTCATATCGACAAGGAAGGCAACGTCATCGGTTCCTTCAACCCGCCGGAAGGGCACGGCATGGCTGTGGACAGCAAGGGATTCGTCTATATCGGAAATACCGTAAAAGGCATGAACACCGTCCGCAAATATGATCCGAGGACGGGGAAGCTTCTCATGGAAATTCCTCGTGTTCCAGATAGGGAACCACGCGGCGGGGGCGGAAACGGCGCTGCGGCAGCACCTACATCTACGGCGCTAGCGCCGGGAGGAGCCGGGCCGGTTGCGTCCGCGCGGGTTCCGGCGGGCAAACGGCTGAGTCCCGAGGAACGCGCGAAAGCGATAGCCGCGTTCCGCGCCAAATATCCCCCGACCACGCCCATGATCGTAGGCCAGATCGAGGAGGTTCGCCTAGATGAACCGGCGCACGAAATCTATTGCACGGACAGTTACTTGGGCGGGCGCGTGATGGTGTTTGACCTGGACACCTTTGCGTTCAAGCGCGGCTGGGGCGCCTACGGACACCCCTTGTCGGAAATTTCCTCCGATCCCAAGGACCGCGCCTACACTCCCGGCGGCCCGGAACCTAAGGAATTCCGAAGCCACCTTACGTTGAACATCTCCAATGATGGGCTCGTCTATGCCGCCGATCGCGGGGCCAACCGCATCGACGTCACCACCAAGCAAGGCAAGTTCGTCAAAGAGATTCTCCTTGCGACCCAGACGGGTAATCGCGGCTCTGCCGGCGGCGTGGCCTTTTCGGCCGATCCGCAGCAGCGTTACATGTACATTTCGGATATTTCCAACAATACGATCTGGATCCTCAACCGCGAAGACGGAAAAGTGCTGGGCCGGATCGGCAGCGCGGGCGATTTCGGTGGCGAATTTCACGGTCTTCACATGATTGCCACGGACTCTCGTGGCAACATCTATACTGGCGAGGTGCAGGCCGGAGAGCGCGTGCAGAGATTTGTCCCAGTGAAGTGAAGGTGGTCCGCTCG
Organism: Candidatus Dormiibacterota bacterium; assembly: GCA_035533775.1. Lineage (GTDB taxonomy): Bacteria > Acidobacteriota > Terriglobia > Acidiferrales > UBA7541 > Palsa-360. Next base: position 12,734 of record DATLTA010000176.1, on the reverse strand, counting down.
CCAATCGGCGTGCGCAACCAATGCGCAGCTTCATTGAGGGAGACGCGAAATCCCGCTTCCCCCTTTCGCATGTGCTGATTTCACCAATAGCGGCGAAGCTTTTCCGGGAAAATTCGATGGGTCCCGGAAATTTTACGCGCAGCCATTTCACGTGGCGCAAAGGGAGCGCGAATGACTCAGAAGTGGATTGTCGCAATTATCTTCACGATCCCGGCTCTGCTCTGCTCGTTCCTTCTGTCGGCGCAGCCAGTTCCCGCGCAGCAGCATCATCCCATGACGTTCTTCGTCACCAGCGCGACTATTGGCAAAGGCGGTGATCTCGGCGGGCTGGCCGGAGCCGACGCGCATTGCCAGGCGCTGGCCACCGCGGTGGGAGCGGGCAATCACACCTGGCACGCCTACCTGAGTACGCAGGCGCGCGGCGATCAGCCCGCCATCAATGCGCGCGACCGCATCGGACAGGGTCCCTGGTACAACGCGAAAGGCGAGATGATCGCCCATGGCCTTGCCGACCTTCACGGTGACACACTGGAACTGGCGCGCCTTGGCAATAACGTGAATAAGCTGACCGCACTCACCGAGAAGGGCGACATCGTCCCCGGCTTGAACGACAATCCTAATCCCGAAGACCGGAAATGGGCCTATGCGTCCACGCATCCCAACTCTGACCGGCACGAGATGTTGACCGGCTCGCATACCGATGGCCGCGCCTACACCGAGGCCAAGGATCATACCTGTAACAACTGGACGAGCAGCGCTCCCGGAAACGGGAAAACCATCCAGGGCAATACCGGCCCCGCAGCGCAGGTCGGACTATCCGACCGCAATGGCGGCCGCAATGGGTCGTGGAATTCAGCGCACGCGACGCGCGGATGCAGCCAGGATGATTTGGCATTTTCGCATGGCGTGGGCCTGTTCTACTGCTTCGCCGTCAACTGAATCCGATGAGTTTGAGGAGCTTTGAATGATGAGGATTCGATCCGCTGCTCTGCCGTTCGTCCTGACGATTTTTTGTGGTTCGTGCCTGCTGCTGGCCCAGCAAGCGCCCGTAAAACGATTTGCCGGGCCAGGGTCCATGACGTTCTTCGTCACCAGCGTCGGCTTGGGCAAGGGTGGCGATCTTGGCGGCCTGGCTGGAGCGGATGCACACTGCCAAGCGCTGGCCACTGCCGTCGGAGCTGGCCATCACACCTGGCACGCCTACCTCAGCACACAGGCGCGCGGCGGCCAGCCCGCCATCAATGCCCGCGACCGCATCGGCACGGGCCCCTGGTACAACTCCAAGGGGGAATACATCGCGCGGGGCCTTGCCGATCTTCACGGAGACACCATTGAGCTCGCCCGTCAAGGCACCAACCTGTTCAAGCAGTCGGCGCTGAACGAAAAGGGCCAGGTCGTCAACGGCGCGGGCGATACTCCGAATGTCCACGACATACTGACCGGTTCGCAAACCGATGGCCGCGCGTATTCCGATGACAAGGACCACACCTGCAACAACTGGACCAGCAGCGGCGCGGGTTCCGCGCAGGTGGGCCACTCGGACCGCATCGGCGGCGGCAATACTTCCTGGAACTCTTCCCACGCAACCAAGGGCTGCAGCCAGAAGGACCTGGAGAGCACAGGCGGCGCCGGGCTGTTCTACTGCTTTGCCGCCCATTAAAAGTGCGGCTTTTTATGGGTTTGGTTTCGGAAAATCCTTGCAGGAATGTTCATCAATTTTCCAGCCCGGCTTTAACTGAAAAATCGGCTGTGAGCCCAGGGCTTCGTATAGGCTTTCGGGTCGTCGAATGTGAGGTACAGGGAATCGGTTCTTCTACTGGCGCAATCGACGCGATGTAGCCATCTCCCTCGCCGTTGTCAAATCTTCTCGCCAGGCGGTAGTGTCCTAGTTTGGCGTGAGGAAGATCTCAGAAGGTCGGGGCTAAAGCCCGCGATGAAACGAACCATAAACGTCCGAGCTGAAGCTCGGGCCTCCGAAAGTCGTAAATATCCAAATTGTTAAATATCGCCTAATATAGCGACACTTTTCAGAATATCGTGCATTGGTATGGGAAACCCTGCGGGAGTGAAACGTGATTTCGATGCTCTGGAACGGCGAAGGTTCCGGGCCTTGCGGCTGGTGCAGCAGTTCGTGGCCGCGCAGAGGGGCCGCATCCACATCGAGTATCTGCCTGCTTACGCTCCGGAGTTGAATCCCACGGAATACATCTGGGGCCACGCCAAGCACCACAAATTTCCCAACGCCTACCCCAACCACTTCGCCGAGTTGAAACACGGAGCCCGCCGCGCACTTCGCAACATGCGCCGCCGCCCCACGCTCATTACCGCCTTCTGGGAACAGGCTTCCTTGTGGCCAGAATGACTCTATCTTATGCGGGGCTCAGCAGGACAGCACCTGCAGTGCGTCGAACTATTCAGCGGCAGTCACGCGATGATACACTTTGCAAACAGCGCAACATAAGCACACGCAATTTATGAGTCACTGGACCGGAAGATGGCACGTATTCGAGAAGTGCCACGGAAGAAAGGGGGGACTACAAATGAGTTTTAAGAGCAGAGGGCATGGTCTGCGCGCAGCAGGCATGAGGATAACTATCGTGTTATCAATAGTAGTTATGAGTATACTTATCGGCGATTCCGCGTGGGCTCAGGAAGCCCCGGCAGTCCGTGCCGATGGCGCGATCGGTGGTCTCAAGGCCAGTTTTATCGACGTCAAAGGAGTCCGGACGCGGTACTACGAAATGGGCAAGGGCGAGCCGCTTCTGCTGCTTCATGGAGGCGGATTGAAGGGACGCTCCAGCGCGAATGTCTGGTCGAAAAATATTCCCGGCCTGGCGAAACACTTCCACGTGTTCGCCCCGGACCGGCTCGGCTCGGGCCTTACGGGCAATCCACTGGAGGATAAGGATTACAACATCCCGGGGGAGATCGAATTTCTCCGCAATTTTCTGGAAACCATGAAAATCCACCAGGTGAACTTGCTCGGCCATTCCGCCGGCGGCGCTTTGGCGTTTTACTTCAGTATCGCGCATCCGGAAATGGTGAAGACTCTGATCATAGTGGCTCCCGGCGGCGAAGTCCCGGCGGGCGGTGTCCAGAAGGAAGAAGAGTTCCTGGCAAAATGTCCGAAGGAGCCTGCCACCGCGGCATGGAAATGCCGCATACGCGCGCAAACTGTGAAGCCTGACGTGGCATTCGACGACGATGATTACTGGCAATCGGGCTATTACATGATGGCGCAGCCCAAAGCGAAAGTGACCGCCGCGAAACTGAAAGCCGGCGCCGGAGAACCTTTGCGCACCGAACAAGCGGCTGCCTGGCGGCAGTCCATGATGGATCGAGTGGAGAAGGATGGCGTGCTGCAGATGCCCGTGTTGCTGTATTGGGGCAGGCAGGATCCCACGGATTGGGCCATTAACGATCCGGTATCCAAGATGCAACAGGGGCTGGCCCTGCTCGATGCGATCGGCGCAAAAGATCCGCACGTTCAGATGGTCGTTCTCAACGACGCGGGCCATTACATGTACCGGGAATATCCGGAGTTGTTCAACGCAGCGATCACCGACTTCATAGGCTACTGGAATCGCCATGCTTCCAGCGCGCATTGAGATTCACTGGTATCGCCGCGCCATGCGGCGTGCACGGGCCCCACGCACATGCGCGGCCGCCAGGTGCGGCCGCGCGGGGCAATTTCAGCGATTCGCATGTGTCCGTTGGTTCGCAGGCGAGGGACTGTTTTCTATTCCAGATGGGGGAAGGCATCCAGTTGCTTGCCATCGGCCAGCACGACGGTCGTCAGCCGCAGGAATTTATCGCCCTTTTTGGACTGGTAGCCGCTCAAAGTCACAACGTCGCCGACCTTGATAATCTTGCTGGTCCATCCCGAGCGGTGCAGAACCAGCGTGTTCGCTAATTCGCCATTCCAATTTTGAACGTTGCCATGCTCATCCTTCACGTCCACGTAAATCTGCGAATGAGGATTGATGAATTGAAAGCCGGTAACGACTCCCTTGACGGTGACAATTTTCGTCATATCCATACCGGCGGTTCCGTGATGGGCGAATGTAGGAACGGCGAGTAAAAGTAGACCGACAACTAGAAATGCGGAGATGGCCCCGAGTTTCTGCATCATGTTGAAGCCTCCAGAGTCAATAAATTTACACCGCGTTCGTGGTGATCGCCCGCAGCCCCCTCAAATGAATTCCCAAATGTGCGGAACGAATCGCTTGGCCCGAGTCTAGCATATTTCAGCCAGACGCAGCGTTGCCGCCCGCCGTAGCCGTAAATGTTTTCCACCCGTTTCGCAAGTCCGCCCACGCCTACAACGACCCGAGATAGGCCACGATCGAAATCAGGTCATCGGTGGTCAGCTTTTTCACGACGGGTTCCATGATGGGGCTCTTGCGCGTACCCTGCTGGAAGTTATAAAGCTGCCTCATCGTATAGCTGAGGGTGCGGCCCGCGATCGGAGGAATATCCCCCATACCCTGCAGATCCTCGCCGTGGCAGGTGGTGCAGGCGACCGTCTTGCCACCGCCGGTGGTGACGATGTTTTTGCCTTTCGCGATGCTCCCGACGGGCACGTAGGCGATGAACCCCGAGTGCGGGTCGCGCAGCCGTTCGGTCAGGTTGGTGTTTTGCGGAACTTCGATGACGCGCTCTCCCAGCGGTTCTGTTTCTCCGCCGGCCAGACCCAGGAACATTCCTGCCGGAGACTGCCGCGTCTTTGGCGCTGTGTCGCTCTCTACAACTTTTACCCAGGGCTTCCACTTCAGCGACGAATAGTATTCCGCGGCTTCCTGTATTTGCTTGTCCGTGAGGAAGCGCGCGATCTGCGTCATTTCATTTGCATTGGCCTTGCGCGGGTCCGCTGGTTTCCGGCCGCCGCTCTTGAACAAGGCCAACTGTTGCAGGATATAGTTCAACGGCAGCCCCGCAAGGCCCGCATTTTCCGGTTTTCCCTGCCCGTTGAAATAGTGGCAGTGGCCGCACGCACGCAAATGTTCCTTTTCATTTCCATATTTCACGATGTCGGGTGCCGGCGGATGTTCGGAGGGAAACCAGTCCGCGGGAGCCCAGAACGATTGAACCTGGCTGATCGTAAAGGTCAGGTGGCTTCCGGGAAGGTGAAGGGGTTTGCCGTCTTCGGGCCAGGGACGCCCCGGCCGGGAGCAGTCATGAGGCTTGGTCTCGGGCGTACAAGGGGGTGCAACCGGGTTAGGCCCGGGGGTAACAAATCCATAAGCCCACGCGACCGGATCCGGGACTTTTTCCTGAGCCATTGCGATCATTGCCCCAGCCCCCATCCATAACAGCGCAAGGGCCAGCACTCCCGCGTATTTTCGCATCTCGCCTCCACCCAATCTGGTTTGGCTGTATCCGATTGCAATTTACACTTTCACATGCGCAATCCACTCATCAGGGAAGCAGTGGCACCGAATCCCGGTTCCAAAACAAAGACATATACATATATTTAAACATCACGTCAACACATCAATAGATGGCAACAAATACTGACCGTCTGAGGCTCGTCCCGCACCATTTGGTTGTGTGCGCAGGCCTATGGCAATTTCGGATCACTTGCCAAAGAATCAGGACTGGACACATGGGCGCGTTTCAGCAGGTCCTGATAAAGCGGATCGGGGATAGCAATGCCGGATTCGGCTATTTTCACGCGGTTTGCGAATCGCCGCGCACCCGGCAGGCGCGCCCCGGAGTCTTCCTCGATGGCCTGGCAAAGTGTTTCGATACGCTCCAGCACGGCGTCGCCGCCGAATGCCCGAACGTCAAACATCAGGAATAGCTGGCCAATTCCAGGTGGCTCACCCTTGGCATCGAAGAAGGAGCTTGCTTCAAAGCCGAAGTGCGACCTCGTTAGCGCGGCGGCGAGCAACTCAACCATCAGGGCCAAAGCCGCGCCCTTCGCACCACCGATGGGTACCATGGTGCCGGCGAGCGCTTTGCGCGGATCGGTTGTGGGTTTGCCCGAAGCATCGAGTGCCCAGCCCTCGGGAATGGATTCATTCCGGTTGGCTGCCTGCATGATCTTGCCGCGTGCCACAACGCTGATCGCCAGGTCGATTACCAGTGGCTGGAGGTCGCGCCGGGGACATCCAAGCGCGACCGGATTCGTGCCGAACACACCGCGCGTGCCGCCCCATGGAGCTATGGCTGCGGGCGTGTTTGAAAAAGCCAGCGCCAGCACGTTGTGCCGCGCTACAGACTCCACCGTGTGTCCAAGCATGCCGCAGTGGTGCGAATTCCGGATCGCCACGGCAGCCACTCCCGTTTCCCTCACGATGGGCAACGCCGTCTTGATTCCCGCCTCGATCGCCGGGAACGCAAATCCGTAGCGGGCATCGACGCTGACCACGGCCGCGGCCGTTTGCTTCACGTCCGGACTTGCCGTACCGTCAATTTTCCCGCTGGCCAATTGATCGGCATACGCCGGCAGTCGCGAAAGGCCGTGCGAACTGATCCCGTCAATTTCTGCGGCGATCAGAGCGTCGGCAACCAAGCCCGCGTTCTCCAGACTCGCCCCCGCATCGATCAGGGCGCGAGTCGCAAGCGCGTGCAATTTACTGGGAGTATATGTAGTCATGAAGTAATGTTGATCCGATTCAGCTCTGAATTTACTGGGCCGCTGCACCACAACGAATGAAACGGATTCTACAACATTCGCGCCGCATTCGAAATATCTACCTCCAGCTCGATGAAAAGAAAGTGCCGCGCGCGGAACACGCGATGCTCGAGACCGTTCTCAGACTCGGTTTCGAGACGCGATAAAATCGCCATAGAATCGCCATGAATCGCTTGATCGACTCGGTGCCGTGTAGTAGTGTCTGATCACTTTTGCCGGAGCACGGAATTCGGAAACGCCCACTCAAAGTCCGTGAAAGGGGCACACGCGTTTGGCACCAGACGAGGGCAAGAATCGACCACAGAGCGTGGGGAAATATTTTGGCGTATCCCTGCCCGTTTGGGTGCTCGTCTTTCTCGCAATAGGCCTCGCTATCGGCTTGCTACTTCCCAAAAACAGGTTTGCCGGCGCGGCCTACATAAGCGGCACGTGGTTTCCGAAAGGCGTGGTGACATTCGCCGGGCCGCTGATTTTTGCGCTTCTCGCCGCCGCCACAGCAAAGCTGATGATTCTTCATGGGCGGCGCGCAAGGCGTTTGTTCGGTTTGATCGTTGTGCTGTATCTGGCATTGGGCGTGGTGTCGTTAATGTTTGTCACTGCCTGGATTCCACTGCTGACGAAGCTGCCTTTCGTCACGTCTGGCGCGGGCGTGATGGGACTCGGCATGTGGCTCGGACAATTCGCCAGCACGTTCGCATCATTTCTCACCACGCAGCCTCTGATCCAGGCGCTGATCGGCGCCATGCTTATCGGATACCTCTCTGCTGTTGTTCCCGCACTTCGCCCCGTGGCTGGCGGTTTAATCCGTAGCAGCGATGCCATTCTCTGGCTTTTCAGCAACCTGCTTTGGTACTACCCGATCATGATTGGGTGTCTGGCGATCGGCATTCCGTTGAAATTTGGCGCGAAAGGAATAAACGCCTACGGTCAGACGATTCTTTGGACCGCGCTGGTCACGCTGTCGTTTTCCGTCGTGATGATTGCTCTGACGTTCTGGACCACCAAACGCACGCCCAAGCAAGTCTTCTCCTATTTTGCGGCCGTGTGGCCCACCGGTTTCGGCACCGGAGGTTCGTATGAGACTCTGGCGGTGAACATCGTTTCTGCGGAACAGGACCTCGGCTTGCGCCGCGAAATTGCCGAGGTCTCCATCGTGTTTGGGACGGTGCTCAACAAAAGTTGCGCAGGCATGTCCATGCTGCTGATCACGATCTCTGTGACGCGCCTGCTGCATATCCCGATTTCCATGACCGACATCCTTTTGCTTCTTCCGCCGATGTTGATCCTGGGCCTGGTGTCGCCGGGAATTCCGGGCGGCGCGGGATTTTTTATGTCCCCCATCGTCGCGATTTTGTTGCACGTGCACAACGCGGACACATTCGTGACCACCTTCGTGGCCATGTATGCCGGACTGATTCCCATGTTCTCCACGGCCGGCAACACAACGAACGATGGCCTGGTGGGCGCTCTGCTCAACGATCGATTTACGAATTACCTCGGTCTGGATGAATCCTCCGGGGCCGCGAAGAACCTCCGGCAGTCACCGGGCAGTGAGGCGGGAACGAAATCGTCCATCGGGAAAATCATTGCTTGGGCGGCGATGCTGGGGGGCACCTGGATGCTGGTCTCGCCGCAGGCCCTGCTTGGCCTTAATCAGTTGAAGTGGATGTACAACTACGCGTTTCCTGGAGAGGTCCCGCTGGGGATGCTGATCTTGAGCGTTTCTCTTTATCTCCTGGGTGGCCGGAAGACCGCAAACAAAGCAGCGTCGCGCTAAGATGTGTCTGCGGAATTCGCGGACGCAATCTCGAATTCCGCCAAAGACACAAGATAATTCCCATCGAAATCCAAACGGCCCTGTATTTGAGCGCTGGCGCAGTTGTAAGAGCACGGCAACGCCCCTACTTGTTGAAACGCGATTCTTGAGCAGAGATATCCGATTCAGCTTTCGTGCACTGCGCTACTTGTGCCCTGCGTACATCATCTCCTCGCAGATGAATTCTCCAATGTTCCAGGTCGGCTTCAATTCGAACACGAGATGGGCGTTCCATGGCCTGGTATAGGCTTTCGGATCGTTGATCGTGATGTCGTCTGTAAGCGTGTCATGATTGGTTCGCCGAAATCGCTCCACCAGGTGCAGTTGGTCGCTATGGGGGTGCCCGACCCGGTCGAGCCAGGTCTTGTCGTTGAATCCAATTGTATCGACGACCAGCGTATCTCCCTCGTAGTGGCCGATGGAATTTCCCATCCACGTCGGATCCAGGTCACTGGGATGCGGACGTCCATCGGTGAAAATTTCGCGCACGAAATGATCGTATTCGAAATACATGATCACGTGGCCCGGCGACTGGATCATCTCGAAGGGATGAGGCCGGAAATAAATGTAGGGGACTCCCGGCGGCAGGCAGTTGTAGTCCGGCGAATTGGAATCTTCCACCGCTACGCCTTTGGGCCCAAAAGTTGGCTTCGCTTCGTGGTATTTGGCCTCCGCCCAGGGCGTCATGGGAGGCTCTTCCTTTGTGAATTTGTAACCGGCATAGGAGCGGGCGCTGGCAGGAGGGTGCTGCATCCAGACTCCCGACAAGTCCGGTACCTGACTTGCTGCAGCCGGCGATTTTGCGACGGCCGGTTGCTTGGGAGGCTGCGCGCACATGACGGATGAAAAAAACAGAGCCGCGATCACCGCAACGCCTGGCGTGAACCTGCTGTTTCGCATGGTGTCCCCCATTCCGATTCTGACCTTCGATTCGCAAACACTCTAGCACCAAATTCCCATCAAAGAGTGCAAAAAGCAGCACCCACGTAGTGAGCACGAGGCCCTGCTTGCCTTTCGAGAATGTCTTCCGGTCGCGTCAGGAAATTCTGAACGACGCCTATATTACCATCGTCGAAATAGTATCAATCGAAAATCCGGCCGCGCAAATACCCCGGATGACATCTTCTTATTTCGCGCTGAAAACGAACGGCAATGCCGATAACCCGGATGAAAGTTCGACGTAGAATAGCGCCGCGAAGTTTCATTCGCCGCGGTTATGAAAACCGGAGTTTGCAGCAATCAAGCAACTCGTTTTTCGAGTGCATTGTTCGTGTGACGTGGCCCGCGAATGTCTTCCGTTCCTGGCGAGAGATTCCGCGATCGGGCATGCGCCGCGCTTCTTCGGTACCCCGTGTGAAAATTTAAGACACAACTTGAGAAAGGTAGGCTATTACCACCATTGCCGGGCGGAAAGTCACATTCCTAGATTCGGACGGATTCCGAAGGAGCGCGGCGATCGTTCCGTGGCCAATTGGCACACAGCCAGTTTCGTTGGTTCCCTAGAGATGAATCCAATGAGAGAGAATGAGCACCAGGGTGCTGGTACCGACAATGGCCCATAACGTGAGGCCCTGCAGGAGAGGGCGGACACCAACCTTCTTGACGGTTTCCTTGTTGAGGCCCGTGCCGATGAGGAAAAGTGTCACCGTGAGCCCGATTTCCCCGAGGTGACTGAGTGCCGCGAACTCCGATCTGAAAACTGGCACCGACGTATTGAGTAGTGCCGCCAGACAGAAGAAAAGGATGAACCAGGGCCATTTAATGCGGGATTTGCTCTTGAGGAAGATCGCAGTTAGCACTGACAGAGGAACAATCCAGAGAGCACGCGCCAATTTGACGGTGGTGCCCACCGCCAGTGCCGTCGGGCCGTACTTGGCGGTTGCCCCTACTACCGAGCTTGTGTCGTGAATGGCCAGCGCCGACCAAAGTCCGAACTGCGTCTGGGACATGTGAAGGGCATGGCCGACAGCAGGAAAGAGGAATAGCGCCACGGAATTGAGGATAAACACCGTCCCCAACGACACCGCCATCTCATCTTCGCTCGCTTGCGCAATCGGTCCGACCGCAGCAATGGCGCTCCCCCCGCAGATGGCCGTCCCTGCTGTGATTAGGAAGGACGATTTCTTTCCAACTTTGATGAGATAGCCGAGGCCGAATCCCAACAGCATCACCGAAGTGATGCTGAAAGCCGTGTAGAAGAAACCAGAGCGTCCCACCCGAACCACCTCGTGGAGATCCATGCCGAACCCCAGCCCGACGACAGAGGCTTTCAGAAGAAAACTTGAGAGTTCTTTACTCTCGGCATTAAACGGGTGTGCTAGAGCGATACCGTAGATGAGACCGCCGAGCAGAGCCACTGGCGGCGAGACGTAACCGCTGGCCGCGAGAATCAGTCCCACGAAGAAAAGTTTTTTGTTCATAGGAACAGTTTGGCTGGAACCTAGGCTCCTCGTCCAAGCAGCAATTCCAATGAACAATAAGTTGGGCTTATCGTTTCAAACGGCCTGAAATCACAGGTTTGTAGTCCGCGCTCGAGAGAAGCCCTCCGCGAGCAAGCGCGAAGTGGCGGAACGCCTCTGGCGGACCTTGTTGATGCGGACCGGAAAGAGAAATGAGGGAAAAATAACGCGAGATTTTGAGACCTTGAACTTCTACTATCTTCAGCACACCCAATTCGAGTTCCTTGCAGATGGCCCATCGCGAAACGAAGCCGATTCCAAGCCCGGCCTCCACAGCAGACTTGATGGCTTCAGTGGAATCGAGATTCATCACACTTTTGAAAGCTTTGATCTTCAGCCCCACTTTCTCGACGAGGGTAGTTTCAACGACGCGACGTGAGCCGGACCCCTGTTCGCGTACAAGGAGATTTGATGCAAGGAGCTGATGGGTCGTAAGGTGATCGGATTCAAAATTTGGCGATGCAATCAGGACCAACTCGTCTTGCATGAATGGCTCGGTATGAATCCCACGTTCGCGCGTAGGGCCCTCGATCAATCCGATGGAAATTTTACGGTGGAGAAGTAGCTCCACTATGTGGCCCGTATTTCCACTATGCAATGAGAGTTGCACGCGAGGATGCTCATGGAGAAAGGCCCCGATGAGCCGAGGAAGAACATATTGCGCAATTGTAGTCGAAACCCCAAGGGAGAGGTCGCCCAAACAATTTTCCTTCTCCGTCCCAAGTTCATGCTCCGCTTCCGAGGCGAGCGCCGCGATCTTGTTTGCGTAACCCAACAGAATAGATCCCTGAGGCGTTAGAGAGACCCTGTTAGCGGACCGATCAAAAAGCCGCACGCCAAGATCGTTTTCCAGTGCCTTGATCTGAAGTGTGACAGCGGGTTGGGTTAAGAAAAGGTGTTCGGAGGCCTTGCGAAAATTCAGATGCTCGGCGACGGCACGAAAGACCTTCAGGCGGAAGTTCTCCAATTGAGGCACGTAGTAATTATGCACGAAAACAGCGTGGCTTCGTCACCTTCGCAACCTTCTTATTGCTTATTGGCTTTTAGGGCAGCATGGCGCATCCTTTAGCATTGGTTTGAATTTTTGGGTGGCGCACCCTTCGCGTTGTTTGTGTTTTGGACGTACACAATCGCGACCCTCTGACACGGTAGAGGTCTGCGGTTTGAGTCCGCACGGGCCGACCATTCTTTTCAATACGTTAGCGGTTTTTCTCCGGAATCCGACAGGCACTTCACTTGTAATCGGGCTAGTCCTTTGACCGTTTGGAGACATTATTCCCAAGAAGTTCATCGCGGACGGTGTTTTGGATGGAAACTCAGGGCCTGCGATCTTATCGTCGGCTTTGCGTGCAGTTAACCCAGGGGGACCATAAGAAAATTGCTGCCGTATTGTGCGGAGGCGTTCAACCCACGCGCGTCGTGCTGCGGGATCTGGCTCTGAGCCAAGGGCACGGTGATTACGCAGTGCCGCCAGCGCCATCGACATGCAAATGTGGCAGTGACCGACAAGTTTCACACGAAAAATGTTGATGCCGTATCTCAGGCAGCGATGAAAAAGGTACAGAAGGCTTTCGCCGCGAAGATGAAAAAGTCTCGTCGCTCGCAGCACTGATGACCAGTTTTGGGTACTTTCTTGTGTACGACTCGCGAAGCATAACTTCAAAACATCAATAAAAATTTGGTGGACGTGACAGGGTTCGAACCTGCGACCCCCTGCTTGCAAAGCAGGTGCTCTCCCAGCTGAGCTACACGCCCAAACCGATGTTCCTTTTCATTCTAAACCAGTTGCGATTCCTCGCGCCACTCGAAACCATCCAAA
>DATLTA010000175.1:0-10219 GCA_035533775.1 Candidatus Dormiibacterota bacterium | reverse complement strand
TCCGCCGAAAAAAATAATTCACAACCTATCCCAAAGCCTTTCCCGGAATTGTATCGCTGGCTATACTGATTCGGCTGTTCCTGAGGAGGAGAAACGATGGATTCTTTCGAAACTTATAAAGCCGCGCAAAAAAAAGGCTGGGCGAATTTTGGACAGATGGAACGGGAGACAACGCCATGCGCGGCGCGCCTGGTGAAGCACGCGGGCATTCGTGCCGGACAGCGCGTGCTCGACGTGGCCTGCGGAACCGGCGTCGTTTCGGTCACCGCGACGCTGCTCGGCGCCCGAGTCACCGGTTTCGATATCACTCCCGAACTGCTGGCACGCGCCCGCGAAAACGCGCGTGACGCGGGCGTGGAAGTTGACTGGCAGGAAGGCGACGTGGAGAAATTGCCTTTCGGCGACGCCTCTTTCGACGCCGTCCTGAGCCAGTTCGGCCACATCTTCGCGCCACGGCCCGATGTGGCCATCGCCGAGATGCTGCGCGTGCTGAAGCCCGGGGGGACCATCGCGTTTTCCACCTGGCCGCCGGAACTGTTTACCGGCCGCATGTTCGCGCTCACGGCCAGCTACTTGCCCGCTCCGCCGCCCGGCGTTTCAACGCCGCCGCTATGGGGCGATCCCAACATCATCCGCCAGCGTCTGGGCGCGGCGGTCAAAGATATTATTTTCGATCGCTCCACCATGCTGGTTCCTGCGCTCAGCCCGCAAAACCGCCGCGCCGTCACCGAACGCGCCGCGGGTCCCATGTCGCGGCTAGTGGCGGCTTTGTCGGAGAGCGATCCGGAAAAACTCGCGGAATACCGGCGAGAACACGACGCCCTCGCGTCCACCTATTTCAGCGATAACATTCTTCGGCAGGACTACCTCATGACCAGGGCCACAAAAGTTTGAGCCGGATACGCCCGTAAATCGGTTTGCCTGAATTGATGCGGTTTTCCTGGCGCGGGGATCGAGCCCGCCAGCGTCAGATTGCGATTGCGGACCACTGGTCGGCAGAGTTTCCTACCGGGTAGTCCTGTTCCCGGGGAGTCCGGCCCTGCGCCAAAGCCGCGACGGAAAAGTCCGCGATCAGGGGAAGGTGGTCGGAAGCGATCAGGGAACGGCGCGTCTTGTGCAGCGTCAGGCGGTGGAGACGAATCTCCGGGTCATAATAAATATGATCCAGATGCAGGAAAGGCAGCACGCCGGGATAGGTGCGCGAACGTTTCATGTGATCCCGCAACCGGGGATTGACGAAATTGCTGTGGAGCAATCGCGTGGTTAGCCCGCGAGTCCATTCATTGAAATCGCCCATCACGATGCGCGGCCCCTGGAGTTCGGCGTGACACAGAATTTCCCGGCTGACCAGTTGTCGCGCCTGCTTCCTGCGCTCCAGAAAAGCCGTGCCCAGATGGACGTTGAATACGTGCAGCACCGCGCCGCCGGGCAACTCCAGGTCTGCGCGCAGGCAGCCGCGAGATTCGCGCCCGCTTGTGGTGATGTCGTAGTTGCGGGCCGCGGGCAGCGGGTAGCGGCTCAACAGGACATTGCCGTACGCTCCGCCCTGGCACTGGCGATTTTCTCCGAAGCGGAAATCCATTCCCAACTCGTCGGCGATGAATCGGGCGTGGTCCAGGTCGGGCCGTCCGTTTTCTATGCGGACCACTTCCTGCAGCGCGATGATGTCGGCGTCGATTTCGCGCAAAACCTCAAGCGTCCTCGCCGGCCGGACGCGTCCATCCAGTCCGCGGCACTTGTGAATATTGTAGGTGGCGACCCGGATACGATCCGGGTGTCTGAAAATGTCCATACTCATACCTCTGGAATTGGATGCCTGCGGGCGCCGTCAGGATTCCCGCCGCCGATGCGAAATCGGTGCGCGGAATATGCGCACCTGCCCGCTTACTGATCCCGTTTGCCGTACAGCCTGTAGACGCGAATCAGCAAGGCCAGCGCCACCCACACGGCGAATACGATGATCGGGATGGCAATCGCTCGCGGCCACACAGCGCCGGCAAAAGCGATGCCCAACAGCAGAAGCGCGGCAACAAACATGCCTCCAACTTCCGTGGGTCCCAGTGCGCGCCGGCTGGTGATCGCGGCGCCCACGGTGTTGCCAACCCGCAGCAAGCCCGCCACAGCGTGTCCCGCGCTCCCCTCGGCCCTTTTTAGGTGTCGCGGCGGCTCCACCGTTTGAGTATTGCGGTGCACCTTCTGTTTTTCCGTGAGCACCACTTCGGTGGAGTGGCGCAGATCTTCCAGATACATCTCCTCCATACGTCGGCCGAATCCCTCGTCCTCGATCACCACGTCCAATTCCCAATTTCCGAGCCAGCTGGCAATATTCAGGTTGGTGGAGCCTACCCGGGCCCACCGGCCATCGGCCACAGCCGTCTTGGCATGCAGCATCGGACCATCCCACTCAAAAAGACGCACTCCCGCTTCCAGCAGTGTGCGGTAGCCGGAGCGCGAAAGCGTCCTGAGAATGGGAATGTCGCTGGTCCTGGGAAGCAGCAGCCGCACATCCACCCCATCCAGCGCGGCTGCGCGCAGCGCCTGAATATACGGCGCGGTCCCCAGAAAATACGCATCCGTAAGCCAGATTGTTTTGCGGGCCAGCGCGCCAATCAACTGGTCGAACCGGTAGAGACTGCCCGTATTCGGATAACTTGCGACGATGCGCAGAGCCACGTCTCCTTCCGGCTCTACCGGGATCTGGCTCACAAGATCTTCCTCGGGGACCGGTGTTCCAAGAAGTCCCCACATCTGAGCGAACGCGCGCTCCAGATCGGCCACGGCCGGCCCTTGAATCTGCACGCCCGTATCGCGCCAGGGCGGGATGCCCCGCTCCGGATCGCCCACCCATTGGCGCCCCAGGCAGAGGCCCGTCACGAAACCTACGCGCCCATCCACGGAAAGCATTTTTCTGTGGTCGCGCCGGAGCCATCCCAGGGGACTGTCCAGCCGAGGCGGATTGAAACAGCGGACCTCCACGCCGGAATTTTTCATCGCTTGCCAGAAGTCGCGATACAAGTGCCCCAGCGCGCCCATCCAGTCGTAAATCAGGCGGACGCGGACGCCCTCGCGGACTTTTGCGGCCAGCGCCTCGCAAAACTCCCATCCCACTTCGTCGCCATGAACAATGTAGCTTTCAAAATGGATCGTTCGTTTCGCGGTTCGTATGGCTTCCAGCCAGGCCGGATAATTTTCCGTGGCGTCGCGCAGAAGCGTCACGCGATTGCCGGGCAACAGCGGAGCGCCGGCAGCCCTGGAGAAGGCCTGATCGGACAAAATGCGGCCCGAGGCGCGCGCTTCGCGCTGCAGCTGCTCATGAATTTCATCCGGAGTGCGCGTTTGCGTGGGGCTACTCAAGGCCGCTCGGCCCTCCACTGAAAGGTTGTACCACGTTTTGCGTTTGCCCTTCGTGGCAATGATCGGCAGATCGACCAGGGACATTATCGGGACAGCAATCTGCAGATTGAACAGGAGAATGATCGGGGAAAGGAAAAGGTGCCGGCCGGTTTTCTTGCCTCGACTCCCGTGCCGGGTTCAGTCGCCATCCGCCCAAATGCAAAAATCGAAAGGCAAAACCACACAGGCTGAAGCCTGTGCCACTGGAGGCGGCTGCATGTCGGCAGAGGTAGCACAGGCTTCAGCCTGTGTGGGGTTCTCCTTTCGCCCGTGTGGCGCGATGAGTGCGAGTAGCGCAATGCGCAGAATAAATTCAGATTTTCACTCAAGAAACAAAACTATACTCTCCGCCCATCGAAAACCGCGAAGGCTCCGCCACCCGAAAATTCAAATGCGCCTCAAAGCCTGCGCCACTGGAGGCGGCAGTATGCGGGGAGAGGTAGCACAGGCTTCAGCCTGTGTGATTTTGCTTTTTGTCTTTGAGCTGATTAGCTAACGCCGGTGGCAAAGCCCCAAAAGCTTCGCGTATGAAAAATTCCTGATCGAGCCTGATCGGGCGGCGGCAGCGGGCAGCGCGGAAAGTACTCGTCGCCTTTCCGGCGGTGCGAAAACCGAAAATTCCGTCCTTCCAGGGGCTCCGGCGTGCCGAAAAATTACGCCGCATCGGCCACGGCCAAATTATTTAAGTTGCCACCAACGCGCCCTAATGCTTTGCATCAACATGCAGTTGGAGTATGATGCGCCGGATGCGGGCACATATGGGTGAGTGAGATCCTCGCGAGCATTTCGAAGCGTGTTGTTGTGCCTTGCAACAATCTGAAAACGGCAGAGGTGAGTCATGTCGAAAAACCGCAAGGCTTCCGTCCCGTCCAAAGGGAACTCCAAGGAAAATATCGATCGTTCGGCAGTCCCCGATCCAAAGCTTGACCGCAGATCGTTGCTCAAGACCGCGGCGGGCGTGGCGGTCGCAGGGATCGTCAGCTCGATCAGCGCGCGCGCGCAAGTGCAGGGACTTTATACGTCCGAGGCTCCCCCGAGAATTCCCCTCCCCATGGGTTCGCTGACGTTCCTCGACAGGCATGAATACATCCACAACATGGAAGTCATCTCCCACATACCCGGCCCTCCCGTCAGCGGCGGAGAGCCGCTCATGTCCATGTGGGCCAAGGGCAGGCAGCGATTATTGCCGTCGGGCGGAGATTTCGTCGATATCAGCGAAGCCAAGAAACCGGTGCGCCTGAATAACAAGCCGGTGGTGAAAGGCAACGGCCCGGTCGTCTACAACACGAAGCTCAAGAAGTGGATCATGATGTGCACCGCGGCGCAGCCGCTGACCAGCGCCACGCCGGAATATCCCGACGGGCAATATGACAAGGCTTTGCGGGACAAGGTCCTGGCGTATAAAGGGCTGCGGGGCATCCGCAACTATGACATCACCGATCCCACCAAACCCGATTTGCTGCAGGAATACAATACCGGCGTAACCGGCAACGGCACGCACGACAACTTCTACGATGGCGGAAAATACGCGTATCTCGATTGCGGCTGGGACAATCAGCTGCGCATGGAAAATCACCAGCGCCCCTACAGCAACGGCATCATGATCGTGGATATGTCCGACCCGGCGAACGTGCAGGAAGTTTCACGCTGGTGGGTTCCCGGACAAAGGCTGGGCGAGGAAGCGGAATACAAGAAATACGTTTTTGCGGGGGACCATACGTCCTGGACGGGAAATCACGGCGCGTTGAGCGTTCCCAAGCGCGTCGAGGACGGCGGCACCATCGGCTACGGCGGCTTTGGCGCATTCGGGTTTTATGTCATGGACCTGTCCGACATCAAACACCCCAAGCCCTACGGCCACACGCAGTATGAATTCAATACGTACGGCACGATTCCCTTCCACACCTGCTATCCCGTCATCGCCGACGCCGCTCACCCCCGGCTGCAGAACAAGGTGGTCGCCGTTCACGAAGCGCTGGAGGCAGACTGCCGGGAGAACTACCACACGCCCTACGTTCTGGACGTAGCGAACCCTAGAAATCCGAAAATTATCGGACTTTTCCCGCGGCCTGCGGCGCCTCCGAACGCGCCGTATACGGACTTCTGCTTTGCGCGGGGGCGTTTCGGTTCGCACAACACGCAATGCTGGCTCGCGCCCGGCACCTCCAATCCCGCGATCATCGCCATTTCCTGGTTCAACGCGGGCGTGCGCGTATTCGATATTTCCAATCCCACCGAGCCGAAAGAGGTTGCCTGGTTCGTGCCTCCGCATAACGGCGAGATCGACAACTACAACTCCTGGTGGCGCGGCTCGACCGAAAATGTTTTCGTGGAGTTTGACCGCAACCTCATCTGGATCGGGACGCATGGCGGCTCCTATTGCCTGTCCTGCCCCGCGCTGGGCAAGCCGGTCACTGATCCCGTGGCGGTCCGCCGGTGGTCAATCCCGCACTGCAATGTGGGCTGGGATAACCAGACGGCCCGCAGTTTTTATTTTGGACGATCGCTGAGCCAGATGGGCTGAACTTTTGCAGGGACGCGGCGGATATTTTGCAATCCGGCGCAAGCGCGCCGCGTCCCTGCTGAATTGCATCAAAACGTTATAGCAACCGCTAGACCAGCCATTATATCAACCGGAATCCAGGAGAATTTTTTATGGTTCGAATGATCTCTCGCAGAAAATTTACGCGCGGCCTGATGGCCGCCGGAGGAGTGCTGCTGGTAAGCCGCCGCCTGCCCGCGGCGGAGTTTGAACTGCGCCAGTTTCATAACCAGCCGGCCGGCAGCCCGCTGGACCGTCGCCTCAAAGAGCTGTGGAACGCTGTGAAGATCGAAACCCATGGTCGCGTGCAGGTGCAGACGTTCCCCCAAAACGACCACATCCCCGGCGGAGATCCCGCCGCTCTCAAAATGATTGTCAGCGGCGAACTGGACTTTTTCACGCTGAATGGGGGGAACATCGGGAACATCGTGCCCGCATCGAACGTGCAGGGGCTCCTTTTAGCCTTTCACACGCCCGCGCAGGTTTTTGGCGCTCTGGACGGCGATCTCGGCGATTACCTGCACCAGGAAATGCTGCTCAAAGGCATTTTCTCGCTTCCGAAGGGATGTTTCGACAACGGCTTTCACCAGATCAGCTGCTCGACCCATCCGATTCGCTCCCTGGCCGATTTGCAGGGCTTAAAAATTCGCACACCCGCCGCCCCAATTTACGTGGAAGCCTGGAAAGCCCTGGGCGCCTCGCCCGTCGTGGTCAATTTCGACAAGCTTTACGAAACTTTGAAAAGCGGCGCGGCCGAAGCGCAGACCAACCCTCTGGCGGTGGTGGAGTTCTTGAAACTTTACCAGGTGCAGAAGTACGAGAGCATGACCAATCACGGCTGGTCCGGGTTCAACCAGCTGGCGAGCCTGAAGGTATGGAAACGCCTGCCGGCCGACGTGCAGCGCATCATCGAGCGCAACACCGTGAAATACGTGCGGCTGCAACGCGCCGACCTCAAAAGGCTCAACGCGCAATTTCGAACCACGCTCGCGCAGCAGGGCATGATTTTTAACACCGCGGACACGGCCGGTTTCCGGTCGCGCCTGGCGCCCTACTACGCACACTGGAGAAAAACGGTCGGCGAGCGCGCCTGGAAACTTCTGGAAGAGCATGTGGGCAAACTGGGATAAAGCTGGGATCAACCGTGTACAAATGCTGGGTCCATCCGAAATGAATTCGGTTGCGGAAATGTTCAATTAGCCGCACAAAAATTGAAACCGCCCGCTTTTAAAATACGTCTGAAGAGTGTACATTCGCGCAACAGTTTTTTCGCGACCCGTCCCATGTGTGTTTGCAGTCGCTGCCGGGTAATCAAGCTAAAGATTACCGGGCAAAGATCGCCGGTCAAAGATTTCAAAGATTCTGGTTACGAAAGGAAGGGGATTCCAATTATGAAACCGATGAAGCATTGGGTAATAGCTCCTTTAATCCTTGTTTTTGGGCTTTTGGCGGCTGCGGGTCCCGCGCTGGCTCACCATGGATTTGCCGGACGTTACGACGAGGAACACCCCTATACCGTGACGGGAACTGTTTTGAATTTCCAGTTCATCAACCCGCATTCCTCGATCACTTTCGCGGTGACGGGCCCGGATGGCAAAACCGAGCAATGGCGCGCCGAACTCTCCGGCGCAAGCGCGCTCGCCCGTTCTGACGGCTGGGACAGCGCCACGTTGAAACCCGGAGACAAAATTACGATCATCGGGCCGCGCAACAAGAGCGGCGCGAATGACATGAACCTGTCCCACGAGAGCAAAATCACATTGACCGACACGGGCAAGATCATTCACAACAGTTTTAAGCACGACTAGGGTGGAACCAACAGTAGCACCAGGGGTGGGACCAGAGTCGGACTGGACTCGGCAAACAACACATGTAACGTCGCCTGACGGAGGCTGGAATGCTGGTGTGCAGAAAACTGTTCAGTAGTGCTCTCTTCTCTTCTCTGCTGGTTCTGGGCTTTGCCGGAGGCTACGCCGTTTGCCCGGCGCAGGCGCAAGCGCCAGAAACGGAAGCGGTGCCCCAGCTTCCGCCTTCTCCGCGCGGCGAGCCGCTGCGCCCCTTGCCCTCCAAATGGACCCCGAAATCCATTGCCTACCTGAAGGCCTCCAATTCGAAGGCGAATTTCCAGTTCGGGTACGTCGTGGCGCTCAGCAGCGACGGCAATACCATGGCGGTGGGCGCCATCGGGGAAGATAGCGCGGCCACGGGCATCAACGGCAACCAGTCCGGCCCGCAGGCCATCAGCGCCGGCGCAGTGTATGTCTACACCAGGAATGGCGGAAGCTGGGTACAACAAGCCTACGTCAAATCGTCCAACACGAAAGCAAATCAGCAGTTCGGCTCATCGCTGGCCTTGAGCGCCGATGGAAACACCCTGGCGGTAGGGGCGATCGGCGAAGCCAGTTCCTCCAAGGGCGTCAACGGCAATCAAGCGGACGTTTCCATGCCGAACTCGGGTGCGGTCTATGTCTTCACACGCAGCGGCATGACATGGTCCCAGCAAGCCTACGTGAAAGCTTCCAACACGGGAGAAAAAGAGGACGGCGATCAGTTCGGCTACGCCGTCACTTTGAGTTCCGATGGCAATACGATGGCCGTAAGCGCCATTTCCGAAGACAGCGCCGCCGGCGGCATCAACGGCAACCAGAACGATAACTCAGCCGAGGGAGCCGGCGCGGTTTACATCTTCGGGCGCAGTGGCAGTGATTGGTCGCAACAGGCCTACGTGAAGCCCTGGAACACGACTGTACGAGGCGGCCTGTTCGGCTACTCGGTCGGATTGAGCGGAAACGGCGAAACGCTGGCCGTGGGAACCTACGACGAAGATCGCGGAAGAGGCGCCGTTTACATTTTCACGCACAACAACAATGTCTGGTCACAGCAGGCTCGCCTCGTATCGCTGAACGCAGAGGCGGGCGATTCGCTGGGGTGCTCGATTTCCGTCAGCGAGGACGGCAATACCGTTGTGGCAGGGGCCTTCGATGAAGACAGCCTGCTGCGCGGCGAGCAGCCTCCGACCGAAGGCACCAATGACGCCAAGTCCGACGTCTCCACCGGCGCCGCGTATGTCTTCGTTCGCAAGGGTACGGCATGGTCCGAGCAGGCTTTCATCAAAGCGACGAACACGCGTCTCAACGATCAATTCGCCTGGGCCCTTTCGCTCAGCCGCGACGGCAACACGCTGGCGGTCGGTGCACATTTGGAAGACAGCGGCGCCAAAGGTCTGAATGGAGATCAAGAAGACGCCTCGGCACAAGATTCCGGCGCTGTTTATGTCTATGAGCGCTTCAATACGACGTGGTTGCCAGTGTCTTACGTCAAAGCGCCGAATCCGGAAGCGACAGCGGAGTTCGGAATCTCCCTCGCGCTGAGCGGCAACGGAAAGGTGCTCGCCGTGGGAGCCTTTAACGATAACCGCGATGGCACCGGAGTAGACAGCAATCCGACCAATGAAACAGCGACAGAATCCGGGGCGACCTACATTTACTATTGAAGTACTATTGAAGCGCCAGCGCAGCGCTGTGGAAGTTCGAGCCAGGAACTAAGGCGAGGAGACAGGACGCAAATGCGGAAAATACTCGTGCGTGCGATGACGATTCTTATGATTGCGGGTGTTGCTTCGGGCCTTGCAGCACAACCCAGTCCGCAGGGCGGCCGGCGCCCCGCCGGACCTCCGCCACCGCTGATCCTGCAAAGTAACGACGTCTTCGACGGCGCCATGATCGCGACGAAGTTCACCTGCGCTGCCGGTGCTGATGCCGTCTCGCCCGAACTCCATTGGATACAGCCTCCCAGAGGCACGGTAAGCTTCACCCTGATTCTGCATGACATGGAACCGCACCCGCGAAAAGGCATCGACGACATCCTCCACTGGATGGTCTGGAATCTGCCCGCCACAGCCAGTCTGCTCCCGGAAGACGTCTCCCACGCCACGGGAGACTTGCCGGACGGCAGCCACCAAACCAATGGCTTCGTGGGACGGAACGGAAACTTTGGCTACCTGCCACCGTGCCCCCCACAGAATGTCTCTGTGCCGCACCACTATGCATTCGAACTGTTCGCGCTGGATCAGAAGCTTGATCTGCCCGCCAATGCAACTCGCGCCGACGTGATGAAGGCCATGGACGGCCACATCATCGGCCACTCCAGCATCGTCGCCCACTTTAACCGGTAGCGCCGGGCGGACCCAATCCTGGCCGGCGATCCTCTCGATGCGTTTTGAGTAAAGCGCCGGTAGCCGCTGCGCCCGATGCAGCGGACTTGGCCTTGTCCCTGCCAACGTCT
>DATLTA010000174.1:0-16850 GCA_035533775.1 Candidatus Dormiibacterota bacterium | reverse complement strand
GAACTGATCGAGTTCGCCACAGCGTTTTACACACTGCATCCCGGAGACGTGATCATGACCGGGACGCCGGAAGGCGTGGCGCCGATTCATCCCGGAGACGTGATGCACGCGCGCATCGCGGGCATCGGCGAAATGTCGGTTCGCACCGGAGCGGCTTAGTCGCTCGACAGAAGCAAAGACAAAAGGGTATAAACTTGCTGTATCCGGCCGGCGAAATCACTTCCGGTGGACCCCTATCGTATTTCAGGGTTAACAAGTACAGTCGGCATCCGTTTCCGGAGCTCCACAATTACATGATTGAACCAGCCACCCCGCTCATGCGGCAATACCAGGGCATTAAGACGCGTTACCCGCACGCGCTGGTTCTATTTCGCCTGGGCGACTTCTACGAATTGTTTTACGAAGACGCGATTGCCGCGTCGCGAGAACTACAGATCACGCTGACTTCCCGGAACCGCGAGCGGGGCGAACCGGTGCCCATGTGCGGAGTTCCCTACCACGCCGCCGAGGGATATATCGCGCGGCTGCTGCGCGCGGGCTACAAAATCGCCGTGTGCGACCAGATGGAGCCGCCGAGTCCCGGGAAAAAACTGGTCCGCCGCGAAGTGGTGCGCGTGATCACGCCGGGCACGGCAACCAGCGCCAACGTCCTGGAACCCAAGGAAAACAATTATCTGGCCGCGTTATCCCGCGGCGCATCGGGAACGCCGGTGGGCCTGGCCTACGCGGACGTCACCACCGGTGAATTCCTGGTCACCGAATTTTCCGGCGCCGACACCGACGAAAAACTGCGCGATGAATTGCACCGCCTGAAGCCGCGCGAAATCCTGATTCCCCGGCAGGCCGGGCTGTTTTCGGCGCCGCCCGCCGACACCGATGGCGGCGGCTCCCTGGCGGGGGCGCGCAACGAATTGCGCGACGGCGTGGAAACGAGAATCGACGAATGGGTGTTTCGCGCCGATCATGCCGAGCGCATGCTGCGCGAACAGTTCGGCGTGGCCACGCTGGACGGGTTCGGCCTGGCCGGACATCCGCAGGCCGTCGCGGCCGCCGGCGCCCTGGTGCATTACCTGCGCGAGACATCAGCAAAGGCCCCGGAAAACGGCGATCACCTGGAAGCGGCGCTCGGGCACATGGACCGTGTGCGATTTTACGAGCAGGCGGATGCCCTGGTGCTCGATACGGTGACGATTCGCAACCTGGAACTGGTTTCGCCGATCTTTGCCGAGGATGCCGGGCGGGGCGCATCGCCCACGCTACTCACGGCCCTGGATGAAACCGCCACGGGCATGGGGGCGCGCCTGCTGCGGCAATGGATCCTGCGTCCGCAGGTGAATCGCGAAGAAATCGACGCGCGCCTGCAAGCTGTTGAGGAATTAAAGACGCACACGGTGCTGCGCGAGGAGATTCGTCACAACCTGACCGGCGTGCAGGACCTGGAACGGCTGGCCGGGCGCGTGACTCTGGGCGTAGCCTCGCCGCGCGACCTGCTCGGATTGCGGCAGTCGCTCACGCGCGTGCCTCTACTCCGCAAGTACCTGGCCAATTGCGCCTCCGCGCGCCTGTCCGCGCTGCACACGCAGATGGACGAACTCTCCGACGTCCGCGAAAAGATTGAATCCGCCGTGGCCGACGATCCTCCGGCGCTCGCGTCCGACCCGGGAGTGATTCGCCGGGGATACGACGCGGAACTGGACGGGCTGCGCGATCTTTCGCAGCACAGCAAGCAGATCATCGCCACGATGGAAGAGCGCGAACGCAAACGCACCGGGATCGGATCGCTGAAAATCCGGTTTAACCAGGTATTCGGCTACTACATCGAGATCACCAAGCCCAACCTGCATCTTGTCCCCGATGATTTTGAGCGCAAGCAGACGCTGGTGAATGCGGAGCGCTTCACGACGCCGGAACTCAAGGACTACGAACGGAAAGTTCTGGATGCCGACGAACGCATCGCGGAGATCGAGCGGCGATTATTCGTCGAGCTGCGATTGTGGATCGGGGAGCAGGCCGCGCGCCTGCGCCGCACCGCGTCGGGCGTCGCGCAGCTGGACGTGCTGGGAAATTTCGCGCGCCTGGCCGCTTCCCGGAAATACGTGCGGCCCGAATTCGGAGACGACAGCCAGATCATGATCGTCGCGGGACGCCACCCCGTGATCGAACAGCTACTCGAACAGCGCGGCGAACGCTTCGTGCCCAACGATTTATACCTGGACGATGCGGGGCAACAGATCCTGCTGATTACCGGGCCCAACATGGGCGGCAAATCGACCTACCTCCGGCAGGCCGCGCTGATCGTGCTGATGGCGCAGATGGGATCGTTCGTGCCGGCCAGCCAGGCGCGCCTGCCGGTCACCGACCGGATTTTCACGCGCATCGGAGCGGCCGACAACCTGGCGCGGGGACGCTCCACGTTTCTGGTGGAAATGACGGAAGTCGCGGCGATTTTGAATACGGCAACGCCGTCCAGCCTGGTGCTGCTCGATGAAGTGGGTCGGGGAACGGCGACGTTTGACGGGCTTTCGATTGCCTGGGCCGTGGTGGAGCATCTTTCCAGCGAGACGAAATCGCGCACGCTGTTCGCAACCCATTATCACGAATTGACCGAACTGGCCGACCTGCTGCCCGGCATCAAGAACGTGCACGTTTCCGCGCGCGAAACTTCCACCGGAATCGTCTTTCTGAAGCGCGTGGAAACTGGAAGCGCGGACAAAAGTTACGGCATCGAAGTCGCCCGGATGGCGGGGCTGCCGGCGACGGTCATCGCGCGCGCCCGGGAAATCCTTGACCGCCACGAACAGGCCGAGCACGAATTGAGCGAGACGCTTTCCCCCGGAACGGCACCGTTTGGGGAGCCCGCGCCGGAGCAGCAGGCCCTGTTTACTCCGCTCGACCGGCGCGTGCTGGACGCATTGCGAGAGGCGGACCTCGACAACTTGAAACCGATCGACGCGCTTAATTTGCTGGCGGACCTGAAAAAACAGATTTTATGAAACGCATTGGCAGAAAAGGAATTCTGGCGCTGGGCATGATGTCCGGAACGTCTGCGGACGGCATCGACGTGGCCCTGGTGCGAATCTCGGGCCGCAGCGCATCCCTGGAAAACTTCGTCGCGTTTCCCTTCGCTCCTCGCGTGCGGGAAGCAATCCTGAAGCTGGGCGAGGGACGCCCCGTAACGGCCGGGGAAATCAGCCAGCTCAATTTCCTGCTGGGCGAGGTTTTCGCCGACGCCGCGCTCTCCGCATGCAGGCAATTTCGCGTGGCGCCGGCAAAAATCGCTTTCATCGGCTCGCATGGCCAGACCATCTTCCATCAGGGCGTGGCGGAGCGATTCTGCGGCCGGCAGGTCGCATCGACATTGCAGATTGGCGAGCCGTCGGTGATCGCGGCGCGCACGCGCATCACGACTGTCGGCGATTTTCGCCCGGCGGATATAGCGGCGGGGGGCCAGGGCGCTCCGCTGGTGCCCTTCGTCGATTTCCTGCTCTATCGCCACGCACAAATCGGACGCGTGGCGCTCAATATCGGCGGAATCGCCAACGTCACGGTGATTCCCGCAGGCGCGGAGATGGAAGACGTCTTTGCGTTCGACACCGGGCCAGGAAACATGGTCATCGATGCCCTGGTGCGGCACTTCACGCAAGGGCGAAAAACGTTCGATAAAAACGGCGAGTCGGCCGCGAGGGGCACGCTGCTGCCCGGCCTGCTTGCCAGACTGCTGCATGACGATTATTTTTCCAAACTTCCTCCAAAAACGGCGGGGCGCGAGCAATATGGCGAAAAGTACGTGCGTTCCCTGCTGTCGCTGCAGGAAGCGCGGCGCGCAAAACCCGAAAATATTATCCGCACCGCGACGATTTTGACATCCCTGGTGATTCTGGACGCCCTGCATCATTTTGTTACGCCGCAAACTAAAATCGGCGAATTGATCGTCTCCGGAGGCGGCGCGCACAATCCCGTTCTGATGGCACAGATCGAATCCGGCTTGGACCGCGTTCGCCTTCGCACCGCCGACGAACTCGGCGTGCCGGGTGACGCCAAGGAAGCATTTGCCTTCGCCGTGCTCGCCGGCCAGACGATGCGCAAACGTCCGGCCAACGTGCCGGGAGCGACGGGCGCGACAAAACCGGCCGTGCTGGGCAAGGTGTGTTATGCGGGGTAGGAGAGGAAGAACAGGATCGGACCTCCCGGCAGAACCTGATTTCTGGCGGGAACGTTTTTCCCGCGCATCTTTTATTTCTTCCAGCTTGTTGCTCCGCTTCCCCTCCCTTCTTCTGGCAATTCTGCTCATCCTATCCCCGCTGGTTCTTTCCGGCTGCTCGCGCAGTGTTCAGACTCAACCGGGGGTGGTCAATTTCTTAATCGAAAGCATGCCGACAAATTTGGATCCGCGAATCGGGATCGACGGGCAATCCGAGAGGATCGACGGGCTGATATTCAGCGGGCTGGTTTCGCTGGACGCGCAGCGCAACGTGCAGCCCGATCTGGCGGAGAAATGGGAAACCCCGGACCCGTTGACCTACATATTCCATTTGCGCAGCGGCGTGAAATTCCACGATGGCCGCGTCCTGACTTCGACGGACGTGAAATATACGTTCGAATCGATTCTGGACCGGAGCGTCACTTCCCCCAAACGAGGCTCCCTGGCTCTCATCAAAGATATTGAGACGCCCGACCCGGCCACGGTCATTATTCATTTGCGGGAACCCTACGCCGGATTTTTGTGGAGCATTTGCCGGCCCGCATTGGGGATCGTGCCGGCGGGGTCCGGGAGCGACGTGGCCAATCACCCCATCGGGACAGGGCCGTTTCGCTTCGTCAGCGCAGTACAGGACGACAGCATTGTTCTGGCGCGAAACGCCGGCTATTTCGGCACGCCGCCAAGAATTTCGGAGGTTCGCTTCCGGATTGTTCCGGAAGCGATCGTTCGCGCGCTCGAATTGCGCAAAGGCACGGCGGATATCGAACTGACCTCCCTGACTCCCGACATGATTCCGGTGCTGCGATCGCAACCGAACATCGTGGTCACCGAGAGCCCCGGAACCAATTACGACTACATCGCGCTCAATTTCGAAGACCCGGCGCTGTCCAAACGCGCAGTGCGTCAAGCCCTGGCGATGGCC
Source organism: Candidatus Dormiibacterota bacterium (assembly GCA_035533775.1). Taxonomy (GTDB): domain Bacteria; phylum Acidobacteriota; class Terriglobia; order Acidiferrales; family UBA7541; genus Palsa-360. The sequence continues at coordinate 11,727 of DATLTA010000174.1, read as the reverse complement.
ACCGACCGCGAAAGAATCATCAAGTATCTTCTGCACGGGCAGGCGCGCATCGCGGACGGGCCGATTCCCCCCAACAGTTGGGCCTATGAGCCCAACATACGGCGCTACCCGTATGACCCGCAGCAAGCCGAGCGGTTGCTGGACGCGGCGGGATTTCCGCGGCGCCCCGATCTGCACGGCATGCGGCTCAAGTTGACGCTGAAAACCTCGACCGAAGAATCGGCCCGGCTGCTTGGCGAGGCCCTGCAGGAGCAGTGGCGCCGGGTGGGGGTGGATCTGGACCTGCAGCCGCTGGAAATTGCCACGCTGTTCTCGGAACTGACTCGTGGAGCTTTTCAGCTGGCGCGGCTCCGCTGGATCGGAGGAAACAACGATCCTGATTTATTTCTGGACTACGCTTTCAGTTCGAAGAAAATGCCGCCGCTGGGCGCGAATCGCGGGCACTACCACAATCCGGAAGTGGACGCGCTACTCGATCAGGCGCGCGTCGAAATGAACCGCGACAAACGACGTGAAATTTTCAGCAAAGTGCAGAAAATCATCGCACAGGACGTGCCCTACATCAGCCTGTGGTTTTCCGACAACATCAGCGTGCACCGGAAAAGAATCACCAACGTACATCTTTCGCCCACCGGAGATTACGATTTCCTGTGCAATATCGAAGCGCGGTAAGGTTTCCCGGGATGCGGCCGCGCGGACATTTCCATGATAGGAACGCCTGCGCCACTGCTCGCGCCACTCTATAAACTCCCTTCCGGCTTCCTCTTTCCCATTCCCCGGGAAAGGCCGGCCACCAGCGCGGCGAACACAACGGCCGCGAACAAAAACTTCAGGGGCGCGAGAATTTTTACCGGAGAAATAAACGCTTCGATCACGCCTGCCACGACCAGCAGCGGAATCGTGCCCAACAGTAGCATCGCGCCGCGGTTGCCGGCGCGCATCAAGGATTCCTTGCGCGAAAGTATCCCGGGAAACAGCAGACCGCGCGCCAGCTCCATGCCTGCACCGGCGGCGATGAAGATTGCCGGCAATTCCAGAACGCCGTGCGGCGCAACGAACTCCCAGAGCTGCATGGCCATGCCCGCGCGAGCCGTGGCCACAGCCAGCACGCCCATCAGCAACCCGTTGGTAACCAGCATCACCACGGTGCCCAGTCCCGCCGTGATGCCCGCCGCAAACATCATGAACCCGACCGCCAGATTATTGGTCATGATTCCGGAGGCGGCCATGGGCTTGACGGCCAGGATGGAATGCGTCCACATTTGGCGCTTCTCGATGGTTTCAATCATCTGCGGCCCCAGAATCTGGTGCGCAAACCCGGGATCGCGCAGCGTCACCACGGCTCCGGCAACGCCGCTGGCGGCAAAGACCAGGGCCGCGACAACCACCAGGGAGAAAGTCTCGCGAAAAATTCGAGGGTAGGTGTTCAGATAGAAGCCGGCGATGCGGCTCCATCGCGGACTCTTGCCCATGTAAATTAAATTGTGCGCGCGCGCCAGAAGCTGATTCAGATAGGACGCCAGCGGAAGGCTCGTGATATCCTCGCGGACCGTCGCAAGGTCCGAAGCCGTCTGGCGGTACAATAGACCCAGGTCCTGCAGTTCGTCATGCGTCATGGCGGCCACGCCGCGGCGGCCCGAGCGATCCAGGAGTTGCTCGAGGCGCTGCCAGTTTGGTTTACGTTTCGCGAGCCATCGATTGGAGATCAACGGTGTCCTCGAACTTTACAGATCCGGCCGCCTACGACTCCGCCACCGGCGAAAAGCTTATCATTGAAACGCCGGAGCAGACCTCCATTGAATTTCCTCTGGCTGGAATTGGAAGCCGCTTTCTTGCCATTTTGATCGATTCGCTGATACAGGGCGCAATCGCGCTTGTCCTCTCTTTGATTTTTGTGGGTATCAGCTTCAGTTTGGGCGTTGCCGGGTTTGGCCGGTTGGCGATCGGCGCGGTCTGGATCGTGGCCATTCTGATTGTCGGCTATTTTGTATTGATGTACGGATACTTCATCCTGTTCGAGACGATCTGGAACGGCCAGACGCCCGGCAAGCGGCTGACGCACATTCGCGTAATCAAGGATTCCGGCCAGCCCATTACCGCCATCGACGCGGTGGGACGAAATCTGCTTCGCATTATCGATCAGTTGCCGTTTGCCTACGGGATCGGCGTGTTGTCCGCGTGGATCAGCCTGCAAAGCAAGCGGCTGGGAGATTTCGTCGCCGGCACCGTCGTGGTTCACGAGAAGGCGTTGGAAGGGGCTCCCCCGCAATGGGACACCGCTGTGCGGTCCGCAGGGCATAACTATGGAGCAATCCGCCTGACCCCCGAGGAATTTGCGCTCATCGAAACGTTTCTCAGCAGGCGCAGCGCGCTCGATCCCATCATCCGATATAAAATGGCCGACGGGATCATGCGCCGCATCGCCCCGAAGCTTTCGCTGCCGCCGGAACGCCCGTCGAACGAGAAGCTGCTCGAAGAACTTGTGCAGGAACGGAGATCAACGGCCGGGTACCGATAGGGCTTGGTCAATATTATTTGTATGGCGACCCCAAACCAGCAACCCGGCGCGAGTTCCGAACCCGTCCTGCGGCGCATATTCGAAGGCTGGTTTTCCATGGGCGACTCCCGGGGGCGCGACGACGAAAAGCCCGTGCATCGCGTTTGGGTCAAGGCATTCCAGCTCGCCGCGTTTCAAACTACGAACCAGGAATACGCCCGCTTCCTCGAAGCCACGAGCCATCCAAAACCATTGAACTGGCGCGACCCTGAATTCAGCGATCCTCGGCAGCCCGTCGTCGGCGTTTCGTGGCACGACGCCGTGGCGTACTGCAATTGGCTGAGCCGCGCGCTGGAGAAACACTTTCGCTTGCCTACCGAAGCGGAGTGGGAACGCGCCGCGCGCGGAGGCGTCGAAGACGCCCCATATCCATGGGGAAATTGCCCGCCCGGCGAACTCCCCGATTACAGCAATCGCTGGAAGTCGGGCCCCGAACCTGTAGGTCTGTATTCCCCGAACGCGTATGGCGTCTACAACCTGGGCGACAACGTCCACGAATGGTGCGCAGACTGGTACAGTAACGCGTATTACTCCGTCTCCCCCGAACACAACCCGCAAGGCCCGGCGTCGGGATCGCGCCGCGCGTCGCGCGGCGGTTCCTGGAGGCATCACATCAAGGTCACGCGCACCGCGGCACGTTCCAGCATTCCCCCGGAATTCCGGTATGCCGATTACGGGTTTCGCATGGCGGCCGATTTATAGGCGCGATTGGAATTTTATTTCAGGCGCGGGAGGAAATCCGGCGCCGGAGGATGGGGTCGAACCCACACGGCCTTGCGACCGACGGATTTTGAGTGCACTGCGGGTGTTCGTAACTACATGTACATACAGGCATTATGATCAGACGACATGAAAGTGTGTAAGTTTCTGTGTAAGTCTTGCAATCCATCTTCGCCCAAACATCCGCTCTGTGCCAAGTATCAAATAGCGATACCTTCCGAAAGTGAACTCGGAATTTCAAAGCTCCCCTGCCCTTCGGCGATGTAAGGCTTCACCAAACGCTTCTACGCGATCTCTTCTAGTGTGAGTCTGCGGCCTACTTCCAGCTGGAGTTGTCCACGGCCAGCATGGACTAGCCTCACGAATTCACAGCGTTCATCCAAGCGACGCCGCAACAAGATCAGTCGCGTTTCCAAATTGTCCTTGATGTCCGGCAATCGCAGATCTGCGTCGAGCCGAATCTCCTTGTTTGTGAACGCCATTCTGCCGGTGCCGACGAATGCTTGTAGCAGTTTCCAGAGGAGCCGCCCGGGGATGCCCTTAATCAGATATGCATCGTCGATGAAAATGCTGTCGTCTGACTTGTAGTGTTTCACCACAGAGCATCGCTTCGAGAGCGCCCTTTTGTTCCGTAGCGCCACTTTGTGAGAGGGGGGACTGGCCGCCCTAATGTTGGAAATTGCCACGGCGAGGTGGCGGGCGGCTATCTGTAACACGCGCTCCTCAGTCGCCAAGAACCGTCCGGGAAATTGATCTTGCAAGCACAGTACGCCCTGCAGATTTTCTCCGACTACAAGGGGCAAGATGAGTTGGCTTCGAACATTTGGCAAACCAGGTAGCGGGATCTCCCTTTCCAGCAGAGTTTTTTCACCGAGATTTTCGATAGCCGCTCGCACTGCTCGCGCCAGAATCATCTCTCGCGTCCAGTCCGTTGTCCGGACGGCGGCATGGCGCTCCGCCACCACGCCTAGCAACCCTTTGCCGATCACTACTTCCGAGCCCACTCCGGAGGGCTCGAATCCACGACTTGCGCCGGTATAAAGATGCTTCCGCTCCTCATCGGGAAACATCACAAACGAATACGGGCATTCAAAGAATGAAGCCAGCGTTTCCAGTGCGGTGCTCAGTAGAGAATCCAGATCGCCACAAGCGGCCAGACGCTCGGTGAAGGAATCGAGTTCCTGCAGATAGTCTGTCTTACGAGCCACCTCACTGTGCATCTCCGAGCTTATGGGCCCACAATCAAGCACTTCGAATATGTCCACTCCGCGCAATTTGAAAACGCGGCTCATCCCGCTTTGCGATGCGACCGCATCCAGCCGTATTTTCATGCGCTCGAAGGACGGGCCTTCGGTTTCTGTGCGCACGTATCGCAAATCGAGGCGATATTGCCGCGAGGTTTCTGGCGACACGACAACCACTTGGGCCCGAGGATTCTCCAGGATATTGGTCCGCGTCTTGTTGAAAAACTGATAGGAGAGGCCAACGTGGAGGTTATCAAGTACATGAACAATCGAGAGATATGTCAGGTTTGGCGTTCCGCCCATGGAACAGGAGCAGATCGTCGAGGGGATGATTCCTTCAAAGCACGAGGCTATGCTTTCGAGAGGAACGGTCAGGGGCGAGGGTGCGCTCATAAGGGCGATCCGGCGTCCGGCCCGGGAGTTTGGTCGAAGATCTGCTCGGGAGCAAAGCGCAGCTTGACTAGAACCGCCGAGCTCTCAAGTTCACTCCGCCAGAGGGTCTCGGTGCGTTGGCGTGGGAACCCGATGCGCTCATTCATACGGCCAAATGCTTCGCGATGCCTTTCCACTGCCGCTAGATCGGCGCGGCTCGGGTCTGTTTTCTGGATGCATCGCCCCTTCAGCTGAACCGTCTTGTAGCTGGTGGGAAGACAGCAGCAAACCGTTATCTCCCCACTGTCCGCGAGATTGTCGAGGGTTTTCCGGCTCGTGGCGAGCGGAGCACACAAGCTGATGCTCTTCCGATCCTTAGAAACCTGCAGGCCCCATACTCGCGTGATCTCCGGAACCAGGTCCACGTCGCGCGTGCCCACTACCGCAGATATGCCACTTTCGAGGAAAGTCTTCAGTTCATTACTGATGAAAACAGAATTCTTGGCGCGTTTCACACCCTACTTTCTACACCAAATCGGCCGTGACGGCTCCACTTTCTCCTAAGAACAATTTAGGGATCTCTTAGGAATCATTTAGGAACGCGGCCATTTGCGTTTCGGTATTGTTCGACCCGCAGCAAAAAATTCTCACACGTGAAGGGAGCCCATCATGGCAACGCGGGTCACAGTAAATATGAACGGCGAAGAATCCTTGGCATTGGCTCGGGGAGGGCAGTTCTCCGGAGGAACCTCCAACGGCAGGCTCAAAGGAAAGATCGCGCTGATTACCGGCGGAACAACCGGTATCGGTTTTGCGACCGCGCAACTGTTTCAGAAAGAGGGCGCACAGGTGATCGTTACTGGCCGCAATCCGCAAACCGTTGCAGAAGCGCAAGAGTCACTGGGCCGAGGCGTACTAGTCGTTGAGTCCGACGTGAGCAATCTGACCGGCACAAAAGCCCTTATGAAGATCGTCGCGGAAAAATTCGGGCGGCTCGACGTCCTGTTTGCCAACGCAGGCATCGTCCAATTCGCTTCTGTCGAGCAAGTCGATGAGGGCTTCTTTGATCGTAACTTCGACGTGAACGTCAAGGGCCTGTTCTTCACGGTCAAGGAGTCCCTCGGACTGCTATCCGACGGCGGTGCCGTCCTCCTGAACGCTTCGGTCGCTTCACGCAAGGGCTATGCGGGAGCGTCCATCTATTCGGCGACCAAGGCCGCCGTCCGTTCCTTCGGTCGTACTCTTGCCGCCGAACTTGCGCCCCGCCGGATACGCGTAGTCACGATCAGTCCTGGTCCTGTCGCCACTGCGCTTTTCAGCAAGTTGCAGATGCCGAAAGAAACGGTGGACGCAATCGCGGCGGGCTGGGCAGAGGGTGTGGCCCTCAAGCGCATCGGCCGGCCCGAAGAGATCGCAAATCTCGCGCTGTTCCTTGCTTCAGACGAGGCTTCGTTCATCACCGGCACGGAGGTGTTCGCCGACGGTGGACTCGCCGAGTTGTGATCGCGAATTCCTAGGAGAAATGTGGCGATTTGTTTTTAGAACCATTTAGGAACACGACGAATCGCGCTTCGGTATCGTCCGGATGTTGCAGTAAAACTTCTCAAATCAAAAGGAGGACCACCATGGCAATGCAAATCGCGGCAAACACGCAAGTCGAAGAATCCGTAGCATTGGGCCAGGGACGGCAGTCCTTGGATCGATCGGTCTGGTACAACGGTTGGCTGATGACCTTCCTGGCCACAGCCGAAGAGACGCAGGGAAGGTTCGCATTGATTGAGGCGGTCGGTCGAAAGGGTAACGTTCCACCCCCACATATGCATCATCGGGAAGAGGAAAGCTTCTACGTACTCGAAGGCGAGATGACCGTTTCGGTTGGCGACCGTACCATCAAGGCCACACCTGGCACATTGGTGGTCGTGCCACGCGATACCGTGCACTCTTTCGTGATCGAATCGGAACTGTTGCGGGTCCTCACCCTTCTCACTCCTGCCGGAATGGAAGGATGGTTCAAGGAATTCAGCGTCCCGGCTGCGGCCATGACGCTGCCGCCACCGGCGGAAATTCCGTACAATGAGATACAAAAAATGTTGGCTGCGGCTCCGAAGTTCGGCATCGAGTTTGTCTTGCCCGAGAAATAGGACACGGAACTTTCCATAAGGAGAACATGATCGGGAAAGGTCTTCAACTATTCGATCATGGGGCATTCTCCATCGCGTGTTAATGCAGGCGGATGCGGCAAAAAGTGTGCCGTTTCTTTCTTCGGGGATAAGGAGCAGAAAAACTTTGGTGGGGCGGAGGGAGTCGAACCCAAACAGCCTTGGGGCCAGTGGATTTTCTTGCCTCTACGCTTTCGCCGCCCACTCCGAATAGCGTCCGTGGACGCGCTCCGTTAAGGTTTGGGGTCTGGACTATCCCTTCACCTTTCCCCAGAAGTTCCGGGGCTTAGGTGCTGCCGTCTAGCCTCTACCCCTTCCCGGAGCATGGCTCCGGGCTTGGCTCGGGATTACCGTTGAACAAGTTTCCCCGAGTTTGAGCAGTTCTGCAGCGCCAGTTCCCCGGTGTGCGCTCGAATTTTTTCCGAGTCAGCCGCGTCTGCCATTCCGCAACGAAACACAACGCAGAAGGAAAGAAATTCTGGTGCCGGAGGAGGGAGTCGAACCCACACGGCCTTGCGACCAACGGATTTTGAGTCCGCCGCGTCTGCCATTCCGCCACTCCGGCTTGGCATAGATTCTACACGACATGCGCCTCGGGCCAAAGCGGTGCTGGCGAAGCGGTCACGGGCTGCGCTTTGCATCTCACGGTGCGGTCGACTAATCTTGGCAGAGGCCTTGCGCCCGCACCTATGGTCAGCGACCCCTCCAGCCCGGTGGACCAAGCCGCAGAACGCGCGCCGGGCATCGCATTGCCGCGCCGACCGCACAAACCTCCCGCAAACTGGCGATGGGGATTCTGGAGCCTGATCGGGACGCAGTTTCAGAGCGCGTTCAACGACAACGCGCTGAAATTCCTGGTCATCTATCTGATCGTCGAGCGCGACTTCTCCAGCGTCCAGCGCGACCGCTTCGTTCTGCTAGTGGGCGCGCTGTTTGCCCTTCCCTTCATTTTCTTTTCGCTGGCCGGAGGGTATCTGGCCGACCGTTACAGCAAACGCGCGGTCACCATCGGCACGAAGTTTTTTGAGATTGGCGTGATGATTTTCGCGCTCGCCTCGCTGGCCATGGCCAACCTTACGATGGAGTCCATCTCCGTTTTCCTGATCAGCACTCAGGGAGCGCTGTTCGGGCCGTCGAAATACGGGCTGCTTCCGGAGTTGCTGCCGGAAAACAAACTCTCCTGGGGCAACGGCGTGATCGAGCTGGGCACGTTTATCGCCGCCATCACGGCTACCATGGCCGCGGGATTTCTGGCCTTTTATTTCCGAGGGCGCCAGATATGGTCCGGAGGAATCCTTCTGGCATTCACGCTGCTGGGCCTGGCCATGAGCTTCGGCATTTCGCGCCTGCCCGCGGCGAATCCGGACCGTGAATTTCGCTCGAATCCATTCACCGATCTTGGCGGGCAACTGCGCATCATCGGGCGCGATCACGCGCTGGGTTGGGCCGTGGTCGGCAATACGTACCTGTGGTTTCTGGCGGCGCTGTTGCAATTCGTGATCGTCGTGTACGGCCATGACGTGCTGCGCGTGAACGAAACGGAAATCAGCTACCTGCAGGCCGCCGTGGGCGTGGGCATTGGAATTGGAAGCCTCGCGGCGGGCTATCTTTCCCGTGGCAGGATTGAATGCCGGCTGGTTCCCCTGGGAGCGCTGGGCATGACGGCCTTCGGATTTCTGGTATCGCGGCACGGACTGGGCATCTGGCCAGTACGCGTGGATCTGGGATTGCTCGGCTTTTTCGGCGGGTTGTATGCCGTCCCGCTCAACGCGATGATCCAGCATCGGCCCAAGCCGGAGGAAAAGGGCGGCGTCATCGCCGCGGCAAATCTGCTGTCCTTTGTCGGGGTATTCCTCGCGGCGGGCATGTATTATGTGCTTTCCTCGGTCGCGCATCTTCCGCCCGGCAGATTATTTTTGGCCGGGGCCGTCATGACGCTTTTCGCCACGTTCTATTCCGTTTTCCTGCTGCCGGATTCCCTGTAGTTCCCTGGATTGATAGAAGCCGTGATCTCCAGCAGATGATGCTGGCTCAGCAAGTCAGGGACTAAAGCCGCGACCCACAAAGCACATTTATGCGCAAGTCTCCCGATTCCTGCCGCGGCGGCGAGGCGCAGGCGCGCGCCTGCGCCTTGGAAGCCGCAGCTTTAAAAAATGGAAAACTTCACGTGCAGGAATTTCTTCGGATTTTTGCGGAAATCGCCGGTCAGCAGGCGCAGATCCCCGGCAAGGCCCGCCATGTTGTCGTACAGTTTGGGATCGGAGAAAAGCTTGCCTACCGAGGTCTGATTGGAATCCAGTTTCGCCGTCGCTTTCGACAAATTTTCTCCCGCCTGGAGATACTGCGTGAACAAGGAGTCGTCGGTGGCGAGTTTTCCGAGCGTGCCTTTTCCGGCGCGCACGCCCTCGATGAAATCGCTGCCATTATCCATCAGTCTTTTCGCGCTGTCGTGAATATCCGAATCGTATACGAGTTTGCCCAGCGTGCCCTGCTTGTTCTGCACGGCTTGGAGGACGGTATCCACGCGGCCGGCGACCGAGTCCACGCGATTGTACATTTCATCGTTGGTGACCAGTTGCCCCAGAGTTCCCTTTCCGCTTTCGACGCTGGCCATCATTCGGTCGAGATTCCCGAGCGAATTGTTCAGATGGCGATAGGCATCTTCATCCACCAGAAACTTTCCAAGCGAGCCATGCCCCTCGCGTATGCCCGTCAGGACGTCGCTGGCCTGCGCGGTGATCGCGTTCAGATTCGTCAGCAGGTCGGCGCTGCGCTCGACGACAGCCTTGAGGGCCTTCTCCTCGCGCCCGGGAATCGCATCGTCGTTCTGCAATACGCGCCCGACAAATCCCCGGTCGATATCCACGTAGCGATTGCCGAGGAGCCCCTCGGTGATCAGCGAGGCCGCCGAGTCGGACCGGATATAGTCCTGATAGGCCTTCTGAATGCGCAGGTCGACGCGAATGCTCTTGCTCTTATCTGCGGGAACGCCGGGTTTCAGCTGGGCCATGCCAATTTTTTCGACGTTTCCGACATCCACTCCATCCACGCGGACCGGCGCACCCACGGTCAACCCGTCCACCTCGGGCAGGAACGTGTGCAGGCGGTATTTTGGTCCGAGCGCGCCCGCGCCGGTGACGTAGAAGATGACCACGACCAGCAATACGGTTGCGGCCAGAACAAAAAGTCCGACGCGCAGTTCGGTCCAGGTCAGTTGCTTGTGTTGGGCCATGATGGGTCCTCCTTACAAATCAAAATTGCGCCGTATCCAGGCTATAACAGCTACAACAAAAATTTCCGCAGATACGCATCATCGGATTCCGCGATGTCGTGCGGACTTCCCTCAAAATAAATTTTGCCGTTGCGCAATACAATAAAATTTGTCGCCGGCGCGGAGCTTTCCGAATTCCCATTTCCGGGAAGGTGCAGGACGCGCCCCGACGCGGCATCAAACCGGTAATTGGCAAGGCCGAACGCGTCCTGCAGGCGATGGGTCGCCAGCAGCGACGTCACGCCCTGCGTGTCGCGCAAGCGCAGGATCAGCGTGATGATGGTTTGCGAGGTCACCGGATCCAGGCCCGCGGTCGGCGAATCGTAGAGCACCACCTGGGGCCGGCTCACCAGCGCCCGCGCGATGGAAACGCGCCGCCGCATGCCTCCGGAAAGTTCCGAAGGCAATTTTTCCATGGTGTCTTCCATTTCCACGAACCGCAGCGATTCCTGCACACGCGGCTCGATCTCCTCTTCGCTCACATGTTCCTCGCGCAGAACGTAGGCCACGTTGTCGGCCACGGTAAGCGAGTCGAACAGGGCCCCTTCCTGAAAGACAATCCCGATTTTCCTGCGAAAGGCGAGCAATTCCTTTTCGGACATGCTCCCCAGATCGTGGCCAAGCATGCGCACCGTTCCGGAATCCGGCTGCAGGAGTCCGGCGGCTAATTTAAGAATCAGGGTTTTCCCGGTTCCCGTTTCGCCGATCAGGACTTTGGTTTCTCTGGGCGCAACGGAAAAAGATATACCGTCCAGGACGTCGCCTTTATCGAAACCGATGCGAATGTTTTCAAAAGACAGGACGGGTTCGCTGGCAGAATCCGCGATCATCGTGGAAGGACGCACCAACCCGTCTATCATGCCGGGCGCGCCGCCCTTGCGTGGATTATAGGCCGGGAAACGTTGTGACAAACGATATTTGCGGAAAAAAGCACAGCGGGAGGGCGATTACCGGCGGGTCCGCACCGATCGCGCCGGGGTTTAGAAAACATGGCCGGCCATAAACAGCATCAATTTTGTGAGGAAGAAATTCGTAATCAGGATGAAGACGGAAGAAATCACCACCGCCTGCGTGGTCGCCCGACCAACGCCTTGCGTTCCCCCTTTCACGTTCAGGCCCTGATAACACCCCACGGTCGCGAGAATAAACCCGAAAACGATGGGTTTCGTGAGTCCCTGCATCAGGTCCGAAAACTCCAGGATATTGATGGCCCGCGTCCAGAACGCGACGGCGCCGAGCCGAAGCGTGAAGGACGACACCAAATACCCGCCGATCAGGCCGAGAAAATCCGCCATGGCCGTGAGCAGCGGAAGCATCAGGACGGTGGCGATCACGCGCGGGGTAACCAGCTTGCGGATCGGATCCGTTCCCATCGCGCGCATCGCGTCCACCTGCTCGGTCACC
>DATLTA010000173.1:0-5446 GCA_035533775.1 Candidatus Dormiibacterota bacterium | reverse complement strand
GAAAATGGTAGGTGGCGATGGCCAGAACGATCAGCATATATACGCAGGCATAGCCGATCATCGTGAGGCTGGGGACGGAAACATCCGCGAAGGGCGAAAAGCGCAGGGAACCGGCGAGCGGCGACTCCATATCGAAGGCGGCGCGGCGCCAGATGGCTTCACTCGGCATGATGAGGCTGGAGATGATGCCCACCATCGCTAGCCGCGAGCCTTCGGTAAATCCGCTCATCTGTTCCAGCCATCCGCCCAGAAATGCGACTCCGAGCAGGCCCAGAACGATAACGCCGCTGGTCAGCGTCGAAAACCACGTCCCAAACATGAACGTGACCGACAGCGCGACGATACATTCCAGATAGACCAGCAGCGCGCCTTGCACCGGATGTTGCACCATGACTCCGCCGATCCAATATCCTTCGGCAATCGTGCCCCAGAACGTCATGGCCACGTACACCGCGGCCATCGCCGCAAAGCCCAGCCATTTTCCAAGCAGGATCTGCCAGCGGGGCAGCGGTTTGGTCGCAATGGCGTGAATCGTTCCGGAGGTGATTTCGCCGGAAATCGTATCCACGGAGGTGAGCGTGGTCATGACCACGGCCAGCAGATCCACGGTATACAGGCCGATCATGAGCATGGCGCTCACGACCTGGTAGCGCAAAAATGGAGGAACGCTGGAGGTTCGAAAATCGCCGACCTGAAGATGCAGGCCGATGCCGAACACCAGAAGAAACGCGGCGCCGGCAAACAGCGCGGTCCACAGAATCTTTTTGCGCGCCGCTTCTCGAAACGTGATGCCCGCCATGATCCAGACGCCCATCAGAGTCCCCGATCCTCGCCCATGACGTTCATGAACAGATCTTCCAGCGACATTCGCTGCGGCGTGAACTGGTAGACATCGGCGCCGGCAGCGACGAGGTACCGCATGATGTCGGGAAGTGGTTCGCGGGAAGGTGTGGTGAACGTCAGCCGCTCTTCATCCACTTCGACGGCCGCGCTCCAGCGCGCCAGGCCCGAGACGCATTCCGCGGAAATCTTCCGCGCGCGCACCTCCACGCGAACCGCATCTTCCTGCTGCGCGCGGATGTCCCGGCTGGTCACTACCTCACCTTCCCGGATAAAGACGACATGGTCGCAGGTAATTTCAATTTCACTGAGCAAGTGTGAATTCAGAAATACGGTGGCTCCCCGGTCGCGCTGGGCGCGAATGATGTCCCGCACCATGCGTCGGCCGATGGGATCCAGGCCCGAGGTCGGCTCGTCCAGAAAGATCAGCTCGGGCTCGTGCACCAGGGCCTGCGCCAATCCGATGCGCTGCATCATGCCCTTGGAGAAATACTGCAGGCGTTTGTCCACGTGGGGCGTGAGTCCCACCATGTCGATCAGTGCCGGAATGCGCTGGGAAAGCAGGCTTGCGGGAACGCCGCACAGCCGGCCGTGCAGGTGCAGAAGTTCAGGGGGCGTCAGCCATTCGTAAAAACGGAAATTTTCAGGGAGAAACCCGATTTTTCGCCGAATCTCGACGTTGCCCGACGGCGCGCCCAGCACGTACGCCTCGCCGCTGGTGGGCTTGGCGAGGCCAAGCAGCATTTTGATGGACGTGCTTTTGCCCGCGCCGTTCGGGCCGAGGAAGCCGAATATTTCGCCCCGGCGCACGGTCAGCGTCAGGTCGCGTACCGCGACTTTGCCGCTGAAGACCTTGCGCAGATTTTGCGTTTGAACCGCGAAACCGTCCGTGTGGGACACAGCCAGCTCCTGTTTATTTCAGCGAATCGGCCAGCGTAACGGCCTGACTGGAATCGCCGAATCCGGTGAGCGAATACACGATCCCGTTCTTTGTCCAGACCAGGGCGTACCCCGGACCGCGGCGTCCGGCCATGCTCAGTAGCGTGCCGTTTGTGCCGGCCACCTTCACCACCACATACGAGCGGAGAAATCGGGGAACCGGCAGCGTGAGCGTGGCCTTCCAGTCGACCGTTTGCAGGAAGTTACTCGCCTGATTCGGCGTCATTCCCGCCGTTTCCAGCCCAATTTGCGCCAGCCCGCCGATGTTGAGTCCATTGGGCACGTTGACGATGGGTTCCGGCCCTTCGCGCAGGCGGACGCAATCGCTATATTCGGTGGTTGTCGGCGATGGTCCGGTGATATTGCTCGCGATGGCCCTGCTGGCATTTGCCGGGCCGGGACAGGTTCCGTATTGTGCGTGTACCGATCGCGGGATATCGACTCCGACTGTGGCGCCGTCCAATGACTGCGGCAACACGAGTTCCGGATGGCCCGCTTCGGTGGCGATGGCCGACAGCCGTGAGCGGTCCACGATCATATCGATCTTGTGCGCCCCTCCGACAACGAGTTTCGGCGCGTCTTTTCGCGCGCCCAGCAATTCCACGTTAAATCCCGCCAATTTTTGCGCGCTCGCCTCATCGGGAACTGGCTGGTCGTCTTCATTGAGCTGAACCTGGACCTTATCGGAAATCATCTGAGAAACCATCTGGTGCAGCGAGGGATTCGCGCTTCCGTCCACAAAAGGCGAAAAATTCACATCCACCGCCTGCACCTTTTGCATGCGCAGGGATTGCAGAGATTTCAGTCCCAGGTTTCTAACCGCCGGGACGCTCAGGCTCACTGCGGCCAAAGCCACCGCAATCAGGACTAGCCAAACAGGTCGTCGCAAGAGAGTGGGAATATTCATTGTGTATCCTCCCTATTCTCGTAAAGTACGTAAAAGCATGGCCCGAATGCCACTACACTACCGAACCAACCTGAAATTCAGGTGAACGATTGCGAATTCAATCCCACCGTGCCGCCCGGGAGATTCTTCATCTTGCTTATACGCCGGGGATGGGCGTTTTGTTTCAGGGCATGTTTTTTTCGAGAGGGAGGCGCGCAGTTCGGATGCAGAGTAGATTGCGGGCCGTCTGGAAACCATCTTTCGGTTTCCTGGAAATTCTCAAACCATGCCTTTGCGCAGTTCATCGAGCGGGTGGAACGTATCGCGCCAGACGACGCCGCCGCGCCACAGCGTTGCTATCGCCGAGCGCGCCAGCATCCAGCAGAACAGAAGCGCGCCGAGCGGATGCGTAAGTCCGTAGAGCGGGGAAGCGTCGGTCGACCAGATCATCGCGCCGTGGATGAGCACGGCGGCGCCCGCGGCGATTCCCGCAAAGACGCGTGCCCAGCCCGTGGCGAAGATGACGCCGAAAAAAGGAAGAACGCTCAGGATCAGTGAAAGTGCAATTACGCCGGCGGCAAAAAAAGCATTGTAGCGCGCAGCAGCAAACATATTTTTCGTAACGCCGCGAATCACGTTCCGCACGCCGGCGTGCCAGCGCACGCGGACCATGTCCTGCGCCACGGCCACTCCCGAGCGGAACCCGGCCATCTTCATCAGCTTGCCAAGTTTCATGTCTTCGATCACGTCCATGCGCAGGCGGCTGTGCCCGCCGCATTTTTCGTACGCGGCGCGGCGCACCAGCTGAAATGCGCCCACTCCCACATAGCGTGTGGATCGAGGATTGGAGGCCAGCCACGGCTCGTTGCCGAACACGAACCCGAGTCCGAAGTAGGATATGGCCGTAATTTCCCAGAATCCGCGCATCTCGACCGCAGCCAGCAGCGTCAAATGGTCCCATTCGCGCTCCCGGGCGAGCGCTACGGCGCGGTCCAACACCTCCGGCACAAAATGGACATCCGCATCGGTGAACACGATCCAATCGCCGTGCGATTGCTCAAACCCCGCGACCAGCGCGTGCGGTTTTCCCAGCCAGCCGGGCGGCAAGTCAGCGATATGAATCACTTTCAGGTTCCGGTGCGCGCGTGCAAATTTGTCAAGGATGGCGGGTGTCTGGTCCTGTGAGCGATCATCGACCGCGATGATCTCAAAACGCGGGCATTTCTGCGCGAGTAGCGTCTGCAGGGCGGCGGGAAGCTTTTCCGCTTCATCGCGTGCCGCAAAGACGATGGAAACCAGCGGGGCATCACTGGAGGGCAGTGAAGTGGCGCTGGAGAGCCACGGCAGGCGCGCCATGCCAAAGCCGGCGC
The DNA here is from genome assembly GCA_035533775.1 of Candidatus Dormiibacterota bacterium. Lineage (GTDB taxonomy): Bacteria > Acidobacteriota > Terriglobia > Acidiferrales > UBA7541 > Palsa-360. The sequence continues at coordinate 1,411 of DATLTA010000173.1, read as the reverse complement.
GTAACCCTTGAAAGATCCACAGGAACGCAATACAACCGAAGACCGCTATCCAGAAATTGTGCAAAAGTAAATTGTCCGCAACGAAAAGTTGGCCAAACAAGATATGCTAGCACAGCGGATGCCGGAGACATTATCGATCATCGGAGCAGGACGCGTGGGCCGCACCCTGGGCCGCCAGTTGCACCAGCTGGGCTGGCGGATCGGCGCGCTCACGGGCCGGTCCATCACGTCGGCGCGCGCGGCGGCGCGCGCAATCGGCGCCGGGCAACCCGCCGACCGGATTACTCCCCAGGTGCTGGCTTCCAAAATTGTCCTGATTGCCACGCCCGATAGCGCCATCGCGCCGGTGGCGAAAACCCTGGCGGAGATGGGCGGAAACGAGTGGCGCGGAAAAATCGTTCTCCACACCAGCGGCGCCACCGGCTCCGCCGTTCTCGAACCGCTGGCCAAACTGGGCGCAGCCACCGGATCGATGCACCCCATGCAAACCTTCAGCGATCAAAGCGCGCCGGCGCTCGCCGGGCGTGTGTTTGGAATTGAAGGCAGCGCGGCGGCCCTGCAAACCGCTCGAAAAATCATCCGGCAATTGGGCGGCGTGGCGGTGTCCCTGACAGGAACAAACAAGGCCGCCTACCACGCGGCCGGATCGCTGGCGTGCGGGCACGTATTGGCTCTGGTGGAGACCGCCACGCGCCTGCTGATGGCCCAGGGATTTACGCGCCGCCAGGCGGTTCGCGCGCTCTTGCCCTTGACGCGCCAGACGCTGGATAATATCGAGCGCGTCGGCCCGCGCGCGGCTTGGACCGGGCCGCTGACGCGTGGCGATTTTTCCACCGTGCAGAAGCACCTCGAAGCTCTCGCGGATTTTCCGCCCGAGTATCTGAAAGCGTACGAAGCGGTTTCGCGGCTTGCGGTCTCCGTGCTCGCGACGAACCCGGCCGCAAATCTGCAGCGGCTGGACCGCGTATTCAGACCGGCTGCAAAGCCGCATAACAAAGCCGCAAGAAAGACAGGAAAGAAAGGAAGATCCAAATAGATTTCGCCGCGGCGGGATCTGGCTGCATGGGTTCTGAATCTACGGGGGACTTCTTGAGACAATTGAACATTCCAATCCAGACCACGACGTTGCCGAACGGCTTGCGCGTGGTCGTTTCTCCGGACCGCGCCGCGCCGGTGGCCACCGTGGGGGTCTACTACAACATCGGATTTCGAATCGAGCCGCACGGCCGCAGCGGTTTCGCGCACCTTTTCGAACACATGATGTTTCAAGGATCGGCGAACGCCGGCAAGATGGTGCACATCAAGCTGATCAATTCTTCCGGCGGCATGCTGAACGGCTCCACGCATTACGACGTGACGAACTACTACGAGTCGGTGGCGTCCAACGCCCTGGAACGCGTGCTGTGGCTCG
>DATLTA010000172.1:0-21568 GCA_035533775.1 Candidatus Dormiibacterota bacterium | reverse complement strand
CGTTTCAAACGCAAAGTGCAACAGGAAGATATCATCAAAGAAATCAAGAAGCACAGCTATTACATGAAGCCTGGAGAGAAGCGCCGCGCGAAGCAGGCATTATCGCGCAAGCGTCTCCGCAAAAAGCAGCGGCGGGAGCAGGATTAATCTCCCCCAGGTCGGCACCATGCCCCATGGGATTTCCTAAGCACCTTCGGACGAGTCGGAATTGGGACCCACGTTTTTTTCAGGCGTATCCCAGCACAATCTGATCCGGACGAGGATGCTGCGGGCTCGGCAACCAGCGCAGAGCCACGGAGCAGCGTATGGAATACCACGATAAGGTCCTGAAGTGTTCGGAATGCAATCAGGAGTTTGTTTTCACCGCCGGCGAACAGATGTTTTTCGCCGACAAGGGCTTCAAAAACGAGCCTAAGCGGTGTAAGGATTGCAAAGCCAAGCGCTCTCAGAGCCCGGGCCAAGGTCCGAACAACATCCAACGGTCGGAGACCAAAACGACCTGCTCGCAGTGCGGGAAGGAAACTACGGTTCCTTTCCGCCCCACGCAGGGGCGTCCCGTGTTCTGCCGCGAATGCTTCCAACAGCGGCGGTCCATGGGTTCACCGGCTTAGATTGAGGGAAATGGGAAAGCCGCTGTCGCGCGTCGCGTCCTTTCGCGGCGGCGCGGCGGTTTTTTCCCCCTCAATTTTACGCTGGCGATCGATCTTTCCCATTCGGCATTACAGTTCCGTTCATTTGCGTTCATTTTCGTTTTCCATCCCGCATGGTGCTTGCGATTGCGGTGTGCGTTTGTGTTTCCTTTGAATCACAACGGGGAATTTACATCTTGCGCACCGTGTGTTTCATCCGCATTTCTCCAGCCATGTGTTCGGGCGCACAGGCTTCCGCCTGCGTGCATTTACTGCGCGGAAATTGAAAAGCACACAGGCGGAAGCCTGTGCTACCTTACCGCCTCGGCCTTTAGGGGAGGCGCATGCCGCAAATTCCCGTGCCGCCCACGGTTTGCACGATTGGCTGGGGAATGGAACAATATGAAAACTTCGCTTTCGGAATCGGCAATTCGCAACGCGCTGGGCGCTCTGGAAAAGGCTTCCGCCGCGTTTGCCCTCCGCTATCCCGGCGAGACCGAACGCCGCCAGCCCGTTCACACCGTGTACGGCGGCGCGCACCTGTTCCATGCCGAAACCGCGCGGCGCCTGGGAGATCTGGCCCTGGCGACGATGCGGGAATACGCGCCGGACGCGTTCACGTTCGCGCGTGCGATCGGACTGCCGGGCGCCGAATCTCTGCCGAAAACCGGCAAACGCGCGGCCGCGGCGGAACGTCAGTTTGCCCATTCGCCGGAAAAGCTGAGGCGCGAAAATCGCGCCGCATGGCTGGCCCTGACGATCCACGGACTCGTGCTTGAGAAACTGCAGCGCGAGCCGGTGGAGGATTTTCGGATTGATTTCGAGGACGGCTACGGAAACCGGCCCGACGGGGAAGAAGATCGGCATGCGCAGCTGGCCGCCCAGGAAGCGGCGCGCGGGCTGAGCGCCGGTTCGCTTCCTCCATTCCTGGGCATCCGCATCAAGCCGTTTTCGCCGGAACTGCGCGGCCGCAGCATTCGCACGCTCGATCTATTCGTCAGCGCGCTGTGCGAAGCGGCGCGCGGCCGCCTTCCGGAAAACTTCGTCATTACCTTGCCGAAAGTCATGATTCCCGAGCAGCCGGCCGCTCTGGCAAAATTGCTGGATGTGATGGAACCCGCGCTGGGCCTGAAGAAAGGCTCGCTGCGATTCGAGCTGATGATCGAAACCACGCAGGCGATTCTCAATAGCCGCGGGGAATCGAACCTCCCGCTGCTGCTGGACGCTTCGGCGGGCCGTTGCGTCGCCGCGCATTTCGGCACTTACGATTACACGGCCAGTTGCAGCATCACCGCCGCATATCAGACGATGGACCACCCCGCATGCGACTTTGCCAAGGACATGATGCAGGTCGCTTTCGCCGGCACCGGGATCTGGCTTTCCGACGGGGCCACCAATATTCTTCCCGCCGCGCCGCATCGCGCCGGAAAGGGCAAGCGCCTCACACAGGCCCAGCGCGCGGAAAATCGCGAAGCCGTGCACCGCGCCTGGCGCATCCACTTCGGGCACATCCAGCATTCGCTCGTCACGGCTTTCTATCAGGGGTGGGACCTGCATCCCGCGCAACTTCCCTCGCGCTATGCGGCCGTGTACTCGTTTTTTCTGGAGGGCCTGGATTCCGCCGCGGCGCGCCTGAAGAATTTCGTCGAGAAAGCGGCAAAGGCCACTCTGGTGGGCGACGTTTTCGACGATGCCGCCACGGGGCAGGGCTTGCTGAATTATTTTCTGCGCGCAATCAACTGCGGCGCGATCAGCCAGGCGGAAGCGGAACGCCTGACCGGCGTGACTTCCCAGGAGCTGCATCTCGGCTCCTTCTTGAGAATTTTGAAAAATCGCACGAAGTGAATTCCCATCCCGAGGGACAGTGCCGGTCAACTGCCGCGATACGTCGAATACCCGAACGGGCTGATCAGGAGCGGCACGTGGTAATTTGCCTCCGGGTGGAGCACCTCAAAGACGATTGTGATTTCCGGAAACAGGGTTTCCAAATACAGTTCCGCATAATAGGCGCCTGAGTTGAAAAGCAAGCGATACGTGCGCGCTTCCAGTTGTGAATCGCCCAGCAGTTCAGTACAACGCCCGTTCGCATCGGTCAGGCCCGCGCCCAATTTTTTCCAGTTCTTACCGGACTTCACCTGCAATTCGACTTGGAAACCAACGGCCGGGCGGCCGCGCGAAATATCCAGAATGTGAGTTGTAATCGCGCTCATGATTTTTGTTCGCCGGCGAATAGCTTTTCCAGGCGCAGGCGCGTAATCAGCCGCTGCTGTTCCGCCGCGACCTGCAATTCCCCGGCTGGATCATTCTGTAAGCGATGTTCGAGAAGCGCAAGCATCTGTTCGGCGGATTTCCCCGTAGCACAGACGATATAGATGTAACCGAACCTTTCGAAATAGGCGCGATTTCTGCGTGCCAGGCGCGTTTTCACGTCTTCGCCGGCGGAGCGCGCGTTGCTTTGCTCGCTCTCCGCCCACTTTCGAGCCGACGCCGAGCCCGTCGCGGCCTGCTCGCCGATCTGCGGGTGATGGCGAAAGGCTTCCAGCCAGTCGGCGCGCTCCAGATTCCGCCAGGCGGCGTCGGCAGCGTCGCCCAGCGCGCTCAGCCTCGCGTAAGGGCGCTGCGCGGCCACTTGCGCGGCCCAGCGCGCGCTCCCGCAGCAGTCTTGCAGCGTGGATTCCGCCTTCGCGGGCGGCAGCGCGTTGAATTCGGCAAGCGTCATCGTCAGGCGGGCCTGCGCGCCGAATTTCCGAAAATGCGCAGCCGCGCCACCCCGCCATCGGGATAGATGTGAAAGCGCGCGTGCGTCGCTTCTCCCGCGTCGAGAATTTCCTTTTGGTAGACGTGCAGGGAATCCGCGCGAAGTTTGGTTCGCGGCAAAATTTCCGTCCAGCGAAGGGCCGCGAGGATGTTGGAACTGGTGATGTCGTGGGCGGCGCTGCAGACTTCGAGCGAGCAGCTCTCCGGATAATTTCCCTTGAAGTGGGACGTATCCACTTCAATGCGGCGCACCGCGCCCGGCGCTCCCAGTCGCAAAATGCACCAGTCATGGCCGGGCCCGCGCCTCCGGCGCGTTTCCCAGCCGTCGTGCATTCCCATCGAGCGGCCCGGAAGAATCAAATTATTGCGCGAGCCGAAAAACATGTTGCTTGCATCCAGGATCAGGCCCCCGTGCTCGACCGCGGCGAGATCGATTTCACCGCCGGCGCGCTCGATCGCCGCCCAGTCGGGAACGACCTCGCCATGCACGCGCAGTCGCGCCACGCCGCCGTCGGGATAAATCTTGAATCGCGCATGCGTGACGCGCCCGGCGGGGGAAACCGCCAAACGATTTTGCGCGTCGCCCGAGAGCGGCGTTTTCGCCAGCAGAGTTATCCATTGCGCTGGGGACTCCTCCAGTTGCGTGACGCCGGGATTTCCGTCGACCGTGCAGGCTTCCAGTTCGCATTGCTCCGGATAGTTTCCCTGGAAGTACGCCGTATCGACCACCACGCCGTGAACGATGCCCGGAAACCCCAATTTCACGATGCACCAGTCGAAGCCGGGCGTGCGCCGCCGCCGCGTTTCCCAGCCGTCCATCCACTTTCCGGCCTCCGTGTACTTGTCCGCGATCCATACCGGCGCGGCGGCTTTCAACAGATTTTCCTTGGGCGCGAAAAATTCGTCGTTCGCGGCCAGAACTTGCCCGCCGAACCGCTCGGCGGCCAGATCGATGTAATCGGTGAACTCCATCATGATTTGCCTCGCCGCAGCAGTGTGCCGCGCGGTGTTTTCGGAAAGAGCCCCCGATCGTATATCAATTCGCCTCCCAGAAATGTTGTTTCCACTTCGCCGCGCAGCGATTCGTTCAGGTAGGGCGACAGTTTATGGCGATGCTGGAGCATATTTGGCCTCACAATAAAACGTTTTTTTGGATTCCAGACCACGATGTCGGCATCGTATCCCGCCGCAATCGCGCCTTTGCGCTTTTCAAGCCCCGCCAGCCGAGCCGGGCCGCTGCACATCCAGCGCGCCAGATGCAGCAGCGAATCATCGCCGCCGCGCATCGCCGTCCACAGGATGGGCAAGCCCAGCTGCAGGGAGGAGATGCCGCCCCAGGCAAGGAAAAAATCGCCGGCGCTCCGGCGCTTCATTGCCGGAGGAGACGGCGAATGATCGGAAACGACGAAATCAATCGCGCCGTTTGCCAAAGCCGTCCAAAGTTTTTCGTTGTTACGCGAATCGCGAATGGGCGGCGCGCATTTATATTCCGTCGCGCCGTTCGGGATGGAGCGCGACGCAAAATACAGGTAATGCGGACACGTTTCCGCGCTGACGCGCAGCCCTTCCTGTTTGGCGCGCCGTATCAATGCCACGGAACGCTCCGACGAAAGATGAACGATATGGATCTGCGCATTGAATTCACGCGCGAGGCGAATCATCATTGCGACCGCTTCGGTTTCCGCCTCGGGCGGCCGCGATTGCAGCCACGACTTGTATTTCCTCGGATCGGCTTTTGAAAGTTTTCCAGCTTCCTTTTCCATGGGGCCGGGAAGCTCCGCGTGGATCAGCAGCGGAACATTCATTGCCGCAAGCTCCGGCAAAGCGATTCGGAGATCGCTTTCGCCAACACATTCGAATTCCGGCACGCCCGAAGGCACCAGAAAACATTTGAAACCGAATACGCCGGCGCGCTGCAGAGCGCGCAATTTTCCCGCGTTTCCCGGCACCACGCCGCCCCAGAATCCGACGTTTACCCGGCATTTCCTGCGCGCGGCCGCGCGTTTGATTTTCAGCGCCGCCGCTGTCGTCGTGGCCGGGATGCTGTTCAGCGGCATGTCGATCAGCGTGGTCACGCCGCCCGCGGCGGCCGCGCGCGTTGCCGTCCGAAATCCTTCCCAGCCCGTGCGTCCCGGCTCGTTGATGTGCACGTGCGTATCCACCAGGCCCGGCATCACGACGGAATCTCCCGCGTCATAAACAGCTTTGCCCTGGGAAACGTCGTCGTACCCCGCGACGCCCACGATCACGCCGCCACGAATGTGCACCGTCGCCGCTTTGACTCCCTCCGGCGTCACGACGCGTTTGCCGCGGATCGCGTGTATGGTTTTCATCGTGCGAGCTGCAAAAGAAATTCTTCGAGCAGATTTTGCGCGACGCGCAGGCGATACCGCGCGGTCGAGCGAATATCGTCAATCGGAGCGATTTTCCCCGCCAAACATTCCTGCGCCGCGGAGATGGCGGCGGGCGTGATCCGTTTGCCGCGCAGCGCGTCCTCGGTTTTTACGGCGCGCAGAACAATGGGGGCGATGCTGCCCAGGGCGATGCGGATGTCGCCAATCGTTCCCGCTTCCATCCGCGCGGCCCCGGCGAAGCACACTTTGGAAATCGCCTGCGCCTTGCGCGTGCCCACTTTCCGGTAGTACTGCCGCCACGGCCTGGCGCGGCGCGGCAGGCGAATGCGGCCAAGCAATTCATCCGGAGCGATCTGCATTTTCTTGTAACCGGTGTGAAATCCGTGATACGGCGTCCAGCGCGCGCCGCGCTGTGAGATCAGCTCGAGTTCCGCGTCATAGGCGAGCAGGGCGGGCGGGGAATCGGCGGCGGGCGAAGCGTTCGCGATGTTGCCGCCGAGCGTGCCGCGATTCTGCGTGGCTATGCCGCCGGTTTCGCGCGCCGCGCTGCACAGCAGTGGAAATTCGGCCTGCAGCGCGGGATCATTCCGCACGGCGGTGTACGTCGTCAGTGCGCCCAGCGTTACGGCATCGGCGGTGACTTCGATTCCGCGCAATTCCGCGAGTTTCGCGAGGCTGAAGAAACGCTTCTGCGCGAGTTTGCCGGCTTCGAGCAGCACCATCAGGTCGGTGCCGCCGGCAAATGGCTGCCACGTCCCGGGTTCGCGCGCGAGCAGGGCCAGGGCCTCCGGCAGATTTTCCGGAACACGCAGGTCATAGCTGGGAACGTTGGCCCTCATCGTTTTTTCTCCGGTTGTGCAGGCCGCGCTTCGCAGGCACGCACGACGGACGCAAAAATCTTCTGATAGCCGGTGCAGCGGCAAAGATTTCCCGCAAGGCCTTCGCGAATTTCCGCGTCGCCGGGATGCGGATACCGATCGAGCAATGCCAGCGCGGCGATCACCATGCCCGGCGTGCATATCCCGCATTGCGCGCCCCCGCATTCCAGAAAAGCGGCCTGCACGGCGTGAAGCTGTTCGCCGCCGGCAATGCCTTCGATGGTGCGAATCTCCGCGCCGCCCGCATCGATTGCGGGAACCAGGCAACTGTTGACGATCGCGCCGTCCAGCAGCACCGCGCACGCGCCGCATTCGCCCTCGCCGCAGCCCTCTTTCGTGCCCGTCAGATGCATTTCCTCGCGCAGCACGTCCAGCAGGCGGGCCATGGGATAGGCCTGCACGCTGCGCCGTTCGCCGTTGACGGTGCACGCGATTTTGATTTTCGCCACGGTGTCAGCCATGCGCGCCCACTTTCTCCGTCATCGCTTCCATAATATTTTCCGGCGTTGCGGGAATTTCGCGCAGGCAAATGTCCGTGGCATTTTCGATGGCGTTCAGAATGGCCGGCGCGGGGCCATCCATGGGCAGTTCGCCGATGCCTTTGGCTCCGTGCGGGCCGAAGGGATACGGCTGCTCTTCGAAAAAAACACGAATGGGAGGAACGTCCGCGGCCGTGGGCATGATGTAGTTGGTCATCTGGCCGTTGGCCATGCGGCCTTCGCGCCAGACCACGTTTTCATAGAGCGCCATGCCGATGGCCTGGGCCACGCCGCCCTCAATTTGTCCCGCGGCGAGCGCGGGATTGATGGCCTTGCCCACTTCCTGCACCGCCACGAAATCGGTGACGCGCGCCTCGAACGTTACTGTATCCACGGCGACTTCGGCCACATAGACGGCCCAGGCGTAGGCGCCGTAGGCGTCGCCGCTGTAGGTGGCGTCGTCCCAGTGCAGGCCCGGCGGAGGTTCGTATTGGCTGCGCGAGCGCAGCGGGCCGCGCGTTTCGATGTAACTTTGGCAGGCGCGCGCAAATTCTTCCTCGGTGCATGCGTCGTTGAGCAGGCCGCTCTCCAAGAGCGTTCGTTTCAGCGCCAGCGCCGCCTCTTCCACCAGTTTTCCGACAATCATGGCGGTACGCGAAGCGACGGTGGGCCCGCTGTTGGGCACGGCGCCGGTGTCGGGCTGCGCAATTTCGATGCGATCGCAGCCAATGCCCAGCGCATCGGCTGCGATCTGCGAAAAGATCGTGTTCGTGCCCTGCCCGATTTCCGTGCTGGCCGCCAGGATGCGCACGCATCCTTCGCGCGTCGCTTCCATTTCCACAACCGAGGCCAGAGTGACTTCGCCCGACCCGGTAAAGCCCGCGCCGTGACAGAAGCACGCAAGGCCCATGCCGCGCTTTACGGCGGCGCCGGGATTTTCCCGCGCGAAGCGTTCGAGTTTGGCGTGGTAATCGCTTTCGCGGAGAGCGCGATCCAGCAGGGCGTTCAAATCCACGTCTTCGTGAATCACCTGGCCGGTGGCCGTCGTCTGGCCCTTGCGAATAAAATTGCGGCGGCGAAATTCTTCCGGCGTCAGATGTACGGCGCGGGCCACCTGATCGAGGTGCCGCTCCAGGGCAAAAATACTTTGCGGGGCGCCGAATCCGCGAAATGCGCCGTGCGGGGGCGCATTGGTAGCCACGGTTTGCGCGCGAATGCGCACATTGGGGCAGGAGTAGGGTCCCGCGGCGTGAATGGTTCCGCGGGAAAGGACCACGGCGGAAAGCGTGGCGTAAGCGCCGCCATCGATCACGAAGTCGATGTCCATGGCGACCAGTTTGCCGTCGCGCGTGACGCCGGTGCGGTGCCGCGTGCGCGACGGATGGCGCTTGGTGGTGGCCGCCATGTCTTCCGCGCGGTCGTATACGATTTTCACGCGCTTTCCCGACTTCCACGCGAGCAGCGCGGCGTGCGCCGCGATCATCGACGGATATTCCTCCTTGCCGCCGAATCCCCCGCCGGTTTCCGCTTGAATGACGCGGATTTTTTCCGCAGGCAGGCCGAACAGGAGCGTCAGGGCCTTGTGCACGTAATAGGGGCACTGCATGGAACCCCACAGGGTCACGCCGTCCGCCGGGCTGGCCAGCGCGACCATGCCTTGGTTTTCGATGTACAGCTGTTCCTGCGCGCCCGTGCGGTACTCGCCCTCGACGATTACGTCGGCGCGCGCCCACGCGCTGTCCACGTCGCCTTTGTTCACGCGGTAGGATTTGAATACGTTGTCCTTGCCCCAGATGATTTCGCGCCCGGACAGCGAGTCCTCAATCGTGAAAATCGCGGGCAGCGGTTCGACGTCGATGTGCACGGCTTGCCGCGCCTGCTCCAGCAGATATCTATCGGGATGAGCCAGCAGAACGACCGGCTCCTCGGGATGATGGATCATTCCGGCGGCAAGGCACGGTTGATCATGTTCGATCAGGGTAATTTCATTTTTCCCGGGAATGTCCGCCGCGGTGACAATCGTGAATTCGTGCCAGGGAATTCCGTCGCCATAGCGTATGCCAAGGATGCGCCCCCGCGCGACGCTGCTGCGCACCGTTGCGCCGTGTATCATCTCCGGGGACGCGTCCGGGAAAGCGAGATCGTCCACGTAACGGGCGCGGCCGGTGACCTTTTCGCGCCCTTCCTTCCGGACCACGGAATGTCCCAGGAATTTTTCTTTCATGCTGCAAGGCCTCGTGGAAACCTCTGCTCTGTCCTGCGTTCAGTACGGGATGCGGTCCTGTTTCTGTTTCCACTCGCGAAAGGCTTCGAGTCCCTCATCGTGCATCATCGACTGCAGTGGGATGCGCCGCTCGGAACAGGCGCGAGCCAATTCCTCGTAGATGAAGGAGTCGTCAAAGCCGGCGTCGGCGGCATCCTTCGCGGTGGCCGCGTAATAGATCCGATCCGCGCGCGCCCAGTAGATTGCGCCCAGGCACATCGGGCAGGGTTCACAGCTGGTGAAAATTTCGCATCCCGTGAGCTGGAAAGTGCCCAGTGTGCGGCAGGCTTGGCGGATGGCCATAACTTCCGCATGCGCGGTCGGGTCATTATCGCAAGTGACCGAATTCACCCCCGTGGCGATGGCGCGCCCATCCTTCACCACAACAGCGCCAAACGGTCCGCCGCGGCCCGAACGCACGTTCTCCACGGCTTGCCGGATCGCTTCCTGCATGAAGGTGTTGGTCATTGTGCGTTTCCCGACCGGATGTGTTTCCATCGGGATTGTACCGGAAAAGTTGAATCCGGGATTACTTGGTTTTCCAATGGTTAGCATATAAAGTGCCAGCATCGATGCATCTGACCCCACTATTCGGGTTGCTCGGCGGGTTGCTGGTTCTGGCCTTTGCCGCCAACCGGCTGTTCCGCTGGACGCGCATTCCGGACGTCGTCGTTCTCATGGCCACCGGATTGTTGATCGGTCCCGTGCTGGGATGGGCGCATGCCGAGCAATTCAAAGACGTCACGCATGCGTTCGGGACACTCGCCCTGATTCTGATCCTGTTCGAAGGCGGGCTCGACCTGAACATCCGTGAAACGCTGAGTCATTTTCCAGGGGGGTTGTTGTTCGGCGGAGTGTCTTATGCGCTCACGACTCTGGCGGTCGCCCTGGTGGCGCATGCCAGCCTGGGACTGGGGCGGCGAGACAGCTTATTGGCCGGCGCGATTGTCGGCTGCACTAGCAGTACGATCGTGCTTCCAGTTCTTCAGCAATGGAAAACGGAAAAAGCCGCCAAGATTATTCTGCTCCTCGAGTCCACGCTCGGAGACATCCTGGCCGTGCTCACCGTCGGTTTTCTGCTGACGTACCATCAGCCGGGGAGATCGCTGGTGGGAGATTTCTTGACCGGTTTTTTTTCGCAGGTAACGATTTCCCTGGGGGTCTCCTTTCTAATTGGATTAGCGTGGTCGCGGCTGCTTCCGATTCTATCCGAGCAGCAATTCTGGCAAGTTCTGACCTTTTCGATGGTATTGCTGCTGTATGCGGGCACGGAAGGGCTGGGGGGAAGCGGGCTGCTGGCGGTGCTGGGATTCGGATTGACGCTTTCCAATATTCCCGGCGAGCGCCGCGCGATTGTTCCGTCGCTGTTTCAACTTTCGCGGCCCAGCGCGGAGCCTCATGAGAGGATTCTGAACTTTCATGCCGAACTGTCTTTTCTGGTGCGCACGTTTTTCTTTGTCCTGATTGGCGTGGTCGTGCAGTTGTCCGGACTCAGGCCGATCTGGCCGTTGATGCTGGGCGTGGTCGGAGCGATCTATCTGGCTCGCTGGGCGTCGATTCAAATCTGCCGCGGCACGTGGAGCGGTCTTGGCGTACCTGACCGCGAGAAGATCCTTTGGATGCTGCCGCGCGGGCTAATCACAATTGTGCTGGCGCTGGAAATTGTGGAAATCCGAGGCCCTGCGATGGAGTTCCTTCCGGCGATGGCTTTTGCCGCAATCCTGCTGACCAATCTGATTCTGGTTTTTGGAAGCGTGCGAACGCAGCGCCTGGGCCCTGCAGGGTTGCCGCCGTCGAATCAGACTCCTGCGGACCCGGAGCCCAATGCCGCGATTCCCACCGAGCCGTCCTGACCGATTCGGTTCAAAGCGCCGCCCGGAAGAGTGGCGCTACAAAAAACTTCGCGCGTCCGGGTTGCCCTTGCCTGGCCGGGGCATGAAGCCGGGCCTCCCGCCGGACCCGGCAGCAGGGGAAGCATCCAGCCGGGGGAAAAAACGATTTTCATCTTCGTATGGACTTTCAGGGATTTGCATATAATATCTGTATCAGATTCGCACGGTACCGCAGTATCCAGAAGGAGTGACTGCGACACGATGGCGTTCATCGTTCCGGGCCCCGGGCGCTTTTCCTTTCAAGCCACCTTTTTTTTGGCGTGGACCTCTCGTAGTGAATTTTCAACTTTGCATGCGTTTCAGCAAATGATCCCGAGTGATGATTTTGCGCGTATGCCGCGCAGCTTGTGCCGGAGGGAGGCAGGTTCATGATTGTCGGTGTACCTCGAGAAACCTATCCGGGGGAGCGGCGCGTGGCGCTGGTTCCCGCTGCTGTTCCCAATCTTGTCAAGGCAGGACTGGAAGTCATTGTTGAGTCCGGCGCGGGCGCCGAGGCCGGTTTTTTGGATGCCGAGTACGTTGCCAGGGGCGCAAAGATCGTAGCGGGGCGCGCCGAGGTTTTTCGTTCAGCGGATATAGTGATCCAGGTGCTCTGCTACGGGTCCAATGACCAGACGGGCAAGGACGATCTTCCGCTTCTTCGCCGCGACCAGGTGCTCATCGGGTTTCTCCGGCCGCTGGGCGCGCTGGAAACAATTCAAGGCATCGCGGCAACCGGTGCTACCGCCTTCTCGGTGGAGCTCATGCCGAGAACTACTCGCGCGCAAAGCATGGACGCCCTTTCCTCCATGGGCACGATTTGCGGGTATAAGGCCGTGCTGATTGCCGCGGACAAGCTGCCGAAGATTTTTCCCATGCTGACGACTGCGGCGGGCACGCTTACCCCCGCGCGCGTTCTGATCATCGGCGCGGGCGTTGCGGGGCTGCAGGCTATCGCCACGGCGCGCAGGCTGGGCGCGGTTGTCTCTGCCTATGATTTACGGCCTGTGGCCAAGGAGCAGGTCCAGAGCCTTGGCGGACGTTTTGTCGAGCTTCCCATCGAAGCCAAGGACGCGCAGGACGCCGGAGGCTACGCGAAAGCGCAGGATGAGGATTTCTACAGGCGCCAGCGCGAATTGCTCGGCAAAGTGATCGCCGAGAGCGACGTGGTAATCACCGCCGCCGTGGTTCCCGGCAAGAAATCTCCCGTATTGGTGACGAAAGAAATGGTCGCCGGCATGGCGCCCGGCTCGGTGATTGTCGATCTGGCGGCCGAACGGGGCGGAAACTGCGAGGTCACACAGCCTGGAGAAGAAGTCGTGCAGGACGGCGTCACGGTCGTGGGACGCTTCAACCTGGCTTCGACCGTGCCGTATCACGCCAGCCAGATGTACGCGAAAAATATCACGGCATTTCTTCTGCACATGATGAAGGATGGAAAGCTGCAGCTCAATCGGGAGGACGAGATCGTCAAGAGCACGCTGGTGACGCAGGGCGGGGAAGTGGTCAACAGCCGCATACGGGAATTTTTTTCAATGCCTGCACTGCCGGACAAGTCTTAAAGACAAGGCTTAAGTAAGGAGGAATGAATGCCCGCGGATTTTTTTTCCAGTTTGTTTGTTTTTATCCTGGCGGCCTTCCTGGGAGTGGAGGTCATCAAGCGTGTTTCGCCGCTGTTGCACACGCCGCTGATGTCACTGACCAACGCGCTGGACGCCATCGTGGTGGTTGCGGCCATTATCATCGCCGGCAGGCATGAGAGCCGGCTGTCGACGATTCTTGGACTGGTGGCGGTGGCCGCTTCCTTCAGCAACATGGTCGGAGGCTTCGTCATCACCGATCGCATGCTGCACATGTTCAAGACGGGCAAGGCAAAGAAGCCATGACCGCATTCACTCCGCAGCAATTGATCGATTTCACCTACATTCTGGCCGCCGTCGGCTTCATCCTGGCGCTGAAATGGCTGAGCACGCCCGTCACGGCCATGCGCGGCGTTTTGATTGGCGAGATTGCTTCGGCGATTGCCGTTGTGGCTACCTTGTTCGATCCGCAAGTCGACCAGTACAGATGGATCATCATTGCCCTGATCATCGGCGCCGGCATCGGAGTGCCCCTGGGCATGGTAAAGATGACCGCCGTGCCGCAGCGAACTGCGCTGAGCCACGCGTTTGGCGCGCTGTCCGCGGCCCTGATCGGCATCGCGGAATATTACGTGGCCGCGCCGCGCGTGCCGAAATTCGAGATGGCGGAAATCGGCCTTGAGGTGATTATCGGTTCGCTCACCTTCACCGGAAGCCTGATCGCCGCGGGCAAGCTTCAGGAAATCCTTCCGCAAAGGCCTATCACGTTTCGAGGGCAGAACTATTTCAGCCTGACGGTGCTGGGCGGGGCGATTGCGCTGATGGTGACGCTCGTGGTGCATCCCGAGTACACGCATCTTTTCCCGGCGATGATCGGGGTCGCGCTGGTCTTTGGCGTCATGCTGGTCACGCCGATCGGCGGCGCCGACATGCCCACGGTGATCTCGCTATTGAACTCCTACGCCGGATTTTCCGCCGCGCTGCTGGGCTTCGTGCTCAACAGCAAGGTGCTGGTGGTGGCTGGCGCGCTGGACGGCGCTTCCGGCTTCGTGCTGTCGGTGGTCATGTGCAAGGCCATGAACCGTTCGTTCACCAATGTGCTCTTTGGCGGCTTTGGGCAAATCCAGGCCAGCGCGACCGGCGCGGTCGAGCAGCGCCCGGTGAAAAGCGCCACCCCGGAAGAGGCGGCGGCGATTCTTTCCGCGGCGAATTCGGTGGTCATCGTGCCCGGCTACGGCATGGCCGTGGCGCAGGCGCAGCACAAGGTGCGCGAACTGTATGACATTCTGACCAAGCGCGGCATCGACGTGAAATTCGGTATTCACCCCGTCGCGGGGCGCATGCCCGGCCATATGAACGTGCTGCTTGCCGAAGCCGATATTCCCTATGACAAGCTGCTCGACATGGACGAAATCAACGGCGAGTTCCCGCAGACCGACGTCGCGCTGATTATCGGCGCCAATGACGTCACCAACCCCGCCGCGCGCACCGAGGCCTCCAGCCCCATCTACGGCATGCCCATCCTCGATGTCGACAAGGCCCGCACCGTGATGGTCATCAAGCGCAGCATGGGGGCGGGCTTCGCCGGAATCGAAAATCCGCTCTACTTCCTCGACAAAACCCTGATGCTGTTCGGCGACGCCAAAAGTTTTGTCGGCTCGATCGTCCGCGAACTTTCCGGCGGCGGCAGCCACGGGTAAGATCCGTTTTTCAGGCGCCGGCTTTCCGGTTTGCCTGTTTGCAGAGTTAATAAAGTCCCGTCCTCGCCGCGGCGAGGACGGGACTTTCCATTTTCAGCGGCCAGAATCGGCAGGATTGTGACGAGCGCAAGGGGAGTAACGACGCGAACACGGAACGATTGTGACTCAGGTTGCCGCCGGGCTGTGTTCCGCCGAACCGGCAAGTCCATGGCCGCTGACCGACACCCCTGCATCGCGATCGAGCGTGAAGCAGTCGATCGTTCCGACCAATGCCAGCAGGGCAACGAACATAAACGCGATGTGAAATTCCTTTGTCGTCGGCGCGCTACCTGTATTTCCAGTGACGTATGCGCCCAACCGCAGGGCGATGGCCCCCACCGCCACTCCCATCCCCATGGTCATCTGCGTCAGCATGCTGAAGAAGCTTGACGCGGTGCTCAACTCCCCCTTGGGGATGTCCGCAAACGCCAGCGTGCTCAGGCTGGTAAACTGCATCGAGCGGCACAGCCCGTTCACGAACAGGATGGCGAGAATTAAGATTTTCGGGGATTGCGGAAATATCTGGGTGCAGGCGAGGATCATGAGCGAGGTCAGCACTCCGTTGACGACCAGCACCCGGCGGAAACCGAACCGCCGCAGCACCTGTGTCGTGACTGTCTTCATTATCAGATTTCCCGCAAACAGAGCCAGCAGCAGAAGACCCGATCGAAACGCGTTGAGCCCGAAAGCCACTTGAAACATGAGCGGCAGCAAAAAGGGCGATACGCTGATGGAAATCCGGAACAGCGATCCTCCGGCCATGGTGATGCCGAACGTTTTGATTTTCAGCAGGGCAAGATTCAACAGCGGGGTCGGCGCGCGGCGGAAGTGAATCACCGACAGCGCGCCCAGAACGGCTCCGCAGGCCAGATAAAGCGCGCTCGTGCGCCACGCGGCCCCCTGGCGTCCCACCAGTTCCATTCCATACATGAACGTTACGCTGGCCGTGCTGCTCAGCGCAAAACCGACCCAATCGAACGGCTTTTTTTTCTCTCCCTTGAGGTTTGCAATCAACACTGAGGCCAGTACGATGCCGATGATGCCGAGCGGTACATTCAGAAAAAAAATCCAGTGCCACGAAACATAGGTTGTGATGAAGCCGCCCAGGGGAGGCCCCACAACGGGCGCGACCAGCCCGGGCCATGTAATGTAGTTGATCGCGTCCATCAGGTTGTGCTTCTCCGTGGTGCGCAGCACAACCAGCCGCCCCACTGGCACCATCATCGCCCCGCCTATTCCCTGGATAATCCGCGCGGCGGTGAACTCCCACATGCTGCCGCTCAGTCCACACAGGATCGATGACGCCGTGAAAATGGCGATGGCGCTCATAAATACAGTGCGCGCCCCCAGGCGGTCCGCCACCCATCCGCTGATGGGAATGAAGACCGCGAGCATCAGCAGGTATGCGGTCATGCCGATGTTCAGATCGACGGGACTTACATGGAAGGATTCCCCCATTTGGGGAAGCGCCGTGGCGATCACGGTGCCGTCCAGGTTTTCCATGAAAAATGCAACTGCAACCAGGATGATGATCGCTGTGGATTTGCGCGAGGAAAGAGGCATTATTCGATTTGGGTATGTTGCGTCCGGCCCTCCCCGGCAGCCGGGATACGCAGCCCATATTTTATACGCGAATGCTGTGAAACGTTGTGGGAGAATCCGTGTCGATTCGAAAGTAATTCAAAAGCAGGTTATTCGTGCGGGATGGGGAAACGCTTTTCTTCTCGCCGAGCGCAGCGCTGGCCTTGCATCGGGTGCGGCCATCGATGGCGGCGCACCCGGGCGCGGAGTTCCTGTTGCCGCCTGCTGTCAGAAACGGCTGGGGCTGTTTTGCGCCGCTTGCTCTTCCATTTCTTGCGCTTCCAGCTGTCGCCCTTCCTGGCGGAGCAGCGCGGCGTAAAACTCCATCGTCTGCCGCACGGCCGGATCCTTTGGACCCAGTTGGTTGATGCGGATCTGCAGCGCTCTTTTGTAAAGAGGTTCCGCCACGTTGTACTTCGCCTCGCAATAGTAGAGCAGCGCCAACCGGCTTACGCTGTTGGCCACTTCGAGATCATCTGGTCCGAGCTTTTTTTCCTGGATTGCCAGCGCCTGGGAGAGAAAAGGCTCGGCGCCCGCGTAGTCGCCCTGCTCACTGTAGATTTCCCCCAAATTGTCCAGCGCGGAGACCTCTTCGGTGCTGTCTGCTTTTCCTGAAGTCTTCCAGATCGCCAGCGCGTGGGTGTACATCGGCTTGGCTTCGGTTTTTTTGCTCTGCGAGTAGTAAATGTTCCCCAGGGCATACAGGGCGTCGGCTGCTTCGGCGCTCTCCATCTTTCCGTCCTTTGCCCAGATCGCCAGCGCCTGCGTGTACATCGGTTCGGCATTTGCGTCGTTGTTCTGGGAGTGGTAAATATCGGCCAGGCCTGCCAGAGTGACGGCTGCATTGGGGCTTCCCATCATTCCCGTTTTTTTCCAGATGGCCAGCGCGCGCTCGTAAACAGTTGCGGCATTCGCTTCCGCATTTTCGTCGTCATACAGGACTGCGAGATTATTCAGGCACAGGGCGATCTGGGTTTGCTGCCCGGGATATTTTTCCCAGATTGCGATGGATCGCTTGTACAAAGGCTCTGCCTGCGCGTATAGGGACTGATCCTGGTAAAGGACCGCGAGATTATTCAGGCTTGTGGCAACTTCCAGATTGCCCGGCCCCAGCATTTTTTCCTGCAGGGCGATTCCTTGCTTGTAGAGCGTCTGCGACAGCGAATAATCCCCCCGCTGCCGGGCGGAAGCCGCATCGTTCATGTCCTTGTTCCAATCCGTCTGTTGCGCGCGAGCGCTCGATCCGG
The DNA here is from genome assembly GCA_035533775.1 of Candidatus Dormiibacterota bacterium. GTDB lineage: Bacteria > Acidobacteriota > Terriglobia > Acidiferrales > UBA7541 > Palsa-360. Next base: position 4,190 of record DATLTA010000172.1, on the reverse strand, counting down.
AAAGACCAAATATCAGACTGCATAGAGCGACGGGAGCAATCTTTTTCCAATTCATGATCGGGAGTGTCCTCTCGTTATCTTTTCTCTAAAACCTGCTCGTCTCACCGCCTACTTTCTCAAAATGATTGACGGAGCCCAATGAACAGGTTGGGCCATTTTGCTGAGACCCGGGTTCTAGTACGAGGTTAAAACCTTCCATCTGGTTTGGGAATGCATGTAGGTCATTGAATATAAGAGCATTAGCATACGATCGCCGGGTGAGGGAAGGGCGAAGATGACGCGCCAATACGCTTGTTCAGGTGCGCGCGGGCTTGCCGATTTCCGAAACGAATGCGAACGGGGGCCGGCGTTCTATTGCTCCACTTCGAATTTCACGGGCTTGATGAAAAGCTTATTGCCCACCTGAATGGATATATTGTATCTGCCTGGCTTGACATGCGGCACTTTCGTGACAATTTTGTCTTCGGTTTGTTCGACGACTGTGGCCTTGTAATCGTTTTTGTCGTCGGACAAATACATGGAAGAGACGTTTTCCTTCCCCAAATTTGTGCCTGATACGGTCAGCGTATCGTTGACTTTGCCCTCTGCCGGATTCACGCCCGTCACTTGCGGCGTGTTCTGCGCGAACGCGATGGGGGAAAATAGCATGGCGGCGGCGAGGAATATCCATCGTCTCGAAGCGCCTTTCCGCCGAGCATGGCTGTTTTCATTTCTGGAAATGCAAGAAGAGAGTCTTACCGGGCCCCGTGCACTCGCTGAAATATCCATGAGTCCACCTCAAGGTAAAGACGTCGGTTTTTAGGAATTTCTACCGTGGCCTGCCGTGGACCTTACTGCAGCCCCGTTGCCGTGTCAATCGGCAATCTCTAATGTCCACCTCCAATGCCGGATTTCATTGTGATTCCAGTGTCTCTTGATTTGCCGCCGGCACATGGGATGTTTCACGCATGGGTCGATTGGCATCTACCGCTGCCAGACCGCGATAACTCATCGCACTAATCGTACTATACGATGCGTCTGAAACTGGGACCGTACGACCAGTACCTTCTGAGAATTTCTAAAATTCTCGCGAATCGAAGCAATCTGCTGAAACTCTGATACCTTTCCGACGTTTTTCACGATTTGGACTTTTTTTTTCCATTTAAGGGGGCGGGGTACCATACTCATTTTCGCTTTTCCCCATAAAATTCAATTTTTCGTAATGGCCTCAGAATTGCTTGTTGTATCTGTATGCTGCCAGAGATCAAGTCGCGGAGGGACAGGAGCCGAAAGACAGGACGTTCCATTTTGGCGAGGCGCGTTTGGTTGCCGTCAGCTTTAATGTTAATGTGCTTGCTCGGTTGGTTTGTGTCGAAGAGTGGTCATCATGTTGTTTTCGGGGGGGCTGCATCGAGCAGCAGTTCCGTCGCAGTTGCATCCGCACATTTTCCTGCCGGTTCAGGAGAGCAATCGCGGAGAGTCGTTTATCCCTATTCGGTGATTCCAGGAGGCGTCCATAGCATCCAGGAATTGAGGAACGCCATCGCGAGCGATCCCGTAGTGGCCAGGCATTATGCACGTTTCGATTTGAGCCGTGCGCGGATGATCCGATTGGATCGGGATCGTCTGATGCACGTTTCTTATCGTATTGGCGACCAAATTTACTGGACCAAGCGCGCGCTGCAGCTCAAAAAAGGTGAAATCCTGATCACCGACGGATCGCTCACCGCCAGAACACGCTGCGGAAACCAGTTGGCCAAAACAGTTGTGGGGCCCGTCTCTTCAAACGAACCCACGCCCCTGGAACTGAACACTCCGGGAAAGCCTTACAATCCCGCGGGCCAGCTCGAAAGCTACAATCAATCGCCCCCGTTCGTGGGGGGGACGGACTTCAACATTCCTCCAGGCGCAGAGAGTTTATCTCCCAGCGGTCCAGTCGCGCCAAACGCTCCGACCTTTTTCGGGCCTACCGGCGATGTGCCGCCCATTCCTTCCTTCAACACGCCTCAGCCTGACCCTACTGTGTCTGTCCCTGAACCGTGCACGGGGATCCTACTGTTCATCGCCCTGTTGGGATTGCTTGTGCTGTTTCTTTATCAAAAGCGCTGCCTCGCGAGCGCCTTAAAAACCCAGCGCTGAATCGATGGCCGTGGGCGTGTTGCTTGCAGCCCCCCATCGAACGCGTTAACTTGTTCCTGAAATGCTTTCCGCAAGCGAAATTCGAACTGCGGCCAGGGCCCGGGGATTCAGGACCAAGACAAAAAATCTCCTCGCAGCGGCGCTGTCTGGTTTTACCCTGGCATTTTATTCCTGCATGCGCTTTCCCCATTCCATCGCCGGAATTCTTTCCGGACTGGTGGCCGGGTTCATCTACGCTAATGGATTCGAATATGTCTTGCACAGGTTTCTGTTGCATTCGGGCCACGGAATTTTTGCGGGACAACATAGGGTGCACCATACGACGTGGAACGCGCCGGAAGCCGCCCGGTACGTGAATTTCTCCAGCAATCCGTGGGGAGTGGTGGCGCTGTTTTTCGCCAATGCCATGCCGTTCCTGATTCTTCAGTGGATTTTTCATAATGGATGGGTTGCCGGGGTCTTTGCGAGCTTCGCGATCTACTACGCCGCCTTTGAGGAGATTCACTGGCGCACGCACATGGGCGGCTGGCTGCCGGAGTGGCTGCGGCCCGCGGCGCGGCATCATCTGCTACATCACGCGCGCGATACGGAGCGCTTCAACGTGTTTCTTCCGCTGTTTGACCGGCTCGTGGAATGGCTCCTGCGGCGCGCCCGGATCTCCCGCCAGGTAGCGGAAAAATGAAGGTGCGGCTGGCCCGTGATCGCGCGGCGCGAGGACTGTGGCGCCGGCGGTTGCGATACGGTCCATAAAAGCAAAAACGCCGGCAAAATGCCGGCGTCGCGACGCTCCAATAGGATTCAAATCAGTCCCTGCCGGCAACGGTTGCCAGAACTTTCTCCTCTTTATTCGTCTTGTCTCCGTTCGTCTTATCTCTGCTCATCTTATCTTTATTCGACTTATCTTTGTTTTCTTTGGTCTTGTTTTCGTTTCTATCTGTGTTTTCGCGCAGGAGCGGGCAATCGGGCGGCAGCAGTGCCAGTTTTTTCTGGATGATGGCATCGGAGTATTTCGCCAGGTAGTGAACGATGGTTTCGATGCGGATGCGGATGCCGCCGGCGGGCTTTGTGGAGTCCAGATCGCCGAATTTGAAAAACAGCGTTCCTGTGGCTTCCACGATTTTCTGCGTGGGCGTGTAGGTGGGCTGATCCATCCCGCATTCGTAGCTGGACAGCCGCAGCACGCAGGTGATCCACGGGAAGCGCGTGGCGAACTTCGCGCCCCACAAAATCTCATTTGTGTTGCTGCTGTTGGAGGAAGTCCAGACGTCGGAAATGTCCAGGGGCGAGCGGATTTTCTTCGCCTGAATCTCCTCGCCGAAGATCCACCCCAGCAGATCGTCTTCGATCGGCAGGTATTGCAGCCACACGATGGGATAGCCGTGCGCCTGCAGGTCCGACTCGATCTCGTGCCCGATGCCCGGGTCCATGTGATAAGGCCGGCCGAGCACGAGCACGCAGGGTTTTCCTTCTCGCGCGCACCACGTCAGGATCTCTCTCGATGCGTTGCGCATCTTCTGGTTGAAGGCGCGCAGGTCCCGGTATCCGGCTTCCACGGCGCGCCGCGTTTCCTCAAAATCCAGGTCCAGCACGTCCTGCAGGCAATCGTGCATTTGTTTGGGCACCATGTCCGGGTCCGCCAGGTTCACGAACGGGGACGCATACTTGATTCCGTTGTCGGCGAAGACGTCGCTTTCCTTCATGAATCCGGCGCGGATATTTTCCGGGCCGGCCATCACGCGCGTGCAGGCCAGCGTTTCCCCCACATGGCCTTTCAAAAAGGACGGCAGGGAATAAATCATGGGGCTCAGTATGATGTGAACTTTTTTCTTGAGTCCGAAAATCAGCTCGCCGTAGTGGCCGCTCATGGCCTTCACCGGATAGCAGCAATCCACCGTGCCGCGCCCTTTTCCATACTCGCGGCCCTGCTCCTCGGAAGTATCCGAGCTGAAGACGATGTTTTCCGAACTGATTCCGATGTCGCGCAGAAACCCTACCCAGAACTGGTGCGTGCTCCACACGTTCAGCACCTTGGGAATCCCGACGCGGATGCCCGACCGGTCCTTAGATGGAAG
>DATLTA010000171.1:0-22198 GCA_035533775.1 Candidatus Dormiibacterota bacterium | reverse complement strand
CGAAAAGTCCACGCTCCTGATTGATTGCGATCCACAGGGAAATACGACTGCCGGCATCGGTTTTCCCAAGGACCCAGCCAGGCGAACCCTTTATCAGGCCATGATTCTCGGCGAACCACTTGACCGAATCATATTAAAGACCCAGGTCGAGGGCCTCGATCTGATTCCTGCGGACAAGAATCTCGTAGGCGCCGCCGTGGAGCTAGTTGCGGCTGAAAATCGAGAATACCAGCTCAAGAAGGTGATTCAGCAGATCAAGGATCAATATACCTATATCCTCATGGATTGCCCGCCTGCTCTGGACCTGCTTACGTTGAACGCGCTCACCGCGGCGGACTCCGTTCTGGTTCCCATCCAATGCGAATACCTAGCGCTCGAAGGGGTCTCCGAACTTCTCGACACGCTGATGAGGATCCGAAGGACGCTGAATCCCGACCTCGCAATCGAGGGCATTGTCCTGACGATGTATGATGAGAGAACCACGCTATCCCGTCAGGTAGCTTCGGATCTCAGAAGCTTCTTTGGCGCGCAGGTATTTCAATCTGTGATACCGAGAAATGTTCGTTTGGCCGAGGCCCCGAGCCACGGCAAGCCGATCCACTTCTACGACATTCATAGTAAAGGCGCGGAAGCCTATATCAACCTTGCAAAGGAGGTCATCTCCAGTGGCGAGAAACGCTTTGGGCAGGGGGTTGGGAGCCCTGATTCGGGATCCTGAGGTTGCGACCCCTCAAAATTTCCCGGCAACACCAACCGCAACTACAGCAACTACTGCGGCGGGGGCGCCAAGCCCCGCTGTTTCCGGCGGATCACTACAGATTGACGTCGATCTGATTGATCCCAGCCCGTATCAACCGCGGACGAGATTCTCCGACGCGGCCCTTGAGGAGCTGGCGCAATCCATTCGCGCCAGCGGCATCATTCAGCCGCTCGTCGTCCGCAGAGTGGGCTCGCGATATCAACTCATTGCCGGGGAGCGCAGATGGCGCGCGTCCCAACGTGCGCAACTTCTTCGCGTGCCGGCAGTGGTGCGCGAGGTTGGCGACGAGCAGGCGCTCGAACTCACGCTGGTCGAAAACATTCAGCGGGAAGACCTGAATCCGATCGAGGCGGCGCGCGCTTTTGAGCGCCTCCTGGATCAATTTCATTTGACGCAGGACGAAGTGGCCGCGCGCACTGGAAAGGACCGCGCCACGGTCGCCAACTCCGTGCGCCTTCTTTCGCTCGACGAAACTTTCCTGGAGTGGATTGAAGAGGGAAAGATGACCGCCGGGCACGGGCGCGCCCTTCTGGCCATTGACGACCCCCAATTGCGGATGGACCTGGCACAAAAAGCTTCCCGGGGCAAGATGACGGTCCGGCAGCTGGAGCGCATGGCTACGCGGCGGGGACGCGGGCGCGCTTCGCAGGCACAACCTGAAGTCCCCGATCCGAACCGCCAGGCGGCGCTGGATGAACTGCAAAAGCATATCGGAACGCGCGTCACGCTGCACCTGCCGGCAAAAGGCCACGCAGGGCAGTTGATCCTGGAGTTTTACGACGAAGAGCAGCTCAACGGCTTGTACGAACGTTTAATGAGTTAATAATACTTCTTTAGTACATAAATGAGAAGGCAGGCTTGGAACTGGCTGGCCGGAGTGCCCCTCAAGTCACGCCTGTTTGGGGGGATTTGGATTTCAGAAACCCCGTGCAGGGTTTTGAGCATCTCAACAGTGGGAACATTTCGATTGCGAGGTTTTCTTCTATGCAGTGGCGATCCAAGGGCCGTGGAAAAGGTTCTGAAAATCAGGAATTCACAGGATTTATCGAGAAGGGCGTCCGATTCGAGGGCACGCTGGAGGCTTCCGGCGTATTTCGCATGGACGGCCAGATGAAAGGAAATCTTCTGTCCAGCCACAGCCTGATTTTGGGAGAAGACGCGCGCGTCGAGGGACAGATCGAAGGGAATCATGTTGTGATTTCGGGGAAATTCGACGGAGTTATTTTCGCCAAAGGCCGTGTCGAGATACAGGCGAAGGGCGTGGTCACCGGCGAAATCCATTCCCCGTGCCTGCTGATCGAGCCGGGAGGAATTTTCGACGGGCGATGCCACATGCTGGCGGCGTCGGAATCCACCAAGCCGCTGACGATTCCGATCCGCGCCTCGCAGAGCTAATCGTGCCGGAACGTTCCGGGCAGGGGATGCGCAAGGCCCGGCGGCCGGCGGGAGGAAGCAGAACTGAACCGGAATTGAATTGGATTCGAAGTGTTCCAATCTTTAAAATCCAAATCTTCAAATCCAAGGATGCCTATTTCGGCCGCTTACGTCTAATGATTCGTCGCAGGCGAATGGCCTGTTGATTGGTCAGTTTCCAAAAATCGCAAAGAAACCGGTACCGTGGATACGATTACACATGGAATTGTGGGTGCGCTGGTCGGCAAGGCATTCTTTGCCGGCAAGGACAAGCCCGCCAATTTTCACTCTGACGCAAAGACTCACGCAAGCTCGGGCGCAATCTCCGGCGCTCTCAGTTCTCCCACGGCAAGGGCGGCAATCGTAGCGTGCACCATAGGCTCCGTTTTTCCCGACATCGACATATTCGCCGGGCCGCTGGCTCGAAATCCCCTGGGCATCTTGGAGTGGCACCGCAACATCACGCATTCGTTGGTGATGCTGCCGGTATGGGCGGTGCTGCTGGCGGCAATATCGGCGCCGCTGGCGCGAAAATTGAAGTGGGGGCTGCCGCCATTCTGGAAGCTGGCGGGAATTTATGCGGCAGGACTCGGTTCGCATATCTTTCTAGACGCGGCAACCAGTTATGGCACGATGGTGTGGAGTCCTTTGCGATATTCCCGCGTGTCCTGGGACTGGCTGTTCATCGTGGATTTCACATTCAGCGGAATCGCACTGGCGCCGCAGTTTGTGGCGTGGTGCTACCGCGAGCCGGCGCAATTCACCCGGCGCGCCGCGTCTGTCTGGATCGTGCTGTCCGCGGGGGTACTGACCGTTTACAAGGTCGCGGAAAATTTAGGATACGCGTTTCCCTTCTGGGTGGTGGTCATTGCAAGCGCGGTGCTGGCGGCATTGCTAGTTGCCCCCAGGATTGGCGGAGCGGGTTTTGGCTGGACCCGGGCGGGATGGTGCCGCGTTGGGATGGCGGCGCTGGCCACCTACATGGTGCTGGCTGTAGTGGCCCATCGGCAGGCCCTCACGGACACGGAAAATTTTGCCGCGGCGCGTCATTTGCAGGTGGAATCGCTCGCCGCGCTGCCGCTTCCGCCGTCCCTGACGCACTGGGCCGGCCTAATCACCACGCCCCAAGGAGTGTGGCGAACCACGTTTCATCTTCCCGGCGGGCGTCCGGAGGTCGCTGAGCATTACGCCGCAGTGGACGCAAATCACTACATTACCGAAGCCAAGAGCCTGCGGGATGTGCAGGTGTACCTGTGGTTCGCGCGATTTCCGATCTGGCAGGTCGAGCATCGCAAAGGGGAGACGGTTGCCGAAGTCACCGACGTGCGTTTTTTCCGCAAGGATTTCCAGGAAAAAAAACCTGCGTCCGGCGGGCAAGGCGCAACAACGCAGTCAAGCCTGCCGGGATTCGCTTTTCAGGTTGTTTTTGATGCCGCGGGAAACATAATTTCGCACGGATTGCGGCGCTAGCAAGTACCACACCGGCAGATGGCGCGCTATTCGGCGGGGTAGACAACAACCTGACGGTCTTCGCCCAGGCCTTCGCTGGCGGTTCGCACGCCGGATTCTTCCTTCAAAACCAGATGCAGGATGCGCCGCTCACGCGCGGACATGGCATTAAACCGGAAGGGCGCATGCGTTTCGCGAACGCGATCGGCGGCTACGTGCGCGGAAAGCTTCAATTCCTCGATGCGCATGGCGCGGTAATCGCCGGCGTCAAAGCGGATGCGGCCGTAGAACTGCGGATTGAGCCACAGCGAGCGCAGCACAATATGTTCGAGGGCTTTGAGGAGTTCCGCGTTGCGCTCCAGGAGCAAATCCTGGTCCCGGCCCTTAAAAACAACGAGGATTTCTGGATTTTCCAGTTCGGCGGCGGCAGGTTCGGTAATGCGGATTTCGTAATTCAGCTCGAAACGCGCAGTGCGCAGCAGGGTATCGATGCAGCTGCGGAGCTGCGCGGAAGTTGCCGCAGGATCGAGCTTTCCATCCACCACTAGATTGGGGCGAGATACTGGCGTCAACGGCGCTCCTTCGTTCCCGTGCATTTATTCCCGCGGGCCGCCCCGGCAAACGCGGGGCGTAAAATCAATACGGCCCGCAACTGCCTCATTTTTTCTTTCCGGGACCGCGCGACGGCTTCGGCGGAGGCGGCGATGTTCGATAGAGATACCACTGCTGTCCGATTCCGACGATGTTGCTTGCCAGTATATACAATGCCAGGCCGCTCGGCGAGAGGGCGAACATTCCGCCAAAGATCACGGGAGTCATGGCCATCATTTTCGCCTGGGAGGGATCCATGCCGGGCGTGGGCGTCATCTTCTGCATGAAGTACATGGAAATGGTCATGACAATCGGCAGAATATAATAGGGATCGCGGGCCGAAAGGTCGTGAATCCACCAGATCCAGGCGGCGTGGCGCAGCTCGATCATATTGGCCAGCATGCGGTAAAGCCCGAACCAGATGGGCATCTGAATCAGCGTGGGCCAGCAGCTGCCGAGCGGATTGATGCCCTCGCGCGAATACACGGCCATCACTTCCTTGTTCATCTCGGCTTTTTTCGGGTCCCGCATCTTGTACTTCTTGTATCGTTCCTGAATGGCCTTGATTTCCGGCGCGACCGTCTGCATTTTCAGCATCGCGCGCATGCTCTTTACCTTGAGCGGAAACATCACCATGTTGATGGCAATGGTGATCAGGACGATCGCCCATCCGTAATTGGGCACGTATTGATGCAGCCAGCGCAGCGAATAGAACAGCGGTTCGGCGATGAATCCCCACCAGCCAAACTGCACCAGACCGTTGAGCGGCGGGCGCACCGCCTTCAGCCCATCGATGCTCTTCGGGCCAACGTACATGCGCAGGTTGAGCGGGCCGGCCTTTTCCAGTCCCGCGGCCATTTGCGGCACGGCTTCGGTCTCGGTTTTTCCATTGGAGTCGACCAGCGTGTGCTGGAAGTTCCAGCCCGTCAGCGTGAACGGCGCTTCCGCCAGATTGCCGCGCGGCGCGGTGGGAGGAAGAAACGCGGCGGCGAAATAGAGATCCTCGATCCCCACGAAATCAAACGCGCCCGGAACGATTGCGCGCACCGTGGGATGTCCCGATTCGCCCAGCTTTTTCGCCGCAATCGTGTTGATCTTTCCCGCGGCGCTGTCGAACACCTGGGTCTGCAGGGCGGCGCGGTATGCGGTGGCATCGCCAAATCCGCCGGGCCAGGCCAGACTGGTTCGCAGGGGCTGCCCGTCCAGACTCACCGAAGTGTGCACGTCCACGATATAGGAGGCGTTGAATTTCAGGGTTTTAGTTACTTCCAGGTGGCCGTCGCTCCAGACCAGCGTGATTTCCGCCGGAGCGTGCAGCACGGTTCCCGCGGGCGGCACTTTGCCCCCGGACGTCATTTCAAACAGCGCGTTGTTGATGGTCGCTTCCTGCTGGGGATCGTCGAGGACGAGAGAAAGCGGCCAGCTGCCCTCCTGCTCCGAGGCGTCGGCATGGACCAGATCGAGCGTGCGCGGAGGCTTGTTGTCGTCGGTGAACTTCGTGAGCTGCCAGCTCCGCACCACCGCGCCGCGATTGGAAATCTGTACGCGATAGGTGTCGCTCTGGATCACAATCGAGCGTTCCGCTCCCGCAGCACGGATCGTGATGGGCTTGGGCGGAGGCGCCGGAGCGACTTTCTGTTCAGGCTTCTGCGCGGCGCCGGTCGACACCTGGCCGGCCTTTGCGGCCACAGGGTTTGTCTTCGTTGCGGGAGGCGGCGGCGGTTTGTAGATGAGCGACCAGACCGCGATGACCGCCAGGCACAGCACGGCCGCCACCAGAGAGCGGGTTTCTGTCGACCACTCATTGAAATCGCTCACAAAACGGCCTCATCCTTATTCTGAGAATTTTCAATGGCGCTGGCGGATTCTTCGCCGGGCAAAAATTCGGACGCCTCGGGAACCAGATCCACGCCGCCCCGCGTAAACGGATGGCACCGGGCCAGGCGGCGCGCGGCGAGCCACGAGCCGCGACGCGCGCCGTGAATTCGCACCGCCTCGGCGGCGTAGTGTGAGCAGGAAGGATAAAACTTGCAGGCGCTCGGCATGAGCGCGGAAAAAAATGCCTGATAGGCGTGCGCCGCAAACAGCAGCAGGCGCGCCGCGCGGCTCAGGCCTTCGGCGCGATCCCGCGAAGCAGACGCACCAATTCCGCCTCCAGAGGCGCGAAGGGCGCCTCCGCCACCGAACGCCGCGGATGAATCACGATGTCCCATCCCGTAGGAATCTCCGTCCTGTTGCGCCGCAGAATTTCACGGATGCGGCGGCGAATACGATTTCGCACGACCGCATTGCCTAAAGCCTTCTTAACGCTGATGCCGAAGCGGCTGACGCGGTCCGCTCCCGAAGGCTCGTTCCCGGGAACCTTGCGCGGAATCGCTGGCTGCAAGCGGAAAAATACTGCGAACTGAGAGCTCGAGCGGCGTTGACCAGCGCCATATACAGCTTCATATTCGGCGCGTTTCAACAAGCGCACGGCACGAGGGAAACCCTGCCGCGAACCATTCGAATCTTCAGATAGGTGTAAGACGATGACGTCCCTTTTTGCGGCGGGCCGCCAGCACCTTCCGGCCTCCCACCGTTTTCATGCGCGTGCGAAAGCCGTGCGTTTTGTGGCGACGGCGCACCTTTGGTTGAAATGTGCGTTTCGGCAAAGAACTCTCCCATTCAGTCCCTAAAACCAGACTGTTTCAAAACATGTAGTGTAGTCGAGCCCGCGAAGACGGTCAAGGACGGCCCGGGGTGTTCTTCGAGCGCGCTAAAAGCACTACACAATGTACTGCACCCCGCTAATTTAGACAGTGAGGGTTACCCGCCCAAAGGGAATACGCAAAGGCACATAGCAAAGGCTTCAGCCTGTGTGGGGTGCTGCTTCCGGGCCTGTGCCGCGATGTGGGCAAGTAGCGCGATGTAGAGAATGAATCCAGATTTTCAATCGAGAAACAAAACCACACTCTCCGACCCTCGAACACCCGCCAGGGCCCGGCCGTCCGAAAATTCAAATGCGCCTCAAAACCTGTGCCACCCGCGATCTCGACGAGACCTGCTCTGGCGGCAAATGGATTGAGTCGAAGGGGGGATCGTAAGGTGCGCCAGGGAACTTCCCCAATCGGAAGTTCCGGCAAAGAGAAAGAGGGGGAGAGTGGTGTTTTCTACGAACCTTTGGCAGGATTACTTAACTTTTCCGCTGTCGCCCGTTTGATGCTCCCTAACCTGGAAACGAAGGAACTGATAAATCGCCGTGAGGGCTTGCGTATTCGCTGTCCTGATCAGCACTCGGCCACCCTGCGGGGTCTGTTGGAATGTGTAATGGATATCTCCCTTCAACCGCTGCATCGCAGGAACTCCATCCGGCACTTTGTCGTGCACGGCCATGGGGTCGGAGAAATCACCTGCGGCAAAGGCTTGGGCGATATGGGATAGATGCATGCGGATCAGGTTACGGTTCCGCGTGTCTTTTGGGTCATTCGCCTCAACCTGAATCACCCCTCCGTCCTTCCTGAGGAAGAAGTGGTGCGTGGTTTCTGTTTGGCTGAAGCCCATGGTTTTATCGCCACGCTGCATCATCATGGAATGCTTGTCGGGTGACTGCTCGGCCTGATGCTTTGGCTGCTGGGCGGCTGCTCGAAGAGGAAGAACGGACATTACAATAACCGGCAGTAATGCAATCACAGTTGTCGATTTCACAAAATCCCTCTTTAAGGAGTCGCTTCTTGACCCCTGGTCCGATTCACTTCCAGATATCAATCGGAAGAAGCACGCTTATCGGGAGCTGGCAATTTGGCAGGTTCCAGCTCCCGATAGGCCGATTGCAGGGCACTGGGCTACCCCAATCGAGGAGCCCTGGCCACGGCGCGCGAACCGGAACCCATAGCCGTCCGATTTGCCCGATTTATTTGGAGTTGAGCTTCTGCACGATCTCCAACGATTTCTTCACATGCTCGTCGGGTGACAGATTGTCCCTTTTCGATGAAAGCGTGGCGATGATCTTGTGGTCCTTGCCGATGACGAAAGTTGTGCGCTCGATAAAGTCGTGGCCAATCGCGATGCCGCGAACGTCCTTCTGGCCAGGCTTTCCGGGCGTCGCCGTCAGATCGTAAGAAGCGGAGATCTTGCGATTCGCGTCGGAGGCTACCGGAAATTTTCCGGCGCAATACGCCGGGTCCGCCGAGAACTGATCGAGCCGCGCAATGCTGTCGGCCGATACGCCGATAATGGTGGCGCCGGCGGCGTCGAATTTATCCTTCATCTCCGCAAAGGTATGCGCTTCCAGATCGCAGCCCCTGGTGTAGGCGGACGGAAAGAAATAGACCACGACCGGACCCTTCTTCAGGGCTTTTTGCAGGGAAAAATTGAATTCTTTTCCCGCCAGTGAAGCGCGCGCCGAAAAATTGGGCGCCTTTTCACCTACATTGAGCGCCGCCCAGACGGGCAAGCTCACCAACATGCAGAGCGCAAGACCCAGAGCCAGTTTTTTCATGGCAAATCCCTCCTTGGCCATTGACGTAACGCGAAGCATATCACAGCACGGCCTCGCGGGGATTGTCCGCAATCCACATCGCTCCCGGCCCGGACTGGGCCCGCCCTGGACCCCATTTGACCTGGAAACGCCGGAGCGCAAAGCCGGGTTGTAAGCCGCCGTTCATCGTTCAGCGGACACTCCCCCATCAACGGCATTGACGGGCGCCCTAACCATCCGTATAATGAACGTTTCCGTTGAGCATCTGGAGGGGCGATGTACGCCGTCATTCGAAGTGGAAGCAAGCAGTACCGGGTAACGCCCGGTGACACAGTCAAGGTGGAAACCTTGCCCGGCAAGGTCGGCGGCAAAGTCACGTTTGAAGACGTGCTTGCCGTGGGTACCGACGAAAAGAAACTTCTAACCGGGGCCGGCGCCAAGAGCGCCAAGGTCGTGGGCAAGATCGTTGCCCAGGGACGTCATCCGAAAATCACGGTCCTCAAGTTCAAGACGACGAACCAATACAAAATCTCCCGCGGCCACCGGCAAAACTATACTGCCGTCGAAGTCAGCGGCATCGAGCTCTAAAGAGCTCCAAAGGGAATTCCAATGGCACATAAAAAAGGTGGCGGCTCATCGGTAAACGGCCGCAACTCCCCGGGACAACGGCTGGGCGTGAAGCGCTTTGGCGGCCAGGTGGTCCATGCGGGAACGATTCTGATTCGCCAGCGCGGCACACGACACAAGCCCGGCGTGAACGTGGGACGCGGCAAGGACGATACGCTGTTCGCCCTGATTAACGGCGTCGTGCTCTTTCAGGATAAGGGCCAGGACGGCCGCTACATCAGCGTTCTGCCGCCGGAGCAAGCGGCAGCGGCGTCGGCCGAACCTGCCATCGCGCCAGCGGATTAACCGGGTTTCGAATTCGAAGGCGTCCCGGCCTGGCCGGGACGCCTTTTTCTTTTTTACGGCAAGCGCAGCGCCGTTCATCGGTCGCGGCGCGCCGTTGGATTTGCCCGGAGCTTGGCCGGAACCTGATTAAGTCCAGAAACAGGGCGCGTCCTGATGCGCCGGCCGTGCAAATCGGTCCGGTAATATCGTATTCTTCCAATTTGCGGAAATGGAACTCACGTGTTTGTTGACGAAGCGAAAATCTACATAAAAGCGGGCGACGGCGGAAACGGCTGCGTGGCGTTTCGGCGCGAAAAATATGTGCCGCGCGGCGGACCTTCCGGCGGCGACGGCGGCCACGGCGGCAGCATCTGGCTGGAAGCGAATCCGCATGACAACACGCTGCTGCGTTACCGCTACAACCGGGAATTTAAGGCGGACCGCGGGCGTCACGGGGAAGGCTCGCAATGTTCGGGCCATTCTGGCGCGGACATGACTCTGCTGGTTCCGGTCGGCACGGTGGTCACTGATCAGGATACGGGCGAACAGATCGCGGACCTGACCGAGCCGGGGCAGCGCGTGCTGCTGGCGCAGGGTGGGCGCGGCGGGCGCGGCAACCAGCACTTCGCGAAACCCTGGCATCAGGCGCCACGCGAATCGGAAGAAGGACAACCCGGGCAGGAACGCCACCTGCATTTTGAATTGAAACTGTTGGCCGATGTGGGCCTGGTCGGATTTCCCAATGCCGGCAAATCCACGCTGATTTCGCGCATTTCCGCGGCGCATCCGAAAATTGCCGATTATCCATTTACTACCCTGGAGCCCAGCCTGGGCGTGGTTTCCGCCGACAGCGAACTGGGAAAGCCGTCGGAGCGTTCCGGGGGCCGCACGTTTGTCGTCACGGATTTGCCCGGCCTGATCGAAGGCGCGCATACCGGCGTCGGCCTGGGCATCCGTTTCCTTCGCCACATCGAGCGCACGCGCCTGGTGGCGCACCTGATCGATACCAGCGACGCTTCCGACCGCGATCCCGTGCGCGATTTTGAAATTATTTCCGGGGAGCTGGCGGCGTTCAGCGAAAAGCTTGCCGCCAAGCCCGTGATCGTCGTGGCCACGAAGCTCGACGCCACCACCGATCGCGCGCGCCTGGAAAAGTTGCGCGATTTCTGCGCCGCGCGCGGCCTGGAATTTCACGCCATCTCGTCGGCATCCGGCGAAGGCATCCCGCAGCTGGTGCGCGCCATGGCTGACGCCTTGGACCGCCTGGCGCCGGTCGCGCCCGACACGGAAGATGCAGACGGAGTGGAAACCGGTGCGGCGGATGCCGGGGAATTCGGCGAAGAGGATGCGCATGCCCCCGCGCATCACGCCCGTCATACGGAGGACCGTTGAGCATTGCCCCTCCGCCGGGCCCTGGCACTGCCAGGCAAAAGGCAGGCGAGCGCCGCATCGCTCTATTTGGCGGCACGTTTGACCCGATTCATATCGGCCATCTGGCCGTAGCGCGCGCCGCGGAGCGCCGCTTCCATCTCGACGAAATCCACTTCATTCCCACCGGGCGGCCGCCGCACAAACGCCGCCGGGGCATGGCCTCGTACGCCGATCGCTACGCCATGGTGGCGCTGGCCTGCGCCGATCACCCACGATTCATTCCCTCGCTCGCCGAATCCGGCGCGGACCATTCTGGGCGCGAAACTTATTATTCGGTGGACACGATCCGGCACTTCAAACAGAAATTTCACGGCGCGGACGCGCATCTTTATTTTCTGCTGGGAGCGGATTCCTTTCTGGATATCCCCACATGGAAAGATTATGAAACGCTGCTGGGGCTTTGCGATTTCATCGTGGCCAGCCGTCCCGGATTCCATTCCAACGCGCTGCGCCTGGTGATTCCGCCCGAACTGTTTGCGCGGCCGGGTTCGGCGGACGCGCCCCTGGACCCGCGTGCCATTGCGCTGCGTCGCACGACCATCTACCTGCTGGACACGGTTTCCAGCCACGTTTCGGCCACCGAAGTCCGGCACCGCCTCGATGCCAATCAGTCCATTCACGGGCTTGTGCCGCCGCGCGTCGAGGAATACATTACCAAGCAGGCCCTCTACCGGTGACTTCAAAAAAGGATGCTCTGCAACCCGAGGTTCGCGCGGCCATCGAGGCGGCGCAGGAAAAGCAGGCGGCGGAAGTGACGCTGCTCGATCTGGCAGGGCTTGGCGCGTTCACCGATTACTTTCTTCTCTGCACGGGTTTCAGCCCGAGGCAGGTGGAAGCGATCTGCGACGAAATCGAGGAAAAGCTCGCGCGCATCGGCAAGCGCCTGCTGCACCGTGAAGGGCTATCGGGGGCGGATTGGATGCTGCTGGATTTCGGCAGCCTGATCGTGCACGTATTCACCGAGCGCGCGCGGCACTTTTACGACCTGGAACGATTGTGGCGGGAAGCGCGCCGCATCGAATTCGAAAATCCCGCCGAGGGCAACCGCAGGCCCGGCGCAGCGGAGGCCGAAGCATGAGCGAGCCACGCATGGCATGGATTGCCGAGGACCCCTCTTCCCAAGCCGTCCTGGTGTTGGCGGGCAAGGTCGCGGAAACCTCCACGACGCTGCTCATCACTGGAGAAAGCGGCACGGGGAAAGACCATCTCGCCCGGCTGATCCATGAACTGAGTTCCCGGCGCGACGCCCCTTACCTGAAAATCGATTGCGCGAGCCTCCCGCAGGAACTGGTGGAATCGGAACTGTTCGGCCACGAGCGCGGCGCGTTTACCGGAGCCGTCGAACGCAAACTGGGCAGGCTGGAAATGGCCGGCGCGGGAACCATCGTGCTGGATGAAATCGCGGCGCTCTCGCCGTCCACGCAGACCAAACTGTTGCGCGTGCTGGAGGAACGGCAGTTCGAGCGCCTGGGAGGCACCGAAACGATCACGATTGGCGCGCGCCTGATCGCCCTGACCAACTCCGAACTTTCGCGATTGGTTTCCAACGGGCAATTCCGCGAGGATTTGTATTTCCGGTTGAGCGTGCTGACGATTACGGTGCCCGCCCTGCGCGCCCGTCCCGCGGATATCCTGCCGCTTGCCGACGCGCTGCTGGAACGCGCGGCGCGCGTGCATGGGCGCGTGGGCGTCGTTTTTTCCGATCCCGTCCGGCGCATGCTTTCCGCATATCCCTGGCCCGGCAACGTGCGCGAGCTGAAAAATGCCATCGAGCGCGCGCTGGTTTTCTCCAGCGGGCCGACGCTGGCGCCGCAGGATTTTCCGGAATCGGTGCAGACGTCGGATGCGGGCTTCGGCGTCGCGCTGCGCTCGCTGGAAGATATCGAACGCGACGCGATTCGCGCCACACTGGAGGCCACCCGCTATAAGATCAGCAAGAGCGCGGCCATCCTGGGCATCAGCCGCAAGACCCTGCTCGACAAACGAAAGAAATTCGGGTTGAACTGAAGACAGGACCGTCGCCGGCCGCGGCAAATCCATCCCCCGCGATTGTCGGCAAACCTCGCACACATGAAAATTCATCTGGTCATGCTCGGAAAGACGCGCCGCCCCGAAGTTCGCACCATGATCGGCGATTACGTGGCGCGCATCCAGCGTTTCGCCGACGTGCAACTCACCGAATTGCGCGAAGATTCCTCCGCATCGCTCCGAAAACTGGCGCTCGATTCCGCAGCGATCGTCGTCCTGCTCGATGACACGGGAAAACCGCAAACGTCCGCGCAATTCGCGAAGTGGCTGGGCGGCGCCCGCGATCGCGGCGCCCGCGAAATTGTTTTCTTGTGCGGCGCCGCCGGTGGCTTTCCCGACGCCTTGCGCCGCCGCGCAACGCAGAAACTTTCCCTATCCCCGCTGACGTTTTCCCACGAACTGGCGCGCGCCATGCTCGCCGAACAGCTCTACCGCGCCTTCGCCATTCTGGCGGGGCACCCGTATCCAAAATAACCGGCGGCGATGCGGCGCGGATGAAATCTACCGCACCGGCGCGGGAAACTGCACCTTGGGCGCCTCGCGTGAGGATTGTGAAGCGGCGAAGTAGGCGTTGTTCCGCTGGAATCCCGCCCAGCCGGCAAAAATATCGTTGGGGAAAAGCCCGATGTACGTGTTGTAGTCCTGTATGGCGTCGTTGTATCGCTTGCGCTCTACCGCGATCCGGTTTTCTGTGCCGGCCAGTTCGTCCTGTAGGCGCAGGAAATTCTCATTCGATCTGAGTTGCGGATAATTTTCGACAATCAGCAGCAGCCTGCCCAGCGCTCCGTCCAGTTGCCCGTTGGCGGCAATTTTGTCCTTGGGAGTTTGCGCGCCCAGCAGCGCGGCGCGAGCGCTGGCGATGTCGTGAAAGACAGTCTGTTCCTGCGCCGCAAAACCCTTCACGGTCTCGACCAGGTTCGGGATCAGGTCGGCGCGGCGCTGCAGCACCACGTCCACTTGCGCCCAGGCGGACTTCACCGTTTCATTTTTCCGCACCATCTCGTTGCGCCGTCCAACGTACATTCCACCGATCATCAGCGCGATCAGCGCCACGGCGGCCACCACGACCAGTACCTTTTTCATGCGCGTCCTCCCGAACGTTTCTTCGTTGTTTTTTCGCGGCCGTTTTTTCCAGGACCGACGCGACCCTATTTTTGCGCCCCTGTCCGCCGGTCAAACTGATCCGTGACCGCTTCCACGAATGCAAAATAGAGTTTCAGCGTTTTTTCGGCGTCGATTTCCCGCGCCTTCCGTTTTCCCTCGCGATGATCCAGAATCGCTAAAAAACTGCCCGGGTCGGCGTTCGCGAACTTCGCAATGCGTTCGATGGCTTCGCGCTTGCTTCCCGCCGGGGGCTCGCCCAGCGCAACCAGCGCGTGCCGAAACAATACCGCAAAGGACGAAAACGATGTGACCATCAGTCCCAGATAAACTTTTGATTTTTTCGGCGCCGCCAGCATGGCCTGGCGCAGGCGCAGCCAATCGGTCCTCAGTTCGCGCTCCACCTGGATGGCGTGGTAATGCAGGGGCACGGAAATATCCGACAGCACATCCTGACCCGATAAAACCCGGTGATGGGATTTCATGTCCAGCAGCTCGATGGCGAAAACGTCCGCTGAGCGGCGCAATTCCTCCAACGTAAAAACCAGCGGTGGGCGGTGGCCCTGTTTCACCCACCATGCGACCGTCGCATGCAGGGCCTCAATCCGCCCTGTATCTGCCGAACCCACGACACATAGCAAATTGAGATCCGAGTGCCTGGCATGAAATTCCCCGGACACCGCGGAACCGTAAAGGATCACGGACGTCAAGTTGTCCGCCGCGGCCGCTTTCAATTTTTGAACGAACTCATCGAGCTTAGGATGTTCCAAACTTCACTCCTCCCAGCGCTGCTTCTTTAGTCAGAAATCTCACCAGCCTCCGCTTGCGCCGCCGCCTCCAAATCCTCCTCCTCCAAACCCGCCAAAGCCTCCGCCGCCACTTCCTCCACCGCCGCCAAAGCCGCCACCGCCCCACATGCCGCCGCCATAACCAGGTCCACCGATCCACCAGTTGCGCCGGCTGCGGGCAGACCCGGCCGATGTGCCGAAAAAAATCTGAAACAGGAAGCCCAGAAACGGTCCCAGCAGAATAAGAACAATGAAAAGATTGAAAATCCACGTGAAGGTTCCGGAAGCCGCATCATTTCCCGGAGGCTCCTGGGGCACCTGGGATTCGGGCAGCGCGGGCCCGGAAGTTGTGTCGAGCGCAACCCCCCGGTCTTGGGCGATGACCGCAGCGATGCGCCGCGTGAGGAGCAGCGCCGCGTCGCTATAGTCGTTTTGCCGCAGCAAGGGCACCGCTTCGCGGCCAAAGCCGCCCACCTTGCCGTCGGGCAGTATCGCTTCGAGGCCGTAGCCGACCTCGATGCGATATTTGCGGTCGTTCGGCGCGATCAGGATCAGCACGCCGCGCGCCTGCTGTTTCGGCCCCACGCCCCACTCGGTTGCCAGATCGATGGAGTACTCCTCGATGGGCTCGCCTTCCAGCGAAGATACGGTTACGATCGCAATCTGCGCCTTCGTTTTTTGATCGACTTCGGTGCACAGCGCCGTCAGCTGCTGCTTCGCCTGCGCGCTGAGGACTCCGGCGAAATCATTTACGTAACCCTGGGGTTTGAGGTCTTTAACTTTTTCCGCGCGTGCGGCTGCGGGAGAAAAAAGGAAAACAACGGATAGAAGTAAAAAAGTTCGAGCAATCGATTTCGCGACTCGGTGTGGAGAAGACATCCAGCGCCAGCTTTCGTGAAGACAGTATCTTAGGATGCCGCATTTGCCGCGTCAACGGCGGCAAGCGGACATCCGGTGGAGCGCCGGGGAGTCGCACAGCCGCAAGATTGCCTGCTCAGCCCAGGGCCGGAGTTTCGGCTCTTAACTTGCCATTCTCAACTTTACATTTCTTCACGCTCGCGAATTGCCCTTCCTGGGTTATGCTTTCTCCATGCATGACTTGGGATATTTTCGCGAGCACCTGGACGAATTCGAAAAGATGGCGGCCGACCGCGGCGTGGCCATCGATTTCGCCGCGTTCCGCGCGCTCGATCTGGAGCGCCGCGAACGGATCACGGCGGCCGAGCGGCTCAAGGCCGAGCGCAACCGCGCCGGCGAGGAAATCGCGCGGCGCAAGAAGGCCGGCGAAGACGCTTCCGCGCTGCTGGCGGAAATGAAACGCGTCTCCGAGGAAATTAAGCAGGCCGACGAACGCACCACCTTGCTGGATGCGCAACTCAGCGATTTCATGCTGACCGTGCCCAACCGGCCGCACAGTTCCGTGCCCGTCGGGCATGACGCCTCGGCCAACGTCGAGGTGCGTCGCTGGGGCACTCCGCCAAAATTCGATTTCAAGCCGCGCCCTCACTGGGAAATCGGGGAAAACGCCGGGATTCTGGACTTCCAGCGCGCCGCGAAAATAGCCGGCACGCGCTTTGCCGTGTACCTCGGCCTGGGAGCACGGATGGAACGCGCGCTGGCAAACTTTTTTCTCGATACCCATGCCGCGAACGGGTTTATGGAAATTCTTCCCCCGTTCATCGTGAATACGGCGGCGCTCACCGGCGTGGGGCAGCTGCCGAAATTCGCCGCGGACATGTTCCACCTGGAAAACACGGATTTGTGGCTGACTCCCACTTCAGAAGTCGAGCTCACCAGCCTCTACCGGGAAGAAACGCTCGACGCCGACCTGCTGCCGATCAAGCTCTGCGCCTGGACGGCCTGCTTCCGCTCCGAGGCCGGCGCCGCCGGGAAAGATACGCGCGGGCTGAAGCGCCAGCACCAGTTTCAGAAAGTCGAAATGTTCAAATTCACGCGGCCCGACCGCAGCTACGAAGAACTCGAATCTCTGGTCGCCAGCGCCGAAATCGTCCTGCAGAAACTTGGCCTGCACTACCGTGTTGTGCAGCTCTGCACGGGCGACATGGGCTTCGCATCCTCCAAAACGTATGACATCGAGGTGTGGCTCCCATCCGCCGGGGAGTTCATGGAAATTTCTTCTTGCTCCAACACCGAAGCGTTTCAGGCGCGGCGCTCCGGCATCCGCTTCAAGGCCAAGGGCGGCAAAAGCGAATTCGTGCACACCCTGAACGGGTCCGGATTGGCGGTGGGACGCACCTGGCTCGCCATCGTCGAAAACTACCAGCAGGCCGATGGCTCTGTGCTGATCCCCGAAGTCCTTCGGAGCTATGTGGGTACGGACCGGATTCCCGCACAGGGCTGAACCGGCTTCATTTTCGATAACCCGGCATCCGGTGAGACCGAGTCCAACTTGCTTCCGACGACTTTTGTTTTGACGAGCCGGGTCCCGCCCAGTTCCTCGGGAGACCTCATTTCTCATTCATTTGTAGTTATCTTGCATTCGGGAAGCTCGCAAGGCGCTAACAACTATATAAACAGCTTATTATGAATAACTTACATTGTTTCGAAAGCCCAAACTGCCCGAAAATTGTGTTTCCAGGGCATTCTGGCCTGAAATATCACGGTTCTTTGGTTGACACCGCTTTTCCCGGTTGACTACACTCGGGTTATATCGTAAACAGCAACCGCGCACGTTAGGGGCAGATGTTGCGGGCGCGGAGCGGAATTTTGCGCCGCATTGAAAAAGCCCGGTGGCGTCGGCGGCACGTTTCCGGAATGCACTTGGAAATGGACGCCCTGAGAGCACGCGCGGCAAGCTGAGCCACAAACGAGCCGCTGGAAAGCGTCAAGCGGGTGAACCTACAAGAACGAATGGACCGGTGGATCGGCAAAGGGCTGGTGTGGATCGTGCGCAAGCTGCTTGCCCGGGCCTTCGGAAATGCAGGGTCAGTGGCCGCGCCGGGGGCCGCACCTGGAGCCGCGCCTCGATCCGCATCCGGGGCTGCGCATGGGCCGCAGGCGCCCCAGTCGGCCATTCCCTTGCATCGCGATCCCTGGTGCGGCACATACGTTTCACCTGAGATTTCTTTTCCTTTGGAGCAAGCGGGCCAGAAGTTGCACTTCTGTTCGGCCGAATGCCGCGCGCGGTATCAAGAATCGTCGCGGCACGCGGCAAGCGCGTAGCCGCGATACGCAAGGAGAGAAACGTTCATGGCCACGGTGGTGAAAGCGGTTCCCCAACCCGTTCTACCGCGCATGGCGCCGCGCGAAGACCTGAATCCATTCCGCATCGCGCAAATCCAGTTTGACATGGCGGCGGAGTATTTGAAGCTCGATCCGGGCCTGCGGCTGATCCTGCGCACGCCGAAGCGCGTCCTGGAAGTTGCCATTCCCGTGCGGCTGGACAACGGCCAGACGAAAATGTTCACCGGATACCGCGTGCAACACAACGTGGCGCGCGGCCCGGCCAAGGGCGGGCTCCGCTACCATCCCAACGTTACGCTGGACGAAGTAAAGGCGCTGGCCGCCTGGATGACCTGGAAAACCGCGACGGTAAATCTGCCGTATGGCGGCGCCAAGGGCGGCGTCATCTGCGATCCCAAACACATGTCCAAGGGCGAACTGGAGCGCATGACGCGCCGCTACGCCGCGGAAATTCGGCCCATCATCGGTCCTGAAATTGATATTCCCGCGCCGGACGTTTACACCGATGCGCAAACCATGGCGTGGATCATGGATACCTACTCGATGGCCGTGGGACACGCTACTCCCGGTGTGGTGACGGGCAAGCCCGTATCGATCGGCGGGTCCCAGGGGCGCACGGACGCCACCGGGCGCGGAGTCCTGTTCGTGGTCGAGGAAGCGTGCAAGGTCAAAAAGATTCCGTTGCGCGGCGCATCCGTGGCGATTCAGGGCTTTGGCAACGTGGGCTCGGCGGTGGCGCGTTTGTTCGCCGAGAAAAAAGCGAAGATCGTGGCCATCAGCGATTCGCGCGGCGGCGTGCACAACCCGCGCGGAATCGATCCCTTGCGCGCCCTGCGCTACAAGGAACGCGCCGGCACCGTGGTAGGGATGCCCGGTGCGTCGCGCATATCGAATGACGAATTGCTGACGCTGAAGTGCGACATTCTGGTTCCCGCGGCCCTGGAAAACGTGATCACGCTGCACAACGCCGACCAGATCAAGGCCAAAATCGTGGCCGAAGCCGCCAACGGTCCCACCACGCCGCACGCGGACGAAATCCTTTCGCGCCGGGGTGTCTTCGTCCTGCCGGATATCCTGACCAATGCGGGCGGCGTCACGGTGAGCTATTTCGAATGGGTGCAGGACCTGCAGGGATTTTTCTGGCAGTTGCCGGAAGTGAATTCAAAACTCGAATTCGTGATGAAGCGCGCGTTCAACGATGTGTACGAATCGATGCGCAAGTATCACGTCTACCCGCGCGCCGCCGCGTACATTCTGGCCGTCAGCCGCGTTGCGGAGGCCACGACCGTCCGCGGACTGTTTCCGTAAGGCGCGCAGCACCCCGCTCCTGAGTCCTGTACCTTGCCGCTCGCCGAAATACTCTTCGCGGGCAGCGCATCCGTGAAAAAGAAGAATCCTATTGCGCGCTGACGATCACGCGCGTACATTTCGACTTGCCGGCTCGCGAAATCCGTTTGCGCGGCCGGCCCGGTTTTCTGCAGGCGCGGAGGACGCAAAGATATTGTCCACCCATGAAATTGCGGCCCCGCCGATCGTGCTGACGATCGCAGGTTTCGATCCTTCCGCCGGCGCCGGCATCATTGCCGACCTGAAAACCTTCTCCGCGCATAATTGTTATGGCGTTGCCGCCATCACCGCGCTCACCGTGCAGTCCACCCAGGGCGTAAAATCCGTGCATGACACTCCGGCGTCGGAATTGCGCGCGCAACTGGACGCGCTGCTCGAAGACATGAAGATTGCCGCGATTAAAATCGGCATGCTGGGCCATCGCGGAAACGCCGTGGTGGTCGCCGATTTTCTGGACCGCGCCGGCATCCCGCATGTGGTTCTCGATCCGGTCATGAAATCGACCTCCGGGGAAATCGATCTGCTTGACGCGGGCGGAATCAAATATCTCGCGGAAGAATTGCTGAAACGCGCCACGGTGGTGACGCCAAATATTGCGGAGGCGGAAATTCTTTCCGGAATTGCGATCAAGGATAGCGCCGCGATGGAAGCGGCGGCGCGCAAGATCGTCGAGCGGGGCGCGCGCGCCGTGGTCGTCAAGGGCGGGCACATGGAGAAGGCCACCGACGTTCTTTTCGACGGCGCGGAAATGCTTACGCTCGGCGGCGACCACATCAAGAGCGAAAATACGCACGGGTCGGGCTGTACGTTTGCTTCGGCCATCGCCGCGCAACTGGCCTGCGGGCGCCCGCTTCGCGAAGCCGTGCTGCTCGCCAAAGCCTACGTAACCAAAGCGATTGAAAAGGGATTTTCCATCGGCAAGGGCCCCGGCCCGCTCGATCATTTCTACCGCATCCACCAGGACCCGCCCACGCGCGGCGTCCACGAAGTTCCGCAGCACGGCATGCACCCCGCCGCCGAACCCGGCGCCCATTAGTTCCCATTTTTCCGGAATCACTGGATTACAGAAAAATTTGCATTCGTTTTCTGTTTTGCTTCGCGCCTTGGCGTGCCGGCGGCTGGTTTACCTGCGGTAGGCGATCTGCCCGGCGACGATTGTGGCCATGGGGGCGCCGCGAAATTCGCGCCCATCGAATGGCGAATTGCGCGACTTGCTGGCGGATTCCTCCGCGCGGAAAGTCCATTTCTGTTCCGTGGAAAATATCGTGAGGTCCCCCGGCTCGTTTTCCGCGACGCGCCGCTCGATGCCGAGCACGCGCGCCGGGCCGGAAGTGAACAATTCGACCATGCGCAGCAGCGAAATTTTTCCGGCGTGCACCAGCTCGAGCCCCAGACCGAGCGCGGTCTCAAATCCGGTGACGCCGAATGGCGCGCGGTCGAATTCAACCTCTTTGAGCGCGGGTTCATGCGGGGCATGATCGGTGGCGATGGCGTCCACCGTCCCGTCGGCGAGTCCGGCGATCAGGGCGTCGCGGTCCTCCCGCGAGGCCAGCGGGGGATTCATTTTGTAGCGCGCGTCGTACCGCACGTCTTCGTCGGTGAGCGTGAAATGATGCGGCGTAACCTCGCAGGTGACCGGCAGGCCGTTGGCCTTCGCGGCGCGCACCAGTTCGAGCGAAGCGCGCGCGGAAAGATGCGCGATATGCAGCTTGCAGCCAGTGAGTTCGCCCACCTGAACGTCCCGGGCGACCGCCAGCGATTCGGTGGCCGCGGGCATCCCGCGCAATCCCAGACGGACGGATTGATTTCCTTCGCGCATGACGGCGCCCGCAAACAGGGAGCTGTCCTCGCAGTGGTCGATCACCGGCAAATCCAGCGCGCGGCAATACTCCATCACCTGCCGCAATAATTTTGCGCTGGCGATGGGCCGGCCGTCGTCGGAGACGGCGACGATGCCCGCCTGTTTCATGGCCGCGATTTCGGCGAGGGCTTCGCCCTTGCTGCCCACCGAAGCCGCGCCAATCGGCCACACGCGCACTTTGGAAACCGCAGCGGCGCGTTCCACAATCGAGCGCGTCAGCGAGGCATTGTCGTTCACCGGGCGCGTGTTCGGCATCGGGCATACGGCCGTGAATCCGCCGCGCGCCGCCGCGCGCGTTCCCGTCTCGATGGTTTCCGAAGATTCGCCGCCCGGCTCGCGCAGGTGGCAATGCAGATCGATGAAGCCGGGCGAAACCACGAGGCCGGTGGCGTCGAAAATTTCGGCGCCTTTGGCGCGCGCGCCGAGTTGCCCGTGCGGCGCGACGCCGGCGATGCGGTCCCCGTCGAGCAGAATGTCGCGCGGGGCGTCGGCCCCGCTGGCGGGATCGAGCAGCCGTCCATTGCTAATCAGCAGCATGAGAAGAATCCTTTTCCGAGGGTGCGTCCGCGCCGCCGATGATCAGGAACAGCAGCGCCATCCGGACAGCCACTCCGTTGGTGACTTGCTCGAGCACACAGGATTGCGGGCCGTCGGCTACGGCGGAATCGATTTCCATGCCGCGAACGATGGGCCCGGGATGCAGCACGAGCGCATCGGGTTTCGCAAGGCGCAAACGCTCCGGCGTAAGCTGGTACTGCAGAATGTATTCGTCCAGGGCGAGCGCCGGCTCGTGCAGGCGTTCCTGCTGCACGCGCAAGGTCAGAACCACGTCCGCGCCTTCGAGGGCCTCCTCGATTTTCGTGACGCGCCGGATCGAA
>DATLTA010000170.1:0-7591 GCA_035533775.1 Candidatus Dormiibacterota bacterium | reverse complement strand
GTAGCACAGGCTTCAGCCTGTGTGTTTTTTCTTCTGGGCCGGTGAGTCGGGCTTTGCAGTTGAACTTTGGGAGCCCGTGCCGCCCTGATGCGGCATAAAGGGGTACCTAAACTATCTTTCTTTCATAGGCCTTGAATTGTGGCTTCGTGACACCAAGGATAGCCCACGCTTCTTCCTCGAAACGAACCACATACAGGTTCGGACGGGTTAACCGCCCGAGAAATAGAAATATGCGCGACATCCCGTAGATGTGAATAGGTTCAGCAATAATCATACGGACGCAATTCGGATTTGGAATGATCCGTGGAAGCGTTACCAATTCGTGGATCGTATGGGATGAGACTTCGAAGGACTTTACGCCGGACAGATCAAAGATGCCCGCCTGCGGATCTCCTAGTGCGGCGATCTCACAGGCAGATCGATAGCATTCCATGATCTCTTCATCGGTAAGGCGCCCTTCAATCCTACAGCGAGCAATCCGCTTGGTCGAATCATTCTCGAAATAAAAGGGCACAAGTAAGCCTCATTAGAGGTATCTAGGTCCAGCCAACCTGATCGACGATTGCGAGTGCGATTGCGCGATTCAAAAACATTTCATATGCAGATCCAAGTGATTGTTTGATGCCGGGTCTTTCAAGTGTGTCGAACGGCTCAGCGCACAATGGCATTCGATAAATTGGTGGCGGTTGCCACAATACGTTCACATAGTTTCATGAAAGCCCAACATCGTCGCGCAACTCGGCGAAGCTACTCCCGCAATACTGCCAAGTCAAGTGCTGAAAAACGGGATTCTCGGAATGTCGGAATTGGGCAAAAAGCTATATTCCAAGACGCGCCTTTTCAGGACCTGGAGGACAAATAGCTTCTGACTCTCTCTCGGAACTCTCGGAAGAGGCTGAAAAACGGAACACGCGCGCACTTTCACGTGAGGGATCACGGCCATCCCAACGGGCAGGCGTTTGGACGCGTGCGTAATTCTTGACGAAAGGATGCAAATTGGGTTACACCTTCGGACTGGCATTCTCCGATAGCATTCTCGGCTATATGTCTGATCCATATGTCTAATCAAGGGATCAATTCTTCCTTATAGAATAGAGGTAGGCGCAAAATGAAAAATACAGATGAAATCCGCAACCCGAAAGAAACGAGCGCAAATACTTCCCTCCCTGCGCCGGGTATACGCAACTTCCAGCCTTCCCGGCGAGAACTGCTGCAAGCTGCTGGAGCGGCCGGCGCGGCGACGATCGCGGGGGCATTTGCGCTCAATGCTCCGGTAGCAATGGCGCAGGATTCGTCATCTGCAGCGGCTTCGTCGACCTCTAAAGTGAATCCATTCAAGGATCCAAGGTACGCCGAAGGCGCGCGGCAACGCATGCAACAGTTTATTCGGGAGGGTGCTGACCCGGAGGCAACAAGGGCAATCTTCGCGAAGTTGACGAGTTTCGCTGCTGGGCCGTGGGTGGCCGAGTGGACCAAGTTGGCCGTGCCGTTCGAACAGAAGGGCGCCAAACTTGAGTCGCAGGGCAAGTTGGATGAGGCGAACAAGGCGTATGCCAAGGCCGCCATGTATTACGGGTTCGCGAGATATCCGGTGATTAACGATCCAGCCAAACAGGCCGCCTATCGCAAGTGCGTCGAGAATTTCCGGAAGGCGATCCGGTCATGGGATCCCCCGATGGAGATTGTAGAAATCCCCTTTGAGGGCAAGAAGATCATCGGATATTTGCGGAAGCCCAAGGGAGTGACTCGGCCTGCGGTTGTGATCAGAACCGGCGGCGTGGACGAATATAAGGAAAATCGCAACTTGAACGAGACCCTCGCGATTGGCGCGGCGGGGTTTGAGGTCGACATGCCGGGTGCCGGGGAGTGCCCAATTTTCAATAAGCCCGATTCGACGAAGCTGTACGTTGCCATCATCGATTACCTTACAACCCGCAAGGACCTGGATGCGCGGCGGATGGGATTTGTGGCAGGAAGCTACGGCGGATACTATGGCGCGAAGATGGCCTACCTGGAGCCGAAGCGGCTGAAGGCGTGCGTCGAATTCGGCGGCCCGATTCACTACACCTGGCAGAAGCCCTGGCTGGAATACCTGTTGAACGACGAGAAGGAATACTTCTGGCCACTCACCGATTCCATGATCTATGCGAACGGCGTGAAGGATTTCAACGAACTCGTCCGGACAGCTCCGGCAATGTCGCTGCTGGAGGAGGGCTGGCTGAGCAAGCCCAACGCGCCCATGCTGTGCGTCAACGGCGACAAGGATCCATGGATTTCGCCTCGGGAGATCCCATTATTGCTCTCTACGGGCGAACCGAAGATGGCCCGGCTCATTCCCGGCGGTAAGCACATGGGCCGCGGAAGTAAGGAGAGAGGGGCCGTCGGACAAATGGTGAATCAGTGGGTCAAGGAGATGCTCGCTTAACCCTTCCCTTACCGCAAGCCCTTGGAAAGCGATGATTTCCCTATCCGGCTGGTTCCGAACTGGAACCGGCCGGCAATGAATTGGCGCTTGCCTCCAGCGCACTTCTGTCCGTGCACCTGACTCTTATTTTAATAATAGATGGCATTCTCAGGACCTGGCTTTTCGCGCCGGGCCACATTCCGATAAGACGGGTGATCTCAAGGGGTCGACGCAAAACTTGGCTCGCAGTCCCTTTTGCCAGAGTTTAAAGGGTTTTATGGTCCTCAAAGCTAATTCAAAGAAAAAGCATCCCTGTTTAGGTCTAATTACGTACAACCCCGAATGGTCAATTCATTCTGGAAGTATTGTCGGATGAACAGACTAGATGGTGTTGCATCGACTGGTTGAACCGGCAGGACTTATCTTCAACTGGGAATCGGCCATAAAGCCGATAATACGGCTTCACACGATGTTGTGCGTTCAGAGGCGTACGAATGGTAGTGCGGTTTCAGTCACTCGATCGCCTCGAATCTGTACTTTGTAACCGAGAGCATTGGGACGCTCGCTGATAACACACCGCAGCTTGCGGCCAACGAAGTGCCCCGCCGCGCCGTTATCGAGCGCCAACGCGGGGGGTAGAGCACGCTTGGCCATCAGCTTATGGAGAGCGGGGCGGCGTTCCTTTTCCCCGTCGTAATGCGGACAACAGGTGCCGGGCAGAAGGCCCAGACAATTCAACGGAGCCAACCGTCCGGCCCACGAATCTGTTAGACCCACATCGAACCAGCAAATAGCACCCGCGCTGATTCCAGCAAGGACGACTCCCGCATTCCACGCCTGACGAAGTATCGGCGGTAGACCCCACTCATGCCACACTGCCAGCATGCTCTTAGTATTGCCGCCGCCGACGTACACGATGTCCTGCTTGAGAATGAATTCGCGCAGATTGGGGGTCCGTCGGAAAAAAGTCAAATGCGTAGGACGGCATTTGAGTTGGCAGAACGCCGCGTAGAACTGGGCAATATATGAATCACTGTCGCCGCTCGCTGTGGGAATGAAACAAACCGACGGGTTCGACCTGCGCGCTTGTTTCAGAATATACAGATCGAGCAATGGATTTTCGGGCTCCTTCGAGAACCCGCCCCCGCCCATCGCGATAATTTGAGTCTTCATTATGCGCGAATCGTAACATATAGCGCCCCGAGCCTCGGCACCCTTTACCGGGATAATCTGCCGGGCCAACCTCAATCAAGGTGTTGTCGAAGGGAACTGTGCCAAATGGGACTGCACGGTCTCAATCTCAATGTCATCATGTATGTATGGTCCACAAAAAGAACAAAAATGAGCGCAGCAGTGCATCGCTCGCCAGCGTCAAAATGGAAATGGCGAAGACACGAATGGCCAGGTCCGCGAAGATAGCAGAACTAAAACTGGATACCTCACGCATTCCGCAGCGGCCAAGTACCGCCATGCCCGGAACTGTCAATAAAATTGTCCAGTCTTCTGGTCCAAATCAACCTGAAAAGGCACAGATTACGGTTGACGTGCCCGACCGCAAGTACCGGGATCTCCGTATTGACAATTTGTTAACCGATGAACGTGGCTGTGATGTAAAACTCAAGAAGGGTGCTCACGTCGAGGTTACCATCACAGAAGATCAGAAGGAGTAAACCACCACAATTGGTGAGGACAACCACCGAAGGCCGGATACAGCCTGATAAACGGTGATTATCGGGATATGGCTTACGTTGGCGCACGCAGGGCGAATTCGGAAGAATATGCTGTAGCGAGCCTTTGCCACAACGATCTGAAGTCCTCAGGAGACGCTGATGGCGTTGAAATATAAGGTGAGGTACGCAAGGCGATTGGACCGCTGGCCGGACCCCGTCGTGTGGATTTGTGGCGTGCCGGAATGCAGGCATAAGTCCTGGATTTTCGCATGGCTCCACGCCATGTGGCGGCGTCCTTGGTTACTTAGGCGGAGGCCGGTGTGAGGGGGCGGAGAAGCATGAGTGGCTCAAGTCCTTCCAAGATAAACGGCTTGTCGGGACTTGGCCGCAGAATCCCAACCAACGCATAGACAATCCAAATCCTTGGCACGAAAATCAACGTGGTAGTCTATCAACATGGCCGAAAGCACTGGAATGACGCGGGCAGCAATATTGCGCCAAGGCCGACAACTCGAATACTTTACGATTGCTTACAACACTTTAGAGGGCCTGGTAGCCATCGTTGCAGGTGCAATTGCAGGCAGCATTTCTCTTATAGGATTTGGAATTGACAGCTTCATTGAAGTGACATCTGGTGCGGCGTTGTTGTGGAGGATGGCTGTTGACGCCGACATTCACGAGCGCGAGCACAACGAAAAGCGCGCACTGCGAGTAGTGGGCCTGTGCTTCATCGGCTTATCCGTCTACATTGCCTACGAATCCATTGCAGACCTCTTGCATAAGCGAGCCTCCGAGCACAGCATTGCCGGAATCATTCTAGCCTGCGTTTCACTGGTTGTGATGCCCGTTCTATCGCGAGCAAAACGGAAACTAGGTGCTGAGCTACGCAGCGTGGCTATGCATGCAGACGCCAAACAAACTGAGTTCTGTACCTATCTGTCGGCAATCCTGCTCGGGGGGTTGGTTATGAACTCTCTTTTTGGCGCCTGGTGGGCTGATCCGGTAGCCGCCTTGATCATGGTTCCTATCATTGCGAAAGAGGGCATTGAAGGTCTGAAATGCAAAGCCTGTCAGGATTCCTGCGGAATGGATTCCGCCTGAGAAACGGTCCTATCAAAATGTGGCTTTTCGCACAGCACCCCGCTCCAGCCCACTCTCCGATCCGCGCAGCCGCAACGGCGCATCTCCGCTCGCGGAGGCAAATATGACAGAAATATGGGAAAACCATTTCCCCGGTCTTCTATTTCCCTGGTGATTCCTCTGGTCCTTCTCCGGTCCTTTTCTGGAAGTTCTGGAAACTTGGGCTTATACTGTGGTCTCTAACCGATCTTACGTTATTAAATGTGACGAAGGAGGAAGTCCGCATGAACGGAAAAGGTTTGGAATCTTCAATGGCGCGGCGGTTGTTTCTTACGCGGCTCGGCGCAGGGGCCGGTGTGGTGGGCGCGGCGGTCGCCAGCTCTCCGGCAGTGCTGGCGCAGGGTTCGGCGGATTCGTCGTGGCGCCCCGCGCGCCACGCGCAGGACGAATGGTACGAAAAGGTTCCCGGCGTGCACCGCTTCGTCTTCGATACCACTTCGCAGGACGGCATGGCCTGGGCGCTGCAATTCGCCAGCAACTACTATGTGGCGAACCAGGAGTCCTACGGGCTGAAGCCCAGCGACCTGGCCGTCGTGCTCATCGCGCGGCACAAATCCACCACGTTTGCCTACAACGACGCGATGTGGGCCAAGTATGGCGACGTATTCGCAGAGCAGGCGGGATACGCCGATCCGAAAACCAAGCAGGCGCCCAAAGTGAATATATTCTTGGCGAAGGGCGAAAGCGCGGTGCAGCCGGGCAAAATGGACGGCCTGATCAAGAAGGGCGCGCAATTTGCCGTCTGCCACATGTCTTCCATGGGCATTTCCGGAAGAATTGCCAAGATGAAGGGCGTCGACACCGACACCATTTTCAAGGAAATCAGCGCCAACCTCATCCCCAACTCGCGCTTTGTGCCGGCGGGAATTCTTGCGGTCAATCGCGCGCAAGAGCACGGTTACTCGTTCGTGTACGTGGATTAGCGGCGAGCTGGCCGAACCGGCCCGCGAAGTCCCTCCACCGGACAGGCTCCCGCCTGTCCGGTTTTCCATTTGCGGGCCGATCGCGCCGCGCCGGCAGACTCCAGTTCATGGCCAGCTCGTGTGGCGCAAAAGATGGCGCGCCTTTCCCGAAGCATGCTATTCTCCGCATATTCCCACCCGCAACACCCGCAAAAGGAGGCGCTGGCATGGAACGGAAAAAGGCGTCTGAATTCGATCAGGAACTGCTTAACCTTTTTGACAAATACGTTCACGGAGGCATCAGCCGCCGTGATTTTATGGATGGCGCGAGAAAATTTGCCGTGGGTGGATTGACCGCGACAGCCATTTTCGAGGCCCTCAGCCCCAACTATGCCTTCGCCGAGCAGGTGCCCAAGGACGACAAGCGCCTGAAAACCGAATACATCACGTTCCAATCGCCGCAAGGCTACGGAAAAATTCGCGCCTATCTGGCGCGGCCCGCCGACGCCGCCGGCAAACTGCCCGGCGTGCTCGTGGTGCACGAAAACCGCGGCCTGAATCCGTATATCGAGGACGTGGCGCGGCGCCTGGGCGTGGCGGGATATCTTGCGCTGGCGCCGGATGAGCTGACTCCACTGGGCGGCTATCCCGGCAACGACGATCAGGGGCGCGAGATGCAGTCCAAGCTCGATCCCAAGAAAATGATGGAAGACTGGTACGCGGCGGCGATGTATTTAAAGTCCGACCCGGCATGCACGGGGAAAATCGGCGTGGTCGGCTTCTGCTACGGCGGAGGTGTGGCCAACCAACTGGCGGTGCGCATGCCGGACCTGGCCGCGGCGGTTCCCTTTTACGGGATGCAGCCCACCGCGGAAGAGGTCGCCAGAATCAAGGCGCCTTTGCTAATTCACTACGCGGGGCTGGACACCCGCATCGATGCCGGATGGCCCGCATACGAGGCCGCCCTCAAGGCGAATCACGTCACGTACACGGCGTATATCTATCCGGGAGTCAATCACGGCTTCCACAACGATACGACGCCGCGATATGACCAGGCCGCGGCCACGCTGGCGTGGGACCGCACACTGGAATTTTTCAACAAGACGCTGCGATAGGACGGCCGCCGGAATCGGCGACCGGAGATTACGCGGCGGAGCAGCCGCTTCACGGATAGAACCCGCTCCGGATTCGACCCCGCTTTGGGTTCGGCAAAGACATCGTGTTCCAGGCCCAGGTCGTGCGCGGCACATGCACCGCAGCGGCGTGTTCTTGCTAATTTTTTCGGGAACGTTTCCGAAGCCGGTTTTTCCGGGCGGCGAGCGGTGCGGATTTACTTTTCCTCACCCGGCGCGGCGCCGCCCGGCAAAATCGCTTCGACCATTTCGTGCGGCCGCGCGATGACGTGCACCGATACCAGTTCGCCGACGCGGCGCGCGGCCGCGGCTCCGGCCTCGGTCGCGGTTTTTACCGCGTCC
>DATLTA010000169.1:0-16360 GCA_035533775.1 Candidatus Dormiibacterota bacterium | reverse complement strand
CTCTGCTCTATCAAACGCTGGTGGGCGCCTGGCCGCAGCAAGACGCGCAGATCCCCGAATGCAAGGACCGGATCAAGGAATTCATGGTGAAGGCAGCGCGCGAAGCGAAAATCTTCACGAACTGGATCAATCCGAATGCGGACCACGAAGCCGTGCTGCAGGATTTCGTGGAGGCCATCTTCCGCGAGGAGGGCAAGAACAGGTTTTTGACCGATCTGTCTCATTTTCAGAAAGACATCGCCTATTACGGCGCACTGAACTCGCTATCCCAGGTCCTGCTGAAGATAGCATCCCCGGGCGTGCCGGATTTTTACCAGGGAGAAGAGCTCTGGGACTTTAATTTGGTGGACCCGGACAATCGCCGGCCTGTGGATTTCGCGGCGCGCACAAAGATTCTGGATGAATTGAAAGTGGACGAGCAGCGCGACCTTACCGCACTGCTCGCGGACATCACGGCGAATTGGCGGGATGGCCGCATCAAGCTGTATCTGACGTGGAAAGCCGCGAAGTTTCGCCGTGCGGAAAAGGGACTTTTCGAGGAGGGCAAATACATTCGCCTGCCGTCCACGGGAAAAGCCGGGGACAGCGTCTGCGCGTTCGCAAGGGAGGCCGGGAAACGATGGGCACTTGCGATTGCGCCCCGTCTTTTCACGCGCCTTGTCGATCCCGGGCGGGCGCCCGTGGGGCACGAGGTCTGGGGCGCCACCGCACTGTTGCTTCCCCGCGGAACTCCCCTGACCTGGACAAATGTTTTGACCGGACAATCCGTGATGGCAAAGGGTGCCCGAGGCGGACAAATCCGGTTGCCATTGGCGAGCGCGCTGGAAACTTTTCCCGTCGCCCTGCTTTCCGCAGAGGCCGAAGAACCCGCGCATCAAAATGCCGGCGGGCTCCCGGGATAAAACGATATGTCAATGCGGGCGGCGCGCAACTAAGATGTCAGTGCGTCAATAAATAAAACATGTCCACGAACTTTACAGTCGAGTTCCTCATCTGGATGATGATCGCGGCGTCGGTCATCGCCGTGCTCGCCGCGCGCCTGAGAATTCCCTACACCGTGGCGCTGGTCCTGGGTGGCTTGGCGTTAGGCTCCACGACCATCCATCTTCCCATCGTGGAGACACTGATCAATCAGAGGCCGGACTGGCTGACACCGGATGTCACGCTCGTCGTGTTTCTTCCCGCGCTGCTTTTTGAAGGCAGCCTGAAACTTCAGCTCCGGCAGTTGCGGGAGAACGCCCTGCCGATTTTATTGCTGGCCACAGTGGGAGTGCTGGCGGCAACGCTGGTTACAGGATTCGCGGCGCACTGGATTCTGGGACTTCCGATTCTGGTGGCTTTGGTGTTTGGCGCCATCACCGCCGCCACCGATCCCATCTCGGTGCTGTCCATCTTCAAGGAGACATCGGTTCCGAAGCGCCTTTCCATCATCGTGGAAGGCGAAAGCCTGTTCAACGACGGGACCTCAGCGGTGCTGTACGGGATTCTGGTGGCCGGCGTCGCTTCCGGCACCCTGGGAATCGCGACGGGCATTCAGAATTTTTTCGTGGAAGTCCTGGGGGGCATCGCTCTGGGCGGCGGACTGGGGTACATTTTCAGCAAGCTGACCCAGCGCATAGATGAGCCTCAAATCGAAATCACACTGACCACCGTTCTGGCGTACGGTTCCTATCTGTCCGCGCAATCCCTGCACGTCTCCGGTGTCATGGCGACGGTCGCCGCCGGCGTCACCCTGGGAAATGTGGGGACACGAATCGGCATGAGCCCGCGGACACGCATCGCTCTGTGGTCCTTTTGGGAATACTTCTCTTTCGTGGTCAATTCACTGGTCTTTCTTCTGATCGGCATGCAGGTGCACGCCGGAACCCTTTTGCGCGCCTGGCGCCCAACCCTGCTGGCGTTGGCGATGGTGGTGTTGGGCCGGGTGCTTTCGGTGTACGGGCTGGTATCGATCGGCAACATGTTCAGCGTTAAGATTCCCTTGCGCTGGCAGCACATTCTGGTGGCCGGAGGAATTCGTGGGGCGTTGTCGCTGGCTCTGGTGCTGAGCCTGGCTTCAAATTTCCCTTATCGTGAACAGCTTCTGACGATGACGTTCGGCGTGGTTGCGATGACGATCATTTTTCAGGGGTTTGCCATCAAACCGCTAATGGGAATTTTGGGTATCGGCATCGTGCCAGAGGATGCCTACGAACTCGCCAGGGTTCAACAGATCTCGATATCCGCCGCCCGCACCGAATTGGACGACTTATACCGGAACAACGTCATTTCCGGCCCCGCGTTCGAAAAGCTCGGCAAGGAACTCGAGACGCGGCTCGAAAAAGCGAAGACGCAGATTTCCGAAATCTACGGAAAGGACGCCAACCGTATTCTCCCGGAAATACAGATGGCGAAAATGAAGCTGATTGCCGCCGAAAAGAGTTCTCTGGAGGAGGCCGTCCACAACGGCCTCATTACGCGGCAATCCGCCGGCAAGCTGATTGAAGCTGCCGATCAGGAGCTGGACAAGCTTAGCGAGCAGGGCGAATAAATATGCGGGCGCGGCCAAACCGCTTGGGCTGAAGCGAGCGGACTGTCGCCTGCGGAGAATCATGGAAAGATTACCCCTGCGGAAAGGAGCATAACCCCGGCAAAGAGGCCCGATCGCTCCGGGTTATGGATCATAAATAATGTCAACTCGTATCGAGGACTACGCCCTCATCGGTGATTGCGAAACCGCGGCATTGGTAAGCCATCAAGGCTCCATCGACTGGCTGTGCTGGCCGAATTTCGCTTCGCCGGCTTGTTTCGCCGCATTGCTGGGAACGGAAGAAAACGGCCACTGGTCAATCGCACCGAAAGCAGCGTCCCAAAGTTCGCGCCGCTATATTGACCATACGCTGGTGTTGGAAACCAGCTTCAAGACCCGCGAAGGCCATGTGGTCCTGGTTGATTTCATGCCCTTGCGCAAGGGAAATTCCAGCCTCGTTCGCATCGTTCGCTGCGTTCAGGGGCATGTAACCATGGCCATGCAGTTGGCCTTGCGCTTTGACTACGGGCGCTCAGTCCCGTGGGTGACGCGCATGCAGGAAGGCGACATGAGAGCCATCGCCGGCCCCGACATGGTGATGCTGCATACCACGGCGCCGCTGCGCGGGGAGAGCATGAAAACGGTGAGCGAGTTCACCGTCCGAGAAGGCGAGTCGGTGGCGTTCGTGATGACTTACGGGCCTTCCTACGACCCGCCGGCCAAGCCGGTGGACCCGGAGCGTTCCCTGCGGGAAACGGTCAGCTTCTGGAAAAAATGGGCGGAACGCCTCAGACCCGAGGAGGAATACGCCGATGCGGTGGAACGCTCGCTGATTACGTTGAAGGCGCTCACGTACCGGCCCACCGGCGGGATTGTCGCCGCTCCCACCACTTCTCTGCCGGAACAAATCGGCGGGCCGCGCAACTGGGACTACCGTTACTGCTGGCTGCGTGATGCCACGTTCACACTGCTCGCGCTGATGAACGCGGGCTATTTTGACGAAGCGTGCGCCTGGCGCGACTGGTTGTTGCGCGCCGCCGCCGGTAGCCCCGACCAGGTGCAGATCATGTACGGCATTTGTGGAGAACGCAATCTGATGGAGTGGGAAGTGGACTGGCTGTGCGGGTACGAAGGTTCGAAACCGGTTCGCATCGGCAATGCCGCATCCAAACAGCTTCAGCTGGATGTTTATGGGGAGGTCGCCGACGCCCTGCTGCATGCCCATCTGGGCGGCATACCGACAAACCCCAGCGATCTTGCCCTGCAACAGGCGTTGACCGACCATCTGGCAAAAATCTGGCAACAACCCGATGATGGAATCTGGGAAGTGCGCGGCGGGCAAAAGCAATTCACATATTCGAAAATAATGGCCTGGGTGGCTTTCGACCGCGCCATTCAGAACGCGGAAAAAAATGGCCTGAAAGGCGAAGTCCACCGGTGGCGCGCGGTGCGCGAAAAAATTCATCAGGAAGTATGCCAGCAGGGTTTCAATCCTGAAGTGGGAAGCTTTACCGAATACTACGGTTCGAAGGAGCTTGACGCTTCCTTATTGCTGATTCCCATGGTCGGATTCCTGCCGCCGCACGATCCGCGCGTGCGCGGCACGATCGAGGCCATCGAAAAGCACCTGATGCCCGATGGCTTCGTGCTTCGCTACCGGACGCAGAAATCGCAGGACGGCCTGCCGGCGGGAGAAGGGGCTTTCCTGGCCTGCAGTTTCTGGATGGTGAGCGCGCTGAAAATGTTGGGGCGCACTGAGGACGCCAAACGCCTGTTTGATCGCCTGCTGTCCGTGCGCAACGACGTCGGATTGCTGGCCGAGGAGTACGACCCCAAGGCGAAACGCCAGCTGGGAAACTTCCCGCAGGCCCTTTCGCATATCTCCGTGGTGAATGCCGCTTATGAATTCACCAGCGACAGCAGTCCAATGCGGCAGCGCGCCGAATCCAAACCCGGTGCTAAGCGCCCGCACCATAAGGATCCTGAATGATTCGAAAAAACATTCCCGGCGGACACGGCGTGCGCCGGCCAGAATAATTGACGAATGGCGAATTCCAAGCGATTTTCCGGCCGCGTTGCTTTATTCCGGGCATTCTCCTTGCCCGATCTGCATGGTCATGAGGAAGATGGCCCGATATGTCTTTGTCTCGCGTATTGGCAAGCGTATATTTGAAATAAGAGAAATAAATAATAAATTGGGTTGCAGCGGAGGGGAGCAAGAATACCGTCCGCTTCTTCGCACACGGAGGGGTTTTCCTCACATGGAGCAGCCGCAAACGGAGGCGCGACGCCGCGTAGTCATTGAACAGGTTCGTCCACAGATCGATTGTGGACGGTTTGCGATCAAACGCGTCGTCGGAGAAAGCGTCCTCGTGGAAGCGGATGTCTTCGCCGACGGCCACGACCAGCTCGCGTGCCGCGTGCTGTACTGGCAGGGAACGGAAAAAGAGCCGCAGGTTTCCCCCATGATTCCGCTCGTCAACGATCGCTGGCGAGGCGAATTCCACGTCACCAAAATCGGACGGTATCGCTACACAGTGGAAGGGTGGGTGGACCGATTCAAAACGTGGCGCGGCGACTTGATCAAAAGAATCGAAGCGGGACAAAACGTTCAAGTCGAACTGCTGATCG
Source organism: Candidatus Dormiibacterota bacterium (assembly GCA_035533775.1). Lineage (GTDB taxonomy): Bacteria > Acidobacteriota > Terriglobia > Acidiferrales > UBA7541 > Palsa-360. The sequence goes on along the minus strand of DATLTA010000169.1, from coordinate 11,220 downwards.
GAGTGGACATCATTGCGGATACGGCCAGGCGCGCCGTGGCCGGCGATGGCAAGCTGCTCCGCGAATGGGCTCGCCGCTTGCGCGAAGCCGCGGATAAAAAATCCGGCCAAGTGATCGCACTGGAAGAAGAATTACTGCCGGTGATGGAGCGCTATCCCGACCCGGATGTCTCAAGCCGCTACGAGAAGGAATTAAGCGTAACCGTCGACCCCCCCCGGGCGCGTTTTTCCGCCTGGTACGAAATTTTTCCCCGTTCCTGCTCGCCCGAACCCGGCCGCTACGGCACGTTGCGGGACTGCGAAGCCTGGCTGCCCTACATTGCCTCCATGGGCTTCGACGTTGTGTATCTTCCGCCCGTGCATCCGATTGGGCGCAGTCATCGCAAGGGAAGGAACAACACGGTGGTGGCGCAGCCGGACGACGTGGGGAGTCCCTGGGCGATCGGGTCGGCGGAGGGCGGTCACAAGTCCATCGATCCGCAGCTAGGCACGTTGCAGGATTTTCGCGGGTTCGTCTCCAAGGCTGAAAAACTCGGGCTGAAAGTCGCGCTCGATATTGCGTTTCAGTGTTCGCCTGATCACCCCTACACGCGCGAACATCCGGAATGGTTCCGCAAGCGGCCCGACGGCACCATCCAGTATGCCGAGAATCCCCCGAAGAAGTATGAGGACATCTATCCGCTGAATTTCGAAACCGCCGAACCCCTCGCCTTGTGGACAGAACTGAAAAGCGTCTTTCAATTCTGGATGGAGCAGGGAGTGCGCATCTTCCGTGTGGACAATCCCCACACGAAGGCTTTTCCCTTCTGGCAGTGGGTCATCGGTGAAATCAGGAGCCAGCATCCCGATGTTATTTTCCTCGCGGAAGCGTTTACCCGGCCACACGTGATGTACCGGCTGGCGAAACTCGGATTTTCCCAATCCTACACTTATTTCTCCTGGCGCAACACCAAGCAGGAGCTGGAGGAATACTTCGCCGAACTGACGCGGACGGAAGTGCAAGAATATTTTCGCCCCAACCTGTGGCCCGCCACGCCCGATATCCTTCCGGAATTTTTGCAGGTGGGAGGCCGCCCCGCATTCATGATCCGCCTGATATTGGCGGCCACTTTGGGGGCCAGCTACGGGATCTACGGGCCCGCTTTCGAACTCTGCGAAAACGACGCTTTCGCTCCCGGAAGCGAGGAGTACCTGCACTCGGAGAAATATGAGATCAAGCAAAGGGACCTGAATTCACCCTGGAGTTTGAAGGACTTCATCACCCGGATCAACGAAATCCGAAAAGAGCATCCGGCCCTGCAGGGCGACCACACGCTGCGGTTTCACGAAACAGACAATCCCATGCTGCTGTGCTACAGCAAGACGACCGATGATTTTTCCAACGTCATTGTTGTCGTCGTGAATCTGGATTCCTTCCACGCGCAGACCGGATGGGTGACTTTGGACTTGAGTTGCCTGGGACTTGACCCCGATCACGCCTTCCAGGCTCATGACCTGCTGGGCGACGGCCGCTACCTGTGGCAGGGAGACCGGAATTTTGTGGAATTGACGCCTGGAAGCCTGCCCGCGCATGTTCTGTGCCTGCGCCGCCGGGTTCGTACGGAACGCGATTTTGATTATTATCTGTAAGCCAGGGAGCCGTGTGATTTCATCCTGGCTGCGAAAACCCGAATGACTGGAGGTGCGGCTTTGCAACCGGCATTGAGCGAATTCGATCTGTATCTGCTCGCCGAAGGCACGCACAGCCGCGCATACGGCAAACTCGGCGCTCACCTCGGTGAAGTCGAGGGCAGGCGAGGCGTGCAGTTCGCGGTCTGGGCGCCCAATGCGCAGCGCGTCTCCGTGGTCGGCGACTTCAACAATTGGAATTCGGAAACCAACGCGCTACAACACAGGGCAGGCGGCGTTTGGGATGGCTTCATCCCCGATGTAACACCCGGGGCACGCTACAAATATCACCTGGTTTCCCGCTATCGAAACTACACCGTCGATAAATCGGACCCTTACGGATTCGCCGCCGAGATTCGGCCCCAAACCGCTTCCCGCGTATGGGACGTGGACAACTATGCCTGGCACGACGAGTCGTGGATGGCAAATCGGGCGGCGCACAAATCGCAAAATGGCCCGATTTCCGTGTACGAAGTGCACCTCGGCTCCTGGATGCGCGTGCCGGAGGAAGGCAACCGCTGGCTGACGTATCGCGAGATGGCGCCGCTGCTGGCCGACTACGTGAACGAAACGGGCTTCACGCACATCGAACTTCTCCCGGTCATGGAGCATCCTTTTGACGGATCGTGGGGCTATCAGTGCATTGGGTATTTTGCGCCCACCAGCCGCTTTGGAACCCCCGCGGATTTCATGTACCTGGTGGATTACCTGCACCAGCGCGGCATTGGAGTGATCCTGGACTGGGTACCGGCGCACTTTCCGAAAGATGAAACCGGGCTGGGCTACTTTGACGGCTCTCACCTGTACGAGCATGCCGATCCGAAGCAGGGAGAGCATCCCGAGTGGGACACGTTCGTATTCAATTACGGCCGCAAGGAAGTCCAGAGCTTCCTCATCAGCAACGCCCTGTTCTGGCTGGACAAGTATCATGCCGACGGTCTCCGCGTGGACGCCGTGGCCTCCATGTTGTATCTGGACTACGGCCGCAAGGAAGGCGAGTGGATACCGAACCAGTATGGCGGCAAGGAAAATATCGAAGCCATTAATTTTTTGAGAACGCTGAATGAAGACGTGTACGCCGCGTTTCCGGATGCTCTGATGATCGCGGAGGAATCCACATCGTGGCCGCAGGTGTCGCGCCCCACCTACATCGGGGGCCTGGGGTTTGGCCTGAAATGGAATATGGGCTGGATGCATGACGTTCTGGACTATATGTCGCAGGACCCGGTCTTTCGCAGCTATCGCCACAGCGAGATCACGTTCGGGCTTCTGTACGCCTTCAGCGAAAATTTCGTCTTGCCGTTCTCCCATGACGAGGTTGTCTACGGCAAGGGTTCCATGATCGGCAAAATGCCCGGCGACGTGTGGCAGAAATTCGCCAACCTGCGCCTGCTTTATGGTTTCATGTTCGGCCATCCAGGGAAAAAGCACCTGTTCATGGGAGACGAGTTCGCCCAGTGGTCCGAGTGGAATCACGACGCGCAACTCGATTGGGCGTCGCTGAACAATCCCCTGAACGCAGGCATGAAGCGCTGGGTGCGCGACCTCAATACGCTGTACCGCGGCGAACCGGGGCTCTATGAACTGGATTTTGAAGCCGCCGGGTTCGAATGGGTGGATTGCACCGACTCGCAGAGGAGCATCGTCAGTTTCATCCGGCGCGGCCGAAATCCCGAGGAACAATTGCTTTTCGTATGCAATTTTACGCCCGTGGTCAGGACCAACTACCGCGTCGGCGTTCCCCTGGACATCGCCTGGAGGGAAATTCTGAACAGCGACGCCGCTCTGTATGGCGGCAGCGGCCAGGGAAATTTCGGCGGATTGGAGGCCGCTCCGCTCCCGATTCATGGCCGGCCCTTCTCGCTGAATATGACTCTCCCGCCCCTCGGTGTGGTGGTTTTCAAGCCGCACTCTGGGAATACTCCCTGAACTTTCAGGAAAGGGCATCATGGCGAAATTGCGCGGCAGTGCGGCGGACCCTCTTTGGTACAAGGACGCGATCATTTACGAGCTGCACGTCCGCGCGTTCAAGGACAGCAACGGCGACGGGATCGGCGATTTTCCCGGCTTGCTCCAGAAACTGGATTACCTGCAGGACCTGGGCGTCACCTGCCTGTGGATCCTGCCCTTCTTCCCTTCACCGCTCAAGGATGACGGCTATGATATCTCCGACTATATCGGCGTCCATCCGATGTACGGCACGATCGAAGATTTCCAGGCCTTTCTGAACGCCGCGCACGACCGCGAATTGCAGGTCGTGATCGAGCTGGTAATCAATCACACCTCCGAACAGCATCCCTGGTTTCAAACCGCCCGCAATGCCCCCGCCGGCTCGCCCGAGCGCGACTTTTATGTCTGGAGCGATACGGACCAGAAATACGGCGACGCGCGTATTATTTTCACCGATACGGAAAAATCCAATTGGACGTGGGATCCGGTGGCCAAGGCCTATTACTGGCACCGTTTTTTTTCGCACCAGCCCGACCTGAACTACGACAATCCCAGGGTCGTCGAGGAAGTCGTCAAGGTCATGCGCTACTGGCTGGACATGGGCGTGGACGCCCTGCGCGTGGACGCCATTCCCTATCTGGTGGAGCGGGAAGGAACCAGTTGCGAGAATCTTCCGGAAACGCACGCCATCATCAAGACGCTGCGCCGGCAGATCGACGAGAATTACTCCGGCCGCATGCTTCTGGCCGAAGCCAACCAGTGGCCCACGGACGTGCGGCCGTACTTCGGCGACGGTGACGAATGCCACATGGCTTTCCATTTCCCGCTGATGCCGCGCATCTATATGGCGCTGCGCCAGGAAGACCGCCTGCCCATCACCGACATCATCGCGCAAACCCCCAGCATTCCCGAAAGCTGCCAGTGGGGATTGTTTCTCCGCAACCACGACGAATTGACGCTCGAGATGGTGACCAATGACGAGCGCGACTACATGTACCTGGCCTATAGCGCCGACCCCAGAATGCGCATCAACCTCGGCATTCGCCGGCGCCTGGCGCCTCTGGTGGACAACAATCGCAGGCGCATCGAACTCCTGGTCAGCCTGCTCTTCTCCTTTCCCGGCTCGCCGATTCTCTACTACGGCGACGAAATCGGAATGGGAGACAACATTTACCTTGGCGACCGCAACGGCGTGAGAACTCCGATGCAATGGAACGGCGACAGGAACGCCGGATTCTCCTCCGCCACTCCGGCGCGGCTGTACAGCCCGGTGATCATGGACCAGGTCTGGGGATACGAAGCCATCAACGTGGAGGCCCAGCAGAGCGATCCATCCTCGCTTTTGAATTGGATGCGCAACATGGTTGCTCTGCGAAAACTTTTTCGCGTGTTCGGGCGCGGCAGTATTGAATTTCTAGATTCCACCAACCGCAAGGTGCTGGCCTATCTGCGGACCGACGGAAATGAGCAAATCCTGTGCGTCGCAAATCTTTCCCGCTTCGCGCAGCCGGTGGATCTGGACCTGTCGAAACTGGAGGGGATGGTGCCCATCGAAATGCTGGGGTACGTGGAATTCCCCCCCCTGGGCCAGCAACCCTATCGGCTGACATTGGCTCCTTACGGTTTCCTGTGGCTCGAACTGCATCCCAAACCGGAGGCCAGCGCCGTCGGCGTAGACCTGATGGAACATTCCCCGCTGATTTTTACAGGCGCATGGGAAAGCATCTTCGAAGGAGTGGAACGCCGCCGCTTCGAAACAGGATTTCTGATCGAATACCTGCCGGCGCAGCGCTGGTTCGCCGCGAAATCCCGCCAGGTCAAATCCACGCGCATTCTGGACTGGGCGGTTCTGGAACCGTCAAAATCGGCGCTGTCTCTGGTAGAGGTGCAGTACAGCAGCGGAGCGCCGGATACTTACCTGCTTCCTCTGGGAGTGACCCTGGGCGAGCGCGGAGAAGAGTTGCGCCGCACAGCACCCAGCACCGTGATTGCTTCGGTGATGACGCAGGAAACCTCCGGCCTGATTCATGATGCTACATCCGATGACGCATCGTGCGCGGCGCTGCTTTCGCTGATCGAAAGCGGTGGTGAAATTTCTTCCCGACATGGCTCGATCCGGGGTGTGCGAAGCACCGCCTTTCAAGATGTTCTGGGAAATGCAGAAACGCCTCTCCACGTTCGGCGAGGCTCCGCGGAGCAGAGCAATACGTCAATCTTGTTTGGAGACCGATTCATACTGAAACTCTTCCGCCGCCAGGAAGCCGGCGCAAATCCCGATTGTGAAATTGGGAGGTACCTGACCGAAACGGTGGGCTTCGATCACATCCCGCCCTTTGCCGGCTCGATCGAGTACATGCCGGCCGGAGAGGGCGAACCCGCCACACTCGCCATTCTGCAGGGCCTGGTCACAAACGAAGGCGACGGTTGGAAGTGGACCATCGAGGAACTGGATCGCTACTTCGAAATGTGCGCTCCCCTGCCCCTTCCCGAAGTTCTCAGCGCCGAACTGGGAAATCCCGCGGACCTTGCGGAATCCCAGCCATCGCAGTTGGCGCGGGATCACGTGGGCCTGTATCTGGAAGCCGCCGCCGCGCTGGGGCGCCGCACCGCGGAGTTGCATCTGGCGCTGGCGTCGCCAACCGATAATCCGGCGTTTTCTCCCGAGCCGTTGAGCGCCGGCGATCTGCAAACGTTGCTGACCGACGTGCGCCAGCACGCGTTGAATGTTTTCGACATTCTAAAAGAGCGCGTTCCCTATCTGTCCGACGACGTCATTGAAATTGCCGCGCCCGTGTTCAGCCAGCGCCGCCGGATTCTGCAGCGCCTGGAAACGTTGCGAAGCTATAGCCTGCGGGCGCAGCGCATCCGCATTCACGGGGACTATCACCTGGGACAGGTATTGCGGGTGAAGACGGATTTCGTAATTCTGGACTTCGAAGGCGAACCCGCGCGCTCGCTGGCCTACCGGCGCTCCAAGCAGAACCCGCTGAAGGACGTCGCCGGAATGCTGCGTTCGTTCAGTTATGCCGCATACGCCAGCCTGACGGGTTACATTGCCAGGCACCCCGGCGATTTTGCGAGCCTGGAGCCCTGGGCGCACCTCTGGGAACGTTCGGTTTCCGGGGAATTCCTGCGCGCCTACCAGCAGACAATCGGGAGCGCGGAATTCGTGCCTGAAGGCAACGAAGATTTTCGCGCGCTGCTCAACATGTTTCTGCTGGACAAGGCGCTCTACGAAGTGCTTTATGAATTGAACAGCCGTCCCGACTGGATTCGAATCCCCTTGCTGGGAATCATATCGCTGCTGTAAAGCGTTCGGGGCGCGCAAGCTTTTTCAGGCGTGCTCGGAAACGATGGCCGCGACGGGAAGCCGTGAAAAAATCAGATGTCTGAGGTTCGAACGGTGGAAGCCGACTCCGCCCCGCCACAAGCGAGGCCAAGCATCGAACAAATCGAAAGCGCTGACCTGGTGGTCGGCATCCTCGCCGATTTAAGCCCGGACGAAGTGACCGAGGTGTGCGACGCCCTGCGAACCCTTCCGGGGAAGCCGCGCATCGTCGTACTGCAGAACTCCGCCGCCAATGCATCGCCGGAAGTTTCCGAGGCCGCGGAGCAGGACTCCGCATTGAGTTTGCTTCCCTGGCCTGTCGATGTTCAGAACGCAACGGCGGCGCCGGTGGAAAGTGCGCTGGCCGCGTACCAATCCATTTTCTCGGTTGGCGACAGGCTGGGGGTACGCGGTTGTTGCATCATCGCTTCCAAGCTGGAACATGCACCCTCGAAATGGGTGTGCCGGTTGACCGAGCCGTTACTGGTACCGGATTTTGATTTTGTCGCGCCGTGTTACGCGCGCAGAAAATTTGAGGGTCTCCTGAATAACGGCATTATCTCTCCCCTCACCAGAAGCCTCTACGGAAAGCGAATTCAGAATCCCATGGGGCCGGACCTGGGGATTTCGCAACGGCTGCTGGGACGAATTCTGGCGGGAGACCGGAACGGGAAGGCGGGCGGAGGAGGAATGCATCTGCTTGCATCGCTGGTGCCGAAGGCCGTGTGCGAGAACCTTCTGGTGTGCCAGGCGTATCTGGGGGCGCGCATTTATCCGCCCATGGACTGGACGGACGTAAGTTCGCTGCTTACTGAAATTCTGGGCCCCGTTTTCCTGGCCATGGAGAAAAACGCCGCGTGCTGGCAAAGAACGCGGACCTCCAGTCCGGTCGTCGCGCTCAATGAACCACTCCCGGTGATGCAGACGACGGCAATCGTGGATATCGCCCGAATGGTGAATTCGTTTCAACTGGGCAACCGGGACTTGCAGGAAATCTGGGGACTGGTGCTGCCGCCCGCTACCCTGCTGGACATCAGAAAACTGTCGCGCCTGGCTCCGGAACAATTCCAGTTTCCGGACGAACTGTGGGTGCGCATCATCTACGATTTTGCGCTGGCCTATCACCTGCGGACAATCAATCGCGATCATCTGCTGCGTTCGCTGACGCCATTGTATCTGGGGTGGGTGGCCGCCTACGCGCGCGAACTGGAAACTGCCGAAGCAGCGGAGATCGAACAACGGCTCGAGCGGTTGTCGCTTGCCTACGAAACGGGAAAACCATATCTGGTGTCCCGATGGCGCTGGCCGGATCGCTTCAATCCTTAGGGATGTGCCAAGGAGGGTTTCATGTGGAATCAAGTCAAACAAGCATTGCAACTGTCCACCACTGGATTCGTCACCCGGCTGGCCAGCCTGCTGCCGGGGCTGATCGCCCTGATCGTGGCGCTGGTCATTTCCCTGCTGCTAGCTTGGATTGTCGCCATCGTGGTGCGGCGGGTGCTCAAGAGCATGCGCTTCGATGAACGGCTGGCGGATTGGGGGCTGTCCTCGACGGCGGAATGGTCGCCGCGGGGAAGCCCGGCGCTGCTCGTGTCAGAAATTGTTGCTATCGCAATTATCGCCGCGGGACTGCTGATTGGCATCGCGGCCTTCAATTCCGACATGACCACTTCCATGGTGCGCAGCATCTTCGCGTATGTTCCGAACATCCTGGGCGCCATCCTCGTCCTGCTGGTGGGAATGGTCTTGGCGCGCTTTGTGGGCAGGAGCGTGCTGATCGGGGCCGTCAATCTCAACTTGGGGTACGCGCGCCTGCTGAGCGTGGGCACCAAGTGGCTTGTGATGGTTCTGGCAATCGCCATGGCGCTCGTGCACCTCAGAATTGCCGTGGGGATTGTCGAGCTTGCTTTCGGCATTCTCTTTGGAGGGATCGTGCTGTCTCTGGCGCTCGCCGTCGGCCTTGGCTCCAAGGACCTGGTCACCAAATCGCTGGAGCGGGATACCAACAGGCCCCCGGCGGAGCCGCTGAAGGAGCCGTTCCGCCATTTGTAGAGGAAAAAATCGGCAGAGCGCTTCTCTGACAGCTGGGGCCGGCCGGCAATCCATCCCGCCGGTGCAGGATCAACAATTGGGATAAGAGCCCGATAAGAAACAGAGAAGAGTCAGTGAAGCGGTTCGTTCCGCAATATTTTGTTCAGGTTCCGGACGCGCCCTCGGCAAGCGAAAAAACAGGAAATGGAATTTCTGAGAATGGCCTATATCCGGTTGCGCGATATCTGCAAGAATTATTCCCGCGAGATGCGGGCTCTCGATGGGGTGTCGTTCGAAGTTCTCGAGCAGGAAATCGTGACCATCGTCGGACCGTCGGGGTGCGGCAAATCCACGCTGCTGCGGCTGATCGCCGGCCTGGACTTTCCCACGGCCGGCACGATTGAGATTCGCGATGCCGTGGTAAACGAAGTTCCGGCGCGCCAGAGAAACATCGCCATGGTGTTCCAGTCCTACGCGCTCTATCCCCATATGACCTGTTATGAGAATCTGGCCCTGAATCTCCGCCTGAAGAAAATCCCCGCGCGGGAGATCGAGAATCGGGTTAGTGAAACGGCGCGCCTGCTGGATATAGAAGACCTGCTGCGGAAGAAGCCTCGGGAATTGAGCGGCGGGCAGCGCCAGAGGGTGGCCGTTGGCCGGGCGCTGATCCGCAAACCGGACGTATTTTTATTTGACGAGCCGCTGAGCAACCTCGACGCCTTATTGCGGGAGCGCGTGCGGCACGAGTTGAAGGAACTCTTCCGAAAAATTCATGCCACAGTGATCTATGTGACGCACGACCAGGTGGAAGCGATGACGCTGGCCGACAGGATCGTGGTTCTGGACAAGGGCAAGGTCCAGCAGATCGGGAAGCCCGAAGAACTGTACGCCTCCCCCGCCAATTCTTTCGTTGCCTCCTTTATCGGATCCCCTTCCATGAATCTGTTCGAGCGCGAACTGGCGCAAGGCGCGTTCCGGCTGGGACCCGAAATCGTAAAAACACATCTGGACTGGTCGGGCAAAGCGATCGTTGGCATCCGCCCGAAGGACGTTTCGCTTGCCCAGGGTGGCATTCCCGCAGAGGTGCGCTGGGTGGAAAATCTGGGAGAGCAATACCTGATCGGAGTGCGCGTCGGAGAGACATCGCTGACCATGATCGAAGCGCGGCGCCCACCCTCCGACAATGTGCATCTTCGAATTGATTCGGACAACGTGCATGTCTTTGAAAAAAGCAGCGGTGCAAATCTGTCTATGGTCCGGCCTGGCAATCCTGCTGGCCTATAGCCTGAGGGGCCCGAAAACGGGAAGCGGCGCCGGGCTCGCGATTCTCATGGAGCCCGATGGAACCGGCGTGTGGGCAGACCTGGTGCGCCAGTTCAACCGCGAGTATCCGGGCCCGCCGGTTCGCATGATCGAAGGTCCGGCGGCCACGAACACCCGCGAGGATCTTTATTCCACTTCGTTTCTTTCCGGTGACGCAAGCTACGACATTGTTTATTGCGACAGCATCTGGGTGGCGAAATTCGCGGCTGCCGGGTGGTTGCGGGATTTGTCCGGAAAACTGTCCGCTGCCGAGCGGGCCGCCTTCCTGCCCGCGGAAATCCAGGCGGGTTCCTACCGGGGCAAGCTGTACCGCATACCCGCATTCACCGATGCGGGCGTCCTGTTTTATCGCAAGGATCTGGTGCAACAACCCCCGCAGACGTTTCAGGAACTCTTCCATCTGGCCAGTTCCCTGCAAACGCCGCAACGCTGGGGATTTTTGTGGCAGGGCAAGCAATACGAAGGGCTGGTCACCGTATATCTTGAAGTCTTGCGAGGCTACGGCGGCCAGTGGATCGATACAAAAACACGCCAGGTGAAATTGGATAGCCCGCAGGCCGTTCAGGCGCTCAATTTTTTGAAAAGCACGGTGGGCACGATTTCGCCTCCGGCGGTGACCACGTACACCGAGGAAGACACGCGCATCCTTTTTCAGAATGGCCGGGCCGTATTTCTGCGCAACTGGCCGTACGTTTGGACCCTTATCCAGAACTCGGACGGACCGCTGAAGGGCAAGGTCGGGATCGCTCCGGTGGTGCACGCCCCCGGCCAGAAAAGCGTGGGCACGCTGGGCGGCTGGGGATTTGGAATCTCCAGCTACAGCCGCAACCCCGAGCGGGCGTGGCAATTCATCAAGTTTATTACCAGCCCGGAACAGCTCAGGCAAGTTCAGCTGCGGCAGGGACGCATCCCATCGCGAAT
>DATLTA010000168.1:0-6028 GCA_035533775.1 Candidatus Dormiibacterota bacterium | reverse complement strand
GTAGAGCCGCCCGAAATCACTGGGGATGGCCGACAATGTCCGTGAGGTGAAGTCCTCAATCACAGACCGGTTTTGGTGGAAGTGATCCAAAGTCTCCAAAATATCACCTGTTCCGATTTCTGAACTTTTCACGCTAAAACGGGCAAGGGCGAGAGCTTTTGCGTTATTAAGGTGGCGACTCTGGAGGGTCACCACATGAAAAAGATTTTCACCCTATCGTGCTTCGCCGTTTTCGCACTGACGATGCTACTCCCCGTTGCACGCCAAGTCAACGCTGCACCGGTTAACCATGCACCCTCGCGCCAAGGCGGCGCGCCCATGCCGCCGCCACCGGGCGGCGGAGGCTAGACTAAAGTTCAGGTCCGGGCCAAGCTGGCGTATAGCACGTATTACCGATTGTTTATAAGATTCTCGTGCTATAATTGCCACGCTTGGCCCGGGCAATGACTCATTACGAACTGCTGTTATTTTTCTTGGTTGTGGGATTCGAAGTCGCCCTCTGTTGGCTGGTGTATGCCAGGCATTTGCAGAAGCGCCTCCCGATGTTTGCGGTTTACGCAATCACCATACTTGTCAGTAACCTCATATTTGGTCTTGTATTTTGGCATTTCGGATTTCGAACCGGCATATCCTATTACACTAATTGGACTGCGTTTGGTTTGGCCATGCTCGCAAGGAGTTCCGCGATCGTGGAGTTATGCCAGCATCGATTGCAGGCGTATCGAGGCATCTGGTCGATGGCTTGGCGCATCCTGGTTGTCATGGTGCTGTTTTTTGTCGTTCACGGGGCTTTGGATGCATGGGGCCAGCCGAATTGGTTCGCGACATATGCGCTGACCATCGAGAGGGACATCGAAGTTGCCTCTCTCATCATCCTGCTGACGATGCTGGTGATCGGCGATTACTACGATCTTCCCATTGACGCGCTTGAAAAATGGATTGCCGTGGGATTCTGTTTTTTCTGCGCCGTGGAAGTCGTAAATAGTACGGTGCTCCGGGATATTTTTTCGAAATACTTTTTTTTACATGCCTCGATGGGACCTCAAATCGAGCGCGTGAATCAATTGTGGAACACAATTCAGGTGTCCGCCTCTCTCGTATGTTTCAGCATCTGGGGTTATGCGCTTCGCAAACCGCTGCCTGAGCCGGCCGCCAGCCCCGCCCTGCTGCCTGATGGCGTCTATCAGACTTTGTCGCCGGCTGTAAATCTTCGCATGCGAGAGCTCAACAATCGCCTTCTGGAGATGCTGAAGCCATGAACGAGGTCGGACTTTACATTACGCTGGCGCTGGCTTTCGCCGCCCTCTTGTTGTGGCTCCTGCGCCCTCGACAAACTCGGCTTGAGCGGGGCTATTCATCTGTTGACCAGGCTTTCGAGAACATCAGCCCAAAGCATTACCTATACCTTCCACAAATCCGCCAGGCCCTCTCCGCAGCGGATTACAGATATCTGCGTGAACAAGCGCCTCCCCATGTTGCACGGCGGGCGGTCCGGGAGCGGCGGGCGGTCGCGCGGCGCTTTCTTTCAGGACTGCTGGAGGATTTCTCCAAACTAGAACGATTGGCGCGAATCATTGCGGGGCTTTCTCCGGCGATCAGCAAAAAACAGGAGGGCGAACGCCTGCTGCTGGGCATGCAATTCCGCATGCTATACGCGCTGGTTTGGATATGGCTTTCCCTGGGCCGCGTACCCATGCGCCAGATCGAGGATTTGACAGGACTGGTGGGGCGTCTTGCGCTGCGCATGCAGCAGGCAATTGCGGAAGTCAACGCGCTCTCGGCCGGACAGCTTCCTGGCGACGCCAACGCCTGAATTCACAGGCCTGCCTTGCGCGGCGCCACCCGAACTCAATTCAGCAGATATTCGATTCCATGCGCATTTGCTTGGGGGGCGGCTTGCGCAAGGTGCCATCGTTTGGAGAAAACCAGGCCGCGGAAAAATGACCGTTTACGAAACAAGCACGCTCGTTCCGAAACCGGCAACCGGCACTGTGCCCTAATCGTATAATTACTGGTATTGAGGCGATAATTGACTAAGGCAAAAATTCTGATAGTTGATGACGAAGAGGCAATCCGGGAGGTTGTTTCCACTCTTCTCGAAGCCAGGGGCTACGAGTGTGCCTCGGTCAGCAACGGTTGCCTGGCCCAGGAACACATTCGAAAACAACCGGTGGATCTGGTCCTGAGCGACATGGTCATGCCGGAAATGGATGGCCTCAGCCTGGTCGAATGGCTGCATAAGGCCGATCCCGACGTCCCAATCGTCATGGTCACGGCAATGCATGACCTTTCGACGGCTTTGGAAGCCATCCGGCGGGGCGCGTACGACTACATCCTCAAGCCGTTCGAAAAGGACCAACTCTACCTGGCCGTGCGGCGCTCCCTGGAACACCGCCGACTGGTGCTGGAGAACCGGAATCATCAGCGTAACCTGGAAAAGCTTGTCGAAGAACGCACCGCTCAGCTCTCGGGCGCCCTCGAACAGCTCAAACAATCTTACGATGACACGCTGGAGGCACTGGGCGGCGCGCTCGACTTGAAGGACGCCGAAACCGAAGGCCACTGCAAGCGTGTGACGGCGTTCACCATTGCCATCGCGAAATCAATGAATGTCGATCCCGAACTGCTTCCTCAGATTGCGCGCGCCGCATTTCTCCACGACATTGGAAAGATGGCCATTCCCGATCAAATCCTGCGCAAGCCCGGTCCGCTCACCCCCGAGGAGCGCGAGATCATGCGAACGCACTGCGAAATCGGGTACAACATGGTCATCCGTATCCCCTTCCTGAGGGAAGCCTCCGAAATTGTCCTTTCTCACCAGGAATATTTTGACGGAACCGGCTACCCGCGCGGGTTGCGCGGCGAACAGATTCCCCTGGGGGCGCGCATTTTCGCCGTCGCCGATGCGCTGGACGCCATGATCTCCGATCGTGTCTACCGGAAAGCCCTGTCCATCACACACGCCCGGAATGAAATTCTGCGCTGCTCAGGAACGCAGTTCGACCCGAAAATCGTGGAAGTTTTTCTGGCCATGCCGGAAACTTTGTGGGACGAGTTGCGGCAAGATATCGGCAAGCCCTACCAACTTTCTCAACTGAGTGCGGTCTAACCTGCGTCGCACTGCTGAAATCTGATTCCCGGGCCTTGCGAAAATCACGGCGCGCTCGTGCTATCCTGCGGAACAAGGACAACCCTATGGCATTGGTAGCGATCAAGACAGCCTCGACCACGGGATATTGCGACTGCATCCACGGATGTTATGAACTGGCCAGCCTGCGCGACGAAGACACAGGCAAAGCCTTTTGCCCACGCTGCGCCAAAGAACATCTGGAGATGAACGAGGGGATCGGGCTGCCGCGCCCCGCGCCTTCCAGAATTTCCGCGAATTCGGGCGATCTGCCCTCGACTCCAAAAATTCCTCCTCCGGCCGATCCCCCGGGCCGTCTGCGCTGAACCCGCAAAGCCCATTTCCAGCCATGCGGATGTTTTCGCTCGCCCGATGGGCCGGAACGATTTCCCTACCGTTTACCGGTGCGCCGGGCTGTGGCATCCTGAATTCAGAATTGTCCGTACGCACTCGACGCTCGCAAGTGGCATAATTAAGGGAGTTCCAGCGGGATTGCCCCATGCAACAAAACGCCACTTACGATGTTTTCGTAGACGGTTCCTGCTCGTTCTGCCAATGGACGCGAGAAAAGGTCGAACCCTATGATTCCGGATCGCGGCTGCGATTTCTGGACTACAACGATCCGGCAGTCGCCGCGCAGGCTCCATTTCCGCGAGTCGAGTTAGACCGCGAAATGCACGTTCGCTCGCCGGAAGGCTCATGGCTGAAGGGATTTGAAGCGTGGCTGGCGTTGCTGCTCGTCATGCCCAGGCTTGCATGGCTCGGCAAAATCGGCGGTTTGCCTCCGGTCCGCTGGCTGGGTCCGTCCCTGTACGGATTTATCGCGCGTCACCGCTACAGCCTCCCGGGGGCGCCGACGCGCTGCACCAGCGACACGTGCGCGGTTCCCGGGCGCCCGCCCAAGTGAAGCACGAGCACGCTTCGCGTGATACCATATTTGCGCCGTGCAGCCTCTAAAAAACTCCCGGGACGACTCGAAACCCCCATGACCACACCAACGTACTCCTCCGCGGAGTCCATTCCCATGCTCGATTTGCGGGCGCAGTTCGAAACCATCGCCCCGGAAATTCGGAATACCGTAGAGGAAGTCCTGAAGGCGCAGCAGTTTGTTCTGGGGCCGCATGGAGAATCGCTGGAACAGGAAATCGCGCAGACCTGCGGCGTATCAAACGGCATCGGCGTCGCTTCGGGAACCGAAGCCCTCGAACTGGGGCTGCATGCCTGCGGCGTAAATGCCGGCGATGAAGTGATCGTGCCCGCATTCACTTTTATCGCCACCGGCAGCGCCGTCAGCGCGCTCGGCGCGCGGCCCGTGTTTGCGGATATTGAGCCCGCCACCTTCAACCTCGATCCGGAGCAGATCGAAGCCCGGATCACGCCTCGCACGCGCGCGATTGTCGCTGTGCACTTGTTCGGACTTTCGGCGGACATGGACCCGATTCTTGCCGTTGCCGAAAAACACGGCCTTCCCGTAATCGAAGACAATGCGCAATCGCTGGGCGCAAGCTACCGTGGACGCAAGACCGGATCGATGGGCCGGCTCGGTTGCCTGAGCTTTTATCCAAGCAAGAATCTGGGCGCGTACGGCGATGCCGGCATGATCGTCACCAGCGATGAAAAGCTGGCCCGGCGGCTGCGCGCGCTCCGCAATCATGGCCAGACGGGCCGCTACCTGAGCACGGAACGCGGGTGGAACAGTCGGCTGGATGAATTGCAGGCGGCCATCCTGCGCGTAAAACTGCGGCATCTGGCCGGCTGGACCGCAACGCGCCAGGGCCACGCGCGGCTTTACGAATCGTTGTTGAAGGATTTGCCCGACATTACATTGCCCCGAGCCCCTGCGGGAAGCGAGCACGTCTACTATCTCTACACTATCCGCGTCGCGGGCCGCGCCGATGGCCGCGCTGGAAGCGGCGAAGATGAAACGCGCAGCGACATCGTTCAGAAGCGGCTGGCGGAACGCGGCGTTGCGAGCATTGTCTATTACCCGGTTCCACTGCATCTCCAGCCGCTGTACGCCGCGCTCGGCGGCAAGCCGGGGGATTTACGCATCAGCGAGCGCGCCTCGCGTGAAGTGCTCTCCATTCCCTTGTACCCCGAGCTCACACGGGCGCAGATCGAACGCGTTGCTGCGGCGCTTCGAGAAGCCTTGCGCGACTGACCTGCATTTCTTTCGGCTGATTTTTAAGTGCTACAGGCAGAAGCCTGTCCTGCGGGAAGGGTGAAGCGGGGAGCGGAACTACGCTGCCGTGGAGGCAGCCCGGCGGTACAGCAGGAACATCACGGCCAGAAATATGAACAGCGCCGGCGTCAAAAGGGCCAGAATTCCCCAGTTCAGCGAATGCTGCGCGGCCAGGCCAAGATTGGAAGCCGTCGTGTAACAGAGCGCGCAACCCTGCGCGTGCGCGCCGCGCGCTGTACCCAGTATCGCGAGAATGGCGGCAACCGCAAATTTTGATCGCATCCGGCCTTCCTCCTGAAAAAGCACCCGAAGCGGCGCTCGGCTTATCCTACCACTTCTTCCCTAAATTTCTTCCTTCAATGAGAATGCATTTGCAGCAACCGGAACGCGTCCGGAAGAAACAAAATCAACATTATGGCAGTAAAGATAAGGATTGCGGGAATCACCCACAGTACCAGGGAAAATTTTTCATATCTCAGGTGCATGAAATAAGACATGCTGATCCCGGCCTGCACTACGGCAAGTCCGGCCAGAATCAATAGCAGAAGCATCGGCGGAAGCCGCAGGGACGCCAGGAAGACCTGGAAGCCGGTAATCGCGATCAAGACAATCCAGATCGCCAGATTCGACCTTAGGCCGGCCCCCGCGCGGGTTGCTTCCGCATGCGCCTGTGTAGGCATCGACTTTTCTTCTCCCGTCGCGGCAGACACCGCGACCCG
>DATLTA010000167.1:0-12826 GCA_035533775.1 Candidatus Dormiibacterota bacterium | reverse complement strand
CCAAACCCAGATCGCGCATCACTTTGCAGAAGAATCGCGTGTACAGCAGGTGCAGAATCGCGTGCGTGATCCCGCCGATATACTGGTCGACGGGCAGCCAGTAGCGCACCAATTCCGGACCAAACGGCGCCTTTTCGTTGTGCGCGTCCGCGTAGCGGTAGAAGTACCACGAGGAGTCGACAAACGTATCCATGGTGTCGGTTTCGCGCCGCGCCGCTCCCCCGCATTGCGGGCATTTCGCATTCACGAATTCCGGCACGCTCGCCAGGGGCGACTGGCCCACTCCGGAAAATTTCGCCATCGGCGGCAGTACCACCGGCAAATCCTTGTCGGGCACCGGCACCATCCCGCACTTCTCGCAGTACAACACGGGAATCGGAGTGCCCCAGTAGCGCTGCCGCGAGATGCCCCAATCCTTCAGGCGGAAAATGATTTCGCCTTTGCCGAATCCGCGCGCCTCGGCGTCGGCGGTCATTTTCGCGTTCGCTTGTTCGGTTGGAAGCCCTGTGTACGGCCCGGAATTTACCGACCTGCCGTAGTCCGTGTACGCCGCGGTGAGCGTTGCAGGCGTAAATTCCGCGCCCTCGCTAGGCTGCACCACAATCGGAATGGGAAGGCCGTACTTGGTCGCGAATTCGAAGTCGCGCTCATCGTGGGCGGGCACGCACATCACCGCGCCGGTTCCGTACTCCATCAGCACGAAATTCCCCACCCAGATGGGAATCTTTTCGCCGTTAAACGGATTCACCGCATACCGGCCGGCAAAAAATCCTTCTTTCTCCGCCGTCGCGATGTCGGCGGCGCGTGTTATCCGCCGCCGCAATCTCTGCACGTTCTCTTCGATTTCCGCCTGGCCAGCAACGCCCGCCGAAAGCCTGGCCAGCAAGGGGTGTTCGGGCGCCAGAATCAGCGCGGAGGCTCCGTAGATCGTGTCCACGCGCGTGGTAAACACTTCAATCGACGTTTCGGCCAATCCCTCCACGGCAAATCGCACGCGCGCACCGCGCGATTTCCCGATCCAGTTGCGCTGCATGGTTAAAACTCGTTCCGGCCAGCCGCCTTCCAGCTGATCGAGCGTGTCCAGCAGTTCGTCGGCGTATTGCGTGATCCGGAAAAACCACTGCTCGATCTCCTTGGCGTCCACTGGCGTGTCTTCATGCCGCCAGCAGCAGCCGTTGACCACCTGCTCGTTCGCCAGCACGGTCGCGCATTTCGAGCACCAGTTCACGCGGCTGCGCTTGCGGTAGGCGATGCCCTTTTCGAGCATGCGCAGGAAAAACCACTGGTTCCAGCGGTAATATTCCGGGTCGCAGGTGGAAATTTCGCGCCGCCAGTCATAGCTGAATCCGACCCGGCGCATCACGCGCTTTAACGACTCGATGTTCGTGTTCGTCCACTCACGCGGATGGATGCCCCGCTGAATCGCGGCGTTTTCCGCCGGCAGCCCGAAGGCGTCCCAGCCCATCGGATGGATCACGTTGAAAGCCCGCATGCGCCGGTAACGCGCGATCACGTCGCCGATGGTGTAGTTGCGCATATGCCCCATATGCATCGTTCCGGAGGGATACGGCAGCATTTCGAGGACGTAATATTTTGGCTTTAAGGAATCGGCGTCCGCTTCGAAGGCGTGGTCCGCGTTCCAGCGCGCCTGCCATTTGCTTTCAATCGCTTGTGGATCGTATTCCGCCACGTTTCGTTTCCCGCCTTCGCACAATTTAAAAAACCGCCAAGTTCTGCGCTGCCATCTGCTAGCGTTTCGACTTGCCCGCCTTGACTGCTTTCTTTTTCATTTTCTTGCTCTGCGCCTTCTGTGTTCTCTGTGGTAAAACTTTTTTCTTCGCCTTGGCCATCGAAAAACCATCTTCCGCGTTCGGCGCCTGCCGCACGCTCACGCCGACCATGTCCCAGAGCGCGCGCACGTTGCGCCGGTCATCGCCCGGCTCGTCAATCGGAGTTTCCAGGATAAACGCGCGCCCTGCAAGGCCCTCGGGCCCCGGCCCAAGCCGCGGGTGATTCAAGATTCGCGCAAACGCCTTCAGGCCGATCTTTCCCTGGCCGATATCTTCGTGCCGGTCGACGCGTGAACCCAGCGGCGTCTTCGAATCATTTACGTGGAGCACGTACACGCGATTCAGGCCCACGGTGCGATCCAGCTCGGCCAGCGTTGTCTCCAGACCCTGTTCGCTCCTGATATCGTAGCCCGCTTCGAACGTGTGCGCCGTATCCAGGCAAACGCCCATGGGCAGGTCCGTGGTTTGGTCCAGAATGGCCCTGATCTCTTCAAACCGCGCGCCGATTGCCGATCCCATTCCCGAGGTATTCTCCACCAGGATGCGCAACCCGCCAAATTTCATCCCTCGCGCCGCCTGGCGCATCCCATCGGCAATTTCCGAGATGGCCTGCGATTTTTCGCTTCCCAGGCTGGAGCCGGGATGCGCCACCAGGAAATCCGCGCCCAGCGAGACCGCGCGCACCAATTCGTCATGAAACGCCTGAATCGACCGCGCGCGCATCACGCGTTCCGGCGAAGCCAGATTGATCAGGTAATTGTCGTGAATGACCAGCGGGCCCAGCCCAAGCTCCGCGCGGCGCGCGCGGAACCTTACAGCGTCCGCATCGGCAATGCGCGTCCCGCCGCCCGGCCACATTCGGGGACTCGCGGAAAATATTTGCAGCGCGTTGGCCCCAAGTTTCGCGGCTATGTCGAGCGATCCGGCAATGTCTCCGGCGATCGACGTATGGATGCCGATGCGAAAGCTGCCGTCCTGCCAGGCAGGCGGCTGGGCGATGGGTGCAGGCTCGGGGCGATATTCGTCGTCTTCGTCGTAGGCGGGTTCGGTACGGTTCAAGTCGCTACGGTTCAAGTCGTTACGATTCAATGGGTCGGCCATTCCCTCAGTACTACGTTCAGGTGTCATCCGGTGTATCAGGTGAAAGTTGAGACGCCTATTCTAGCGGATGCCTGTCCGAGCGGCAATCACATCCGGGGCACGTCCCGGGACGCGCGCCAGGCGGACATCCTGGTTGCCGTTGCGGAATGAGTTGCAACCCGCGTCTTCAGAAGCGGTGATTTTATCTCCCATTTGTGCGAAAACCATGCAATAGAAATTTGTGAGCTTCAGTCGATTCTTATTCTTCTCTGTGACTTCGTATCTCTGTGGCAGAATCATTCACTTGTGATGTGGCGCCGCCTCAACTACCGATTGCTGCTGATTGCTCTGCTGATCGTCGTTTCGGCAAGCGTCGAAATTGCGCGGGAGCGCCGCCCGTCCTTTCTGCGTCCCGACCTGCACCTGTACGCCTTCGTAGGAAACTGGGGTGACGGCACGGTTTCCGTGATCGATCTGGTGCGCGTGGCCAAGATCGCCACAATCGCCGTCGGGCCGACCCCTTCCGGGCTGCGCGCGCATCCGAAATTAAATCAGATCTGGGGCGTATCGACCCAGGGCGGCTACGCCTTTGTCATCGATGCAGCCACGGGCCGCGTGACCGCACGCATTCCCGTGGGGGCGTCGCCCTTTGCCGTGGATTTCTCACCCGATGGAAGCCGCGCCTATGTGGCCGCTTCGGAATCGGCAAGCCTGGTGGCCATCGATTGCCAATCCGGCAAGATTGTAGGACGCGCGCGCACGGGCCGCCGCCCATGGCTGGCGCGCGTGACCCCGGACGGCAAGCAGGTCATCGTTCCGAACCGCGATGACTCAACGGTAGAAATTTTCGACGCCGCAACGCTCGCGCCTCTGGCCACCATCCCCGTGGCGAGCCATCCGGAGCAGGTCGCGATCCTGCCCGACAGTTCCGTCGCATTCGTGACCGACACCGGGTCGAATGAAATCTCCGCCGTCGATCTCCGCCGGCACGCCCTGATCGCCAACCTGCAACTGACCGGCGAGCCTTCCGCCCTGCTGTTGAAACCCGACGGCGGCGAACTGTACGTCACCGTGCCCAGCTCTCACGGCCTGGAAATTATCGATACCTGGAGAACCGAAATCACCGGATCGATGATTTTGGGTTCGCAACCCACCGACGGCACCATGACGGCGGACGATTCCCTGGTCTACGTCTCCGATGCCGCCGCAAACAGCATCACGCCGATTGCCATGGCCACCCGCCACCTCTTGCCGCCGATCATGACCGGGCGGCACCCCGGTCCATGCGCGATTGATCCCAGCGGCGATCTTCTCCTGGTGGCCAATGAAGATTCCTCCGATCTCGCCGTGATTCGCGTTCGCACGCAGAGCCTGATCACGATGATTCCGGTGGGCAATCAGCCGCGCTCGCTGGCTATAAAATTGTTTTAGATTTTTTTAGGCAGGAACAAATAAAAACGGCTGGCAGTGTTGACCGCCAGCCGTTTTTTTAGATCTTTTTAGGTCTGAAGACGGGCTCAATTACCGGCGACCGCCGCCGTGAGATCCGCCGCCGTGAGATCGTCCACCGCGGAATCCGCCACCGCCACGCGAACCCCCGCCGCCATGAAATCCGCGACTCCCGCGGAAGCCTTCACCACCTCGGAATCCATCGCCGCCGCGCGCCGCTGCTCCACCGTGAAATTCGCCGCCACGGAAGCCGCCATTGCCGCGGAAGCCTTCACCGCCACGGAAGCTTCTGAATCCACGTTCCCCACCGCGGAACTCGCGATCACGGTCATAATCACGTCCGCGATAGTACCCGCGCCGGCCATAATCATCGCGGTCGCGATAGAAGCCGCGTCCGCCGTAGTAGCCATACCACGGGCCTACGCCAATAAAAACTCCGTTTCGGAAATACGCAGGGCCGTAGTACCCGTAAGGCGCGCATGCGTAAGGCGCATAATCATAGTACCCATATACGCAGGCCGGAGGTGGCCCGACATATGCCGGCCCAAACCCAACTCCAAACCGAACCGATACTTGCGCATTAGCGGTACCGGCAACCATCATGAAAAGCCCGAGCAAAACCGCGTACTTTAGATATCGCATTTCAAGGCCTCCTCGACTACGCCGCGATGACTACACTCGCCTGCTTCATCAGACGCTACGGAATATGCAACGGTCGTGCCAAATTGAAACCCGAAACGTCAAAAAATAAATCCTTATAGAATCAGCGTGTTAGGCGTGAAGTGCAACGGAGAGTACAAGAGGAGACCGGCGCAGCCTGGTTGTAATCCACCACCGGCGCTGGTTTTCAACCACACAGCGGCGAAGGACAAAACGAAAATTTTTGCTGCGGAGAGAAACGGCAAGAGCCGGAATTTTAACTTGATCTCAATCTCAACTCAGCCTAAACACAATCTCAACACAGAGGGGCACAGAGAAAACTTTCTTTTGCAGCTTCAACAGTACGTTCCTGTTTTTCTCCGTGGCCCTCTGTGCTCCTCCGTGTTTCTCTGGGTTAAAGCTTCTCCTGCAAGCCCCACCCAAAATGCTCTTCGCCAAGCTGTATTTCCAGCATGGATTCGGCGGGAAGCACATCCACGGGCAATCCGCCTTCCCAGAGGGCGATTCCGAGAGAAATCGATTTTCGATCGCCCAGCAGAAACATTTCCTTCGCCACAGACACTTCCAAGATGCGGTCAAACGCCACTTTCACCATGGCTTCCGGCCCCAGCAGGCAAAGGTCGCGCGACTCGACCAGGTAGCCACTCACGCGGCCCTCCTGAATGTGCACGACGACGCGAATTTCCTGTTCGGCGCGCATGGTGATGCGGAATTCGGCGTCGCGCAATTCGCCCAGGGCGTCGGAAAATACGTCCACTCGCAAATGAAGCCGCTCCTCATCAAATCCATAACGAATTTCGTGGAGCAGCATCAGCCGCCCGTGCATGGCGCTGCTGCGGCGGTCGGCGGCATATAGGCCCGCGCCCATCCATTCGAAGTAGGTCGATTCGCGGCCGTCCACTTTCACATCGAGATACGCGGAGGGCGGCAGCACGAGCGCTTGTTCGGGCTGCCGCTTGATGGTTTCGGCCAGAACGTCGGGGGCTTCGGCGCCGAGGGCGAGGTAAACCTCGGTCAGCAGTTTCCGGTAAAACGCGTCGAATTCCGCGTCATTCGCCGAACTGTGCTCGGGACCGTACCACCAGCACCAGTCGCTTCCCTCGGCCGCGAGGATGGCTTCGTAGGACGCGGCAAGCTGCTTGGCGGTCGGAGCCTTTGGAAATCCCTTGGCGGCAAAGCCGGCCTGCTGCGCGTAAAAATCGCGCGCGCGCCGAAGATGCTCCCAAGCCAGCACATCTTCTGCCGAACCGATCCACACGTCGAAATTGGCGCTGATCCAGGATGCGGGAAAAATTCCGTTATTGCGCGGAATTTCTCCGGCCGCGGCCGCCGCCTCGCTCGCCGTCATCGCATGAATGTCAGGATCGCTTTCGATCCTCCGGTAGAATTGCCGCAGGAATTCACGGCCGTTGCCGGGAAAATATTCCCACGCGTTTTCTCCGTCCAAGATCAGCGAAATGGTGAGGGGGCGCCCAATCTGCACGCGTTCCCCAATCGCGCGTATCCGCTGATAAAGATCCTCGGCGGCCGTTACCGCGTCCATCCGGCTGTAGACGAAGCCCACCAGATCGGACAGATAGTGATCGCGAAAGAATCCCACCATTTCCCTGTCGCCCACGCGAATGCGCAGCGGCGAGTATAGTTTGTCCGCGTTGGACGGCACTCCCGCGGCGTCCCGCCCGAACCCCGCGCCCAGCGTGTGCCCGAGCACACCTTCATCCGTGGCAAACCATTTGAATCCCAGATCGGCGGCGATCCCCAGCGCCTGCTCAGAAACCGAACCTTCCGAGGGCCACAGCCCGTCCGGAGCCTTCCCAAACACGCGTTCGTGGTAGCGGCGCGCGCGAGAGAGCTGCTCCCTGGCGTCTTCCGGATACCGGAACGCCGGAACCGGCAGCGGCGTGCCGGGATTCGATACGCGCGCAATGTCGGAGTCGCACAGCAGGGGAAGAATGGGATGGTAAAACGGCGTGGCGGAAATCTCGATTTGTCCCGCGACGGCGGCTGCGCGATACTCCGGCAAAACGCGCCCCAGCAGTTCGATCTGTTTTTTGCAAAGCTGCTGCTTGTCCTGCTCGGTGAAATTCGCGCCTTTTTGGGACAGACGCGACACCACCGGATCGCTTGCCAGATATTCTTCATCCATCCAGGCCAGCTGCGAGAGCAGTTGCAGGTCCCGCCAGTCGCGTTCCCCGAAAGACTGGATGGCGCGATCGTTGCCCTGCGCGATGGCCCACTGGTGCAGCTCGATAAATCGAGGCCATCGTGCCAGCAGATGATCGTAATTCAGTTGAAAGGCGCGCAGCAGGATTTCCGCCTTGTCCTCCGGCGTCAGGCTGGCCGCCGGACGGAAGGCCGTGGCAAACCACGGCTCGTCGAAATTTCCACTGGCATATTCCTCCAGCTGCGCCCCCAGAGACGGCACCACGTTGAAGGTGGCATGCACGCTCGGAAATTCCTTGAGCACGCGCACCATGCCCCAATAGTCTTTCAGCGCGTGCAGCCGGGTCCAGGGCAGGACGTAGCGCCCGCTCGCAGGGTCGCGGTATTGCGGCTGGTGCATGTGCCACAGCATCATCAGGTGAACACGATTCATCGCCCAACCGCCCTCAGCTTGCTTGCGCCCACCGTGCTAGAATGGCGCCTGCATGCGATGCGACTAATCGACCGATATATTTGCCGGCAGATCTTTTCCCACGCCCTGCTGGGACTCGGAATCTTCACGTTTGTATTTTTTGTTCCGCAGCTGGTGCGGCTGATGGATCTGATTGTGCGCCATCCGGCGTCCTGGTCCACCATCGGTGTCCTGTTCCTTTGCACGCTTCCCGGCATTTTGACCTTCACACTGCCGATTGCGATCCTGGTCGGCGTGCTCATTGCCCTTGGCCGCATGTCGGCCGATAGCGAACTCATCGCCCTGAGCGCGCTGGGAATGGGACGCCGCAGGCTGCTGGTTCCCGTGGGGATCCTGGCCATCGGCGCAACCTTAATTACGTTTGTCATGACGCTCTGGCTGGGACCCCTTTCGATACGTACGTTCCGGCTGATCGAGGACCAATTGCGCGCCGGGCAAGCTTCCTCTCAAGTGGTGCCTCGCGTATTCGATGAGAGATTCCCCCACATGGTCCTTTACATTAACGACATCGACTCCGCCTCCACACATTGGAAAGGGGTCTTTCTGGCTGGGACCGACGACAAGGGCGTGTCCCGTCTGACGCTTGCCGAGGGAGCGATTGTAATTCCCGATCGCACCGAGGGCAAGCTGGACTTGCATCTGCAGAACGGCAGCGTGCATGAATTTTCTCCCAGCGATCCGGGGCGGTATTCCCTTTCCGCGTTCGCCGAGCGCGACTTGTCCGTCGATATCAAGGGGACCGAGGTGGATCGCGTCGCCGAGCCGGGCATCCCCGGCCGGACCTTCGCCACTCTGCTGCGCGAGCGCGGCAGCCAGCGCAACGCCCGGGTCGAATTGCAGCGCCGGCTCTCATTTCCCTTCGCCTGCATCTGCTTCGCGTTGCTGGCCATGCCAGTGGGCGCGCGTCCCCGGCGCGGCGGGCGCGCCGGGGGGTTCCTTCTCACGCTTCTGCTGATCTCCGGATACTATCTGATGTTTACGATCGGCGCGGGATTGGCCCGCGAAGGCGCCATCCCGGTCTGGCTGGGCATCTGGTCGGCAAACTTTTTCACGGCCGGGCTGGGACTGTTCCTGCTGCCTCGGATGGAACGCATGCCCGGCGACAGCCGCACGAGCGCGGCATTTGCCTGGTTTGCAGGCTGGCGCATCTGGAAACTTTTCCAGCGGGAAAATCGAAGCGCCGCCCCCGCCACCTCCGCTCCCACAGCTCGCAGCGCGCTCTTCTCCCGGAAAAACAGGCGCGCCGGAATTCCCCAGCTGCTGGACATGTATCTGCTGCGCAGTTTTTTCTATTATTTCATTTTACTGACCATCGGATTCATCCTGCTGTTTGAAGTCTTTACGTTTTTCGAATTGCTCGACGACATTGCGCAGCATCGCACGGGACTCATCGCCGTATTCAGTTATTTCTTCTATCTCGCCAGCTACCTGTTTTACCAGCTCGCGCCGCTGGCCGCACTGGTGGCCGTTCTGGTCACGCTGGGGATCATGACCAAAAACAACGAGCTGGTCGCCTTCAAGGCCGCGGGAATCAGTTTGTTTCGCATTTCCGTGCCGCTGCTGCTGGCCGGATTGATCCTGGCGGGGGGATTGATTGCGCTGGACGACACCTATCTGCCCTTTGCCAACCAGCGACAGGACGCCCTGCGCAATCAAATCAAGGGCCGCCCCGCGCAAACCTATTTCCAGCCGAACCGCCAGTGGATCTTCGGCGAAAACTCCAAGATCTATAATTACGAACTGTTTGATCCCGACCAGGAATCGTTCGGGGGACTCAACGTCTTCGAACTCGATCCCGCCACCTTCTCCATCCGCCGCCGCATCTACGCCGAGCGCGCGCATTGGGACCCGCAACAGAAAATCTGGGTTCTCGAATCCGGATGGATCCGCGAATTCGACCACGGCCAGGTCACCCGTTACACCCCGTTCATGGCCACCGCATTGCAAGAACTCGACGAACCGCCTTCCTATTTCAATCGCGAGGTGCGCCAGTCCTACCAGATGTCCTGGTGGGAGCTGAAGCGCTACATCGGCAATTTGCGCCAGGCGGGATTCGACGTCGCGCGGCTTTCCGTGCAATTACAGAAGAAAATATCGTTTCCCCTGATTGCCCCGATTATCATTCTGCTGGCCATCCCGTTTTCGATCCTGGTGGGAACGCGCGGCGCGGTGGGCGGGTTGGCGCTGGGCGTAGGCATCGGCATCGTCTACTGGGCGGCCTCCGCCTTGACCGAAGCGATGGGCGCGGTGGGACAATTGCCGCCGATTCTGGCGGGGTGGGGGCCGGACGCGGTCTTCGCGTTTATCGGCCTGTACTTCTTCCTGAAAATGCCGACCTGACCCTGCCGGCGATGCGCGGCCGACCCCTTCGGCGTACTATTATTAATAAGTTATTTTAATCTATAATGATATATTGCCACACCTAGTGCTGCGTCACCAGCCGCAGGCGCAGCGAGACCGCGCGGCGCTGCCCTCCCGCCATCGCCAGAAAATTCGGCGCGTCCCCATTATTGACCACCGAATCCGGATTGCTGTGCCCGGTCAGATTCACGATCGTCAACCGCACGGCCCACTCGTGCCCCCGGAACGGAAAACGCTTTTCCAAACCCACATCCAGGCTGAAATAATCGGGGTACCGGTAACTGTTCGGGGGGGCATAGAGTTGCTGCTGCTCGGTCAGGGCGCTGAACGGAAACCCCGTGCGATACTCCAGAAATTCGCTCACCAGCAGTCCCCACACCGGAATGGGCGTCCAGCCCGTGGATACGAAGCGGTTTGGCGAATCCCAAAGCAGGGGGCCCGGCTGCTGCGGCGAAAGGATCAGAAGCGCCAGCGTGGGGTCCAGCACTTCATTCGAGCTGGCACGGGACCGCGTATAGTCCACAGCAATCTGCGCCTTCCCTCCAAACGAGTGGCGCATCCAGACTTCGCCCGCGATGTAGCGGTCATTGCGATTATTTTCCAGCAACAGCGCGCCCGAATTCTGTGTTTCCCAGGCAAACCCGTCGCGCGATTCACGCAATAAAAACGACGCGCCCACGAAAGTGGAATCAAAAAATCGCTCGTCCCATTCCGCAGTCGTGTTGTAGGAGCGCGACTGCGCCAGCCCGGCGCGCGGAACCACAAAGGAACTTACCGTCGGCGGCCCCACCGGATTCAATCCCGACGAATCGTAAAATACATCCGTGCGCTGCTGGTCAAACCCCTGTCCGAGCAGGGCCAGGTTCAGAGGTTGATAGTGCTTTCCCCAGGCCAGCGTGAATTTCATTCGCCCGTCCCCGGCGGGAACCCAGTTCATGGCGATGCGAGGCTCCACGATATGCCGGTGAATCAGGCGATCCCAATCAGCGCGCACGCCAATGGAAATCACGATTGGCTTGTATGGCCGCCACAGATCCTGCGCGTATCCGCCCAACTGCGTGTTGGCGATGCGGTATGAGGAAGGAGCGCCGAACGTGGCGCGCTCCGACAGCGTCCCATCCGCACGCAGGAAATCGATTTCGCTGCGCGAGGCCTGCTGCGCGTCGTCCAGACCCGCAAGATTGCCTCCCGCCGAAAATGTATGTGTGCCATACCACCGCAGCGACTCCGTGGTCATGTTGGCGATCAGTTGCAGGCGCCGCGATTGCTGCATCCGCGTCTGAAAATAGTTTCCGGAAGTCGTCGAGGGCGTAACGAAATAGGTCTGCGTGCCCAACGGGTTGCTGTTCGTGTGGCCCGCGTCCACGGCCGCGCCCACCTCAAACAATGCCCGGCCAATCCAGGCCTGGTCCTTGATCGAAGCGAAATATCGCCGCGATTGATTGTTGAGCGTGGTTGAAAGCGGAGAAAAAGGCCCCAATCCCGCCCTCGGATCGCTCAACTGATTGTACAGAAAACTGCCCTGGAGTATATTTTTCGGCGTCAGGTTCACCTGCATCCGCATCAGGTTGTCCCCGAACCACTGCGAGTTCGTGTTTTGTCCTCCCGGAAGTTCACGAACGTACTGAAACGCATGCTGGATCGTTAGCGCCTCGGAATACCAGGCTTTTCCCTTCTTGATGGGCCCGGAAAGCGTCACGCGCGGATACCAGTTGCCGAAATGCGTTCCCTGCTGAAAGTTCAATTCCGGGATGAAGTTGGTCACGCCGAATCGCAGGCGGTCGTCGCCGGATTGCGTGTCCAGAGCCAGAATCCCTGCGCTGGCGTTGGCATATTGCGCCCCATATCCGCCCGTCTCGATGGTTACGGTCCGCACCGCATCGACGTTGACATGAGAATCAAAAGTCCCGGTTGCCGGATCATTAATCTCAAACCCATCCAGTAATACTTCCGTTTGATCCTGCCTGGCACCGGCAACATGAAGCCTTCCATTAGCATCCGCAACCACTTGCGGAATAACCCTCAAGCTCTGCTGAAGATCGTGGCTCGACGGAACGGGAACATTCAATATCTCATGCTGCACAAGAGTTTCTTGATGGCTTGTCGTATCCGGATCAATCTGCATCGGGGCCGACTGCACTTCTAGTTTTTCTTTAATTTCGGTTTCGTGATTGAGCGTCAACGAAACGGCATTATTCCCCGGAGATAAATCGAGCGCGCGGTCCTCGATTCGAAAGAAGCCCGGCTTTGAAATCGTCATGTGAATCTGGAAGGAAGGCAAATCCGTGAGTGAAAATCTTCCGCTGGCGTCGGTATAGACAGTTCGAGAATTCCCAGATTCAAAACGAAAGACAATTTCGACGCGCGGCACCGGCTTACTATTCTCGTCAATCACCTGCCCGCGCAAATTTGCCACGCTCGATTGAGCCTGCGCGCCGAAGCAAATCGGACCGGAAAGCAAAAGCCCCAGCAGCAGGCCCGTGCATGCCTTCCCAGCAGGGATCAGCCGCTTCATGTCGCCCTTGAACACATTGAGCACAATGAAGACACGCCTGATAAAGCGATACAGGCGCGCCGGAGACTGTTTTGCTTCCTCAAAAATTCGAATGTCATGCATGGCTGCCAGGTCACTCAAGGGCGGACGAGCGCGAAGTCTGCTCGCGGAAGTATTTCCGTTTCATTAAGACAGCAGCCCGGATCACGGAGCGGATTTCCCGGGTCATCTGGTCGTTTCCGGCGCCGCTTTGCTGGGCTCGGGAGTGATCCTTTCCATCCGCGTGGGCCTGAAAGCCTCTGAAAATCCCCGTCATCGAGGTCCTGCTGCAGCACGGGGACGCTTTCCGCTGAAAAC
>DATLTA010000166.1:0-10661 GCA_035533775.1 Candidatus Dormiibacterota bacterium | reverse complement strand
ATCGTTTCCAACCGGGGGCTATACCATCGCCGCAGCATCGCCAACGGGCCTCAGCCAGGCCTATTTTGAGCCTCACCCAAAGCGTAATTACGTCATGCAGTGGAACTTCACCACCCAGTGGCGCCTGCCGAAGAACGTCAGCATGAAACTCGGGTATGTGGGCTCTCATGGCGTGCACCACATTTTCCGCGTGCGCGATGCCAATATGGTTCTCCCCACGCTGACCTCAGCGGGCTATCTGTGGCCCAAGGACCCGGGCACGCGGCTCAACCCCTCGGTGGGCAGCATCAACGCGGCTTTCTGGGAGGGCGATTCCTCCTACAACGCCCTGGTCGCGCAAGTGCAAGCCCGCTTCGGCCGCACCGGACAGATTATCGGCTCCTACACCTGGGGCAAGTCGATTGATACATCCTCCGGGAGCATTGCGGGCGATGAGTACTCCAACGCCATCTCCAGCCCGCTATGGTTCGATACGCAGCTGAACCGTGGGCAGTCGGACTACGACATCACCCACAGCCTGAAAATCATCTATTCCTGGCAAATTCCATCCCCGAAGACGTTGACGGGAGCGGAGGCCTGGCCGCTGAGTGGGTGGCAAATAGGAGGGGTGTTTGAGGCCAGCACCGGCGTGCCGTTTACGGCGGGGTTTGGCGGCGATTCGCTCGGAGTCAGCAGCACGGACACGAACCTCAATGTACCCAATGTGACCGCGGGATGCTCGCTGGTGAATCGCGGCAATTTTGCCAATTACATCAACACAAATTGCTTTGAGCTTCCGCCACCGACACCGGCCATTCAGGCCAATTGCGACATCGTCAGCACAAGTACCATCGACCCCGTCACCAACCAGCCCGAGATGTGGTGCCGCAATCTTCGCGGGAACCTCGGGCGGAACTTGCTGATCGGGCCCGGACGGCTCGACATGAACTTCACAGTTTTCAAGAACAACTTCATCCCGAGCGTCTCAAGCGCCTTCAACGTGCAGTTTCGCGCCGAGTTTTTCAACATCTTCAATCACCCGAACATCAATGCGCCCCTCAACAACCGGAATGTGTTTGACTCGAAAGGAAATGTGATCGGCAGCGCGGGCCTGACCGACTCCACGCAGACCTCCCCGCGCAACGTGCAATTCGCCATCAAGGTCATCTGGTAGAATTTTGTCTGCGTTTTTTGCGGCCCTGGCAAGACGGCAGCCGACTGCGGCGCAGGCATTTTAGAGGAACGAGCCAGGCGGCTGGTTATGTCCGGCATGCGTGGGGCTGCGATGGCAAGCACCCGCGGGCCGATTCCGAATTACGAGCGCCTGTCCGTGCGCTTCTCGCGGACGCACGACGTACAGATCGCATGACGGGGAGACGGGTAACTGGCGAGTTCCTTATTTTTCCGGCATTGCACGCAGATGCGCTTCCCCTGGATTACGGGATGTCCTTTGTGCTGCTGGCTGGCGGGCACGCCAGCCTTCTGCAAATGAAAACGCACGGCGGCATCGGAAACTTGCAGCGTGTCGGCGATTTCCAGCTGCGTTGCTCCGGCATCCCACATTTTTCCGATATCGATGCGCAGTTGCTCGGCAGGGGGCCTCTGCCGGCCACGTTTTGATGTTCTCATCGTCTTTCTTTCCAGTTTCTTTCCGGTTCCTGTGTGACGCCCGTCCTGGCGCTTATCTGGAAGACGCGGGAGGCGGCGTCACGACCGCGACCATTTTCCGGATCATCCCGTCGGACTTGCTGATGATGTAGATTTCGCCGTCTCCGCCCATCGACAGGCGCACATCGGCGCGGCCCCCGCCGTACGGAACGCCGTAGGGATCCACCGTAGGTGGTGTGAATTTTTTACCGCGCCACCCGCCCACGACCAACGCTTCTCCGGGGAGCACGCCGAGGGGTGAGTCCGGATTGACCACGCCGCCTTTGTGCGCGAAGGCATCCGCGACAATGTCATACATCCGCCGCTTCACCGGGGCCTTTGCGGAGCTGTTGTACGGGCTCTTGTACAGGACCTGAATTTCATGAACGGGCGCCTGCTTGCCGCGCACCCGGTGGCTGGCGATCATCTGGGCCAGGTCGGCGTAAAACAAGCGTCCTGTGGTGATGTCCGAAAAAATGTATTTTCCCACCATCTGCGGCATCAGCTTGCCGCGATACACGAATCCGCTTCCGATGGAGTCGCCCTCTTCATGGCTGTAGACCGCCACGGGATACATGGGCGCGACGGGTTTTTCCAGACCCACAACGGTGAGAAGGTCCGGATTGGGGAAAGGAATCGGCGGTTTCATAAGCGTTCCGGTCTTGCCGCCGTTGGGCACGCTGAGCACTTCATCGCCTTCACGCTCCGCGTATCCGTAGTTTGCGCCCTTGGTGATGATATTGACTTCTTCCCAATAATGCAGGCCCACGTCATCCGCGATCAGCGTGTTGGTGACCGGGTCCCAGGTTATGCGGTGCGGATTGCGCAATCCATACGCGAAGATTTCACCCCGGGCGCCGGGGACCGACACGAATGGATTGGGGTCCGGCCCGGTGCTGGGAATGCGGTAGCGGCCGTTGGGGCTGAGCTTGTCCTGCGGGCGCAAATGGATGTCGGGGGTAATGCGCAGGATTTTGCCCTGAAACGCGTTGAGCTGTTGTGGGAGCGTATGGACCACTCCGCGCGTTTCTCCCGACCCGCCATCGCCCATCGAAATGTACAGGTTCCCGTAATCTGGCTGCCCGGGCTTGGCCAGCGGGTCAAACAGCAGATCGTCCATTTGATGAACGAAACCCACCGAACCGGCGCGCAGGATTTCTCGCGCGGTGCCCTCAAACGTGGAATTCCTGATATTGGTGTCGGTCCATTCCACAAGGACGGATTCGTATTCGTCTTCGCCCGCGGGAGGCTTCACCACTGGGGTTGTGGTATATCCGGCCAGGTTCAAGCCGGGCGCGTGGGTGTTTGTCGGCATCGCCGATCCGTTGATGCTGGGGTCTTCGGTGTGGATGGTGTAGAACTTGCCGTTTTTGGCGTAGTTCGGATCGAACGCGATGCAAACGACGCCCGCTCCATAGCCCGGGTTGGTGTTGAACTTCGGAAATATTTTGGGAAACGTGAGATAGGGTGTGAATTTCCTGGTTTTCTTGTCGAGGATGTACAGGACTCCGTTCAGATCGTTCACGAAGAAGCGGGAAGAGGCCAGCGGGGCATTCGCCGGTTCGGACCGCAGCGCGTTGATGCGCGAGAGCATGCCGTGATAATTGATGGGGGGCGGATAGGCGTGATCACCCAGCGAGCTGGACAGGGGAGGATTCGCGTAATCCTCGATACGGATGGCGGTGCCATCTTTGGAAACCTCGGATTTGGTCGGGTATTGCAACGGGTACTGCGCCCACGCGACCGGCAGGCTCAGCAGCGCGCCGGCCAGCAGCGCAACGCCAAAATAAAATCGCACACGCCGCTCGACCCACCCTTTTTTGTTTTTCATTGGCATCCTGGCCTCTTTCCCCTCGAAGTCCTCGGGCGAGCGCGCAAAAATATCGCTCCAGTGCCCTCGGGCAAAACGCGCCGCAGGAAGTGCGAGTCATTAAATGTTGAATTCCGCGAGAGAGTATACACAACCGAGGCCCGGAAAATCACTCGGCGGATTTTGCAGCCCCGTTTCTCCGGCTTGACCATGTTTACAAGAAACCGGTCTAGCCCGCTGTAGCGCCCGCCTTCAGGCTGGCATCTGCTGGATTCTGAATTGCCGCCCTGAACGGTGGCGCTACAAAACATCCGAATGCAATATTCAACCGCGTGTCTTAGCTCCATAATAATGTCACCCCCTAACGGCTACGTGAAAATGTCACCCCTATGGAAACATACACGTTGAGCCAGAAAGAATTGCAACGAGTAGCGGTCATTTCTTCGTGCGTGAAGGGGGGCCTGGCGTGTGCCAGCCGCGGACGACCCAGCCCTCGCCGCCTGCCAAAGAGAGCTCATGTACCAGCTCGCGGGTCTTCGATGGCAACGATTCGATGACAACTATTGGAAAATCTCCTTCCGACTAAACGCGGCAGCGATGCAATACGCCATTTTCGCCGGATTGATATTTGATTCATTGTCATGCGCCTTTCCCTTCGTTTTAGTCGTTGTTTTACAAAGTTTTACAAAAGGAACAAATTTTCCGGACTCATGTGAACTGGTGTAGAATTCCGGCCATATCGCAGGGCCAAAAGAAAAAGCCCCCGCCGATGGAGGATTTAAGATGAGAAAGACCTGGATTAACTTCGCCTTTGTGTGCATTGCGGCAATTGGTTTGCCTGCCTGCGGGCTTGCGCAAGCGGCGCAAACCCTTCCGTTGCCCGATTCCCCGGTCGCCACGGATATCCCCGGCGCAAAAGAATTGCCGGATCCGAACATGGTTTATAAAGTGGTGTTCGATATCAGCAAGGCCGCTCCGAAAATCGATCAGGTAAATCCCGGCCTTATCGGGGTCGCGCGGTTCGACAATACGCTGGCCAAAAATGGCGTGCCCGCCGATCATCGAAAGATCGTGGTGGTATTTCACCAGGGCGGAACCGACATGGTGCTCGATAATGCGGCGTTCAAGGCGCGTCATGACGGGCACGACAATCCCAACATCGCGATGATTCAGAAAATGAAGAAAGCCGGGATCGACTTCCGCGTGTGCGGCCAGGCAGTGCTGGCCAGGAAGATCGCCCCGGATACCATCCAGCCCGAAATCGAGCTCGACCTGTGGGCCTTGACGACGATCGTCAATCTCCAGCTGCGGGGCTACGTTCACATCGGGGGCAACTAAAATTTGCGAACAGGGGCGGGCTTGAGCGGATCATTGTGCAAACGCCCGCCACCTTCCGCCTGGCATGCTTGTGCGCCAGGCGCGCAATCATGCACTGAAAATGGGCCAATCCTGCCTTGCCACCCCGCTGGCCACCCGGCTTACTGGTGGTCTTTCAAAACAAAATGTGAATGGGGCTTGCTGTGGACGTAGGTTGCGACGTCGTAAGCTTCCTGCGGCGTCAGGCTTCCTGGACTGGTTTGCGGCATGTTGTGCTGGACGAATGCGGCCATATTGCTGATTTTATTCATGCCAGCGCCATCGCTGAATGAGTCGGGGCCCCACAAGGCCGGAAAGGTCGGCAGCAATCCGGCACCTTGCGGACCGTGGCACACGGCGCACTGTTGCGAGTAAATCTGACCGCCGCGCGTGATGTCCCCGGTCAGTGCGGGAAGCTTGATCAGGCCGCGCCCGGGCAAGGCACGTCCGGTTACCTGGCCCTGGGAAAGCCATTGCGAGTAGGCGACCAGCGCCGTCATCTCCGGACTGTCATTGGGAACCCGGTGGCCGAACTCGCTTCGTTGGAAGCACTGCTCAATACGCTCTTGGTACGTAACCACGGCTTTTTCGCGATCTCGATACAGTGGAAACAAACCGGGCACGCCAACCAGTGGGATCCCGTAAGCCACGGTGCCACTATTGACGTGGCAATAAGTGCAACTCATCTTGTTTCCCACGTACTTCCCCGCATATTTTGGGGTGTTGTTGAAGATGCTGAGTCCGAGACGTATGCTGTCGCCCATCGGCCCTGCGGGAATGGTTGTGCTGTCCGGCGCCGTCCAGGTAATTTTAGGCGCGGCGGTTTTCTGCGAATCCGGCGCAGCCGCAAGATTGCTCGCCCGCCCGGGAAACAAGATGCTCGCCGCCGCGAGAAGCCCCAACGTCACACCACACCGCGCAACAAACTTCCGATTCACTCGCTTCCGATTCACTCGAATTCTCCTTCGATAGGGATGAAGCGGGATTTCAGTTTTCCTCGGGATTTTCCCCGGACCCGGCGCCGCCTTATGCCTTCAGATAGGCGTAATGGCCTACGCATTGCAAGTAGGCAATCGCCCCCACCATGGACGGCACGATAAGCACGTTCGGCAGAGTGTGTGCCTGAATGTCCCGGGCGATCTCTTCCGGCGTCACCGACAATTTATTTTTTTTGATCAGCCCCCGCGCCGCTTCCTCCACCGAAGAGTGGCAGCTCAGGAAGCGCACGCCGCGCGCCTGCAGCCCTTGAATGGAAGCGTCCTGCTCAGCCGATTTCGGGTCGCTGGGATCCTTGGAAGTGTATTTCAGCGATGCTCCGGCCTTGCTCGGGTAATAAAAATTGCGCAGCGCCGGTTTGCCGGTTTTCGGGTCGTTGAGTTTTATGAATTCCCCGACCCGGTATTTTTGCCAGACGTAGTCGCTGTAATTCAGCATGTTGGCCGGCCCGTTCAGCGTGCAGACAATCTGGACCTGGTCGGCCGGAACTCCGGTCCCGAAAACCAGGCCGTTCATGCCGTTCTTGGCGTTTCCCAGGAATTTTCCATCGGTCGAACTGCTGTGCAGGGCCAGCTTGACCTGCCGCGGCAAGCGCGTGAGCGTTTCAAATTCGGCGGCCTGCCAGCTGGTTTTTGGCCATACAAACTGAGCGTGAACGGGGTCACTCAACATAGCGGTTCCAGCCACTGCGACTGCCCCCCCTAGAAGAGCGCGGCGCGAAAATTCATTCATGAGTGCTTCTCCTTTTTATATTCGGCACGATAGATTCATATCATTTCCTAAATAATGCATAACTCAAGCTTTGCGATATAATACCCCTACTTCTTGGGAAACGTCCACAGTCACAGACAGCATATGGGCCGGGCTGCGGCGTCCCGATCCCCAAACCTGGCCGCCGCTTGACGTTCTCGCAGAAAGCCCCAGATATGATATTGTTGGCACACTGTGTGATGTCGCGCCGGCAAATATCCTGTTGCGCTGGAACTGAACGGGAAGAATCGGGAAATGCGCGCGCAGAGATCAGGCTCCTCATCAAAAAATATCGGCATCGTCGGAGGATCGAAATGAAAGCTTACCGCGCACTTGTTTGCCTTGCACTCGGGATGCTCTTTGCCGTTCCCCAAGTTTTTGCCCAAGCCGGCGGAATCGAAACGAAAGTCATGGTCCGCGCCCTGGCGCGTGATGCAAAGATTATCGGCAAGGAAGTTGGCGGCGCGCGCATCACGATTCGCGACGTCAGCACCGGAAAAGTGCTGGCCGAAGGCACGCAGATGGCCGGGACGGGCGATACCGCGATGATCATTGTGAAGCCCCACGTCCGCGGAACGAACATTTATGACACGCCGGGAGCCTCCGGATACCTGGCCGTCCTGCACCTGGAGCAGCCGACGGTTGTGGAGATATCGGCGGAGGGTCCCCTGGGACACCCGCAAGCCACGCAACGCGCGTCCACAACCATGCTGCTGGTGCCGGGAGAGGACGTGCTGGGCGACGGCGTCCTGCTGGAACTTCACGGATTCATCGTGACGGCCCTGGCGCCGCAGGCCGATGCCGCGGTAAAAGCCGGTTCGCCCTTCGCAGTGAAAGCCAAAGTCACAATGAACTGCGGGTGCCCCACCGAGCCGGGCGGGCATTGGGATTCGAACAAGATCAAAGTGGTCGCGCGGGTGATTCGGGCGGGCAAAATCGAAGCGGAAATCCCGATGCAGTACGCCGGAGTGGTGGACACCTACTCGGGCAATATTCCGGCCACCACGCCGGGGCAGGTGGAATTGCAATTTCTGGCCATGGATGGACCGAATGCGAATTTCGGACTGGCGCGAGAAAATTTAACGGTCGTTCCCTGACCCGGCCCTAATTTTGGTTAAAAAGTGCGACCCGACGTAAAACAGGCCGTGGAACTGCTCCAGCAAAACGATCCCAAATCGTTGGAAGAGGCGCTGGCGCTGCTGCAGAACACGGTTTTTTCCTTCAGCATGAAAGTCTGCGGGCAACGGCAGGACGCCGAAGACACCATGCAGGAAGTGCTTCTCAAATCCGTATCCCAGCTTCCGAAATTCGATAGTCCCCGGGCCCTGGCCGTATGGCTCTACAAAGTCGCCAAAAACCGCTGCCTGATGAGCAGGCGCAAAAGCAAATTCGCCCCCAAGGAAAATCTCTCGCTCGAATCCTTAATGCCCGGGCGGCGGGAACTGGAAAGCTTTTCGGAAAAGACGCGAAAAACGCCGGAGACTTCGCTTCTGCACCACGAAAATGCCAAACTCGTGCGGCAGGCCGTGCAGAAGCTGCCTCCGGAATACCGGCTCATTCTTGTCCTGCATGACATGGAAGAACTTTCCGACACGGAAGTCGCCGAAATCACCGGCCTGCGCCCCGGAACGATTCGTGTTCGCCTGCACCGGGCGCGGCTGTTTGTGCGGAAAGAGCTGGCCATGCACAACGGCCAGCGTCCTGCCCGGCTGCTGCGGAAAATTACGGCGGGACCTGTTTCCGCCGCGCCCTCCCGGCAACCTCAGGGTGAACAGGCCAAGACCGCACTCGAATCCGCCTCAGTGCCCGGGCAGGGCCGCTGCAAGGCCATGTTCGCGGAGCTTTCCAACTACCTCGACGACGAGCTGGACGATTCCCTGTGCGAAGAACTGGAAAAACACATGGAAAATTGCCGGCCCTGCCAGGCATTCCTTTCGACTCTGGAGCAATCGATTGAACAGTGCCGCCACGCTCCCGACGAGTTGCCCGATCCGCGCGTTGCCGCAGCGATCAGAAGGGATGTGCTCGCCAAATATCAGGAAACGCTGGCGAGCCTGGCGAAAAACCGCAAGAACCGGAACACGGGAAGCCTGTAACCCTCTTCGTATCTGCGAATTACCGCACCACACCTCATAATCAAAATACCCTGTAACAAAAATCGATATCCTGCATTTATTCGTATGAATCAAGAAAAAAGCGCCCATCCGATGGTGGAAAGTGCGATCACCGCCGATGGGAAGGAAGGAAGGCCACACTATGAAACGCAATGTGGGAGGCGCGGACCGCGCGATTCGCATAGTGGTGGGAATGGCGCTGCTGGCGATGGGTTTGCTGCACGTTATCACGGGAGCATTGGCAATTGCCGCCTTCGTCTTCGGCGCGATTGCGCTGCTTACCGGGCTGGTTCGCTACTGCCCGGCCTGGTCGCTCTTTGGAATCAACACAATTTCCGCCGAGCACAGGTAACAGAACTGGTCCGAACTGAACCGGGGCCGCACTGAGAAGTGGACGGAATTTCAGGGGAGGCAGAAATGGTCAGCGCAAAAGTAGTACTGAGTCAACCGTTGAAGCCGGAACGGCAGTTTGTCGCTACCAGCGGCAGCGAACATCACATGTTGCTGGACGACGCGGCCGGAGCCACAGGCCCCAAACCGATTGAACTGGTGGCGACGGCACTGGCCGGCTGCACGGCCTTCGACGTAATCACGATCCTCCGGCAAAAATACCACCAAAAGGTGACCGGCTACGAAGTGCGCGTGGAAGCCGACGTGGCGGAGCGCCCGCCGCAGGTGTTCACCACCGTGCGCATCCACCACGTGGTCACGGGATTCGAAATTGAACCTCATGCGATCGAGGAAGCGATCCACCTTTCGGAAAGCAAATACTGCTCCGTGGGAGCCATGGTGAAGCAAACGGCCACTTTGCAGACCACATACGAAATCGTGCAAGAAACGTCTGCATACCTGCAAGCGGTTCCCGCGGACGTTGCCGTCTGATCCGGCCTGGCCCGGCAAAAGGCAGCATTTTCGCATGTGCGCTACATCACTGTTTTATTAATGCTGCGCGCTAACATACGCTGTCATCAAACGTGCATTTTGCGAAGGGACATCGATTTCATGAAATCACTATCTCGATTCGCGGCCACGCGCGGCGCTTGGGCCGCCGCGGCTCTGCTGCTTCTGCTTCCCGGCGGGCTATTGGCGCAACAGACTCCAGCGAGGGCGCCGGCTTCCTCGCCGCTCACGCTTTCGCAGGCCGTGCGCATCGCCCTGGAGAAAAATCCGGCGAGGAAAATTGCTCTGGCCGATACCCGGGCGGCGTCGGCAAACGTGCGGGAGGCGCGATCGCACCTGCTGCCGCGCGTCACTTTCTCGGAAACCGTCACGCGCAGCAATGACCCGGTGTATGTCTTTGGCAGCAAGCTGCGCCAGCGGGGCTTTACCGCGGCCGACTTTGACCTGAACACGCTCAATGCCCCGGCGCCGTTCGGAAACTTCAGCAGCCGCTTTGGGGGAACCTGGACGCTTTTCGATTCCCTGTCCACCTGGCGAACCATCCATCGGTCCGAGCGCACGCAGGACGCGATGCAGCACCAGTTGGACCGCACCGATCAGGAAATCGTTTTTCGCGTCGTCGATTCCTACTACGGCGTGCTGCTAGCCAGGAAACAGCTTGAGGTCGCAGAGCAGGCGTTAAAAACCGCTCAGGCCATCCTTGACCGCAGCAGGAATCGCGTGGAAAGCGGAGTGGTGGTGGAGTCCGACGCGCTGAGCGCCCAGGTGCGGCTCGCCGCGCGAAAGCAGGAATTGATCCGCGCGCAAGATAATTTATCCCTTTCTCTCGCGCAGCTCGGCACGGCCATGGGCCTCGCCACGGAAAATAATTTCGATCCGGCCGAAGTTCTTGCGGAACGCAATTTCCCTCTTATCGCCCTGCCGGAAGCCGAAAAGGTGGCCGTGGAATCACGCCCGGACCTGAAACGGATTCGTTCGGACGAAGCGGCTCAGGCGCAAAGCGTGGCCATCGCGAAATCGTCATTCGGTCCGCGGGTCAATGCTTTCGCGGATTGGGAGGCCGACAATCCCTCCTTTGTCGGCGGCGGAGGAGGAAACAACTGGCTGGC
>DATLTA010000165.1:0-30091 GCA_035533775.1 Candidatus Dormiibacterota bacterium | reverse complement strand
ACAAACTTCCGTGAGGAAACCGAAACCGACCTGTTCGGCGAGCAATCAGTGCTGTGCGGCGGCCTCACCGCGCTGATCCAGGCGGGGTTCGAAACGCTGGTCGAAGCCGGCTACGCGCCCGAAATGGCCTATTTCGAATGCTGCCACGAAATGAAGCTTATCGTGGACCTGATCTACGAAGGCGGCATCGCCGAAATGCGCTATTCGATTTCCAATACCGCCGAATATGGCGACCTCACGCGCGGCCCGATCGTGGTGGACGCAGCCACGAAGGAACGCATGAAGGGCATACTGAAAGACATCCAATCCGGCGCGTTTGCCAAAGAATGGATGAACGAGGCTGCCACCGGCATGGCGCGCTTCAAAAAACTGCGCGAAGCCGGACAGAAGCATCCCATCGAAACCGTTGGCGGGCAGTTGCGCTCGATGATGCCCTGGATGAAGAAAAATCGCGTGATCGCCGAAGGGGCGTAGCGGTTTTCAGCAATTTAGTTGGACGTGGGAGATCGTCCCGCGCGCAAGAACACTTCCTTCCGGTCTTGCCGTTTCGTTTTTTTTCACGACGGCAGGGCCGGAACGAGTTGCATCCTTACTCCAATCCGGAAGCCGGATTTATTTCTCACATTAGATATCTTCGGAGGAATCATGGATTCACGTCTCAGAGAACACAGCCGCATCATGATTGACGGGCCGTCCCGGGCGCCCGCGCGCTCCTACCTGCGCGCCATCGGAATGACGGACGAAGATATGACCAAGCCCATGGTCGGCGTCGCCAACACCTGGATCGAGGTGATGCCCTGCAATTCTCACCTGCGGCGCCTGGCGGAAAAAGTAAAAGAAGGAATCCGCGCAGCCGGAGGCGTTCCCATGGAATTCAACACCGTCGCCATCAGCGACGGCGAATCCATGGGCACCGAAGGAATGAAGGCATCGCTGGTGAGCCGCGAAGTGATCGCCGACTCGATCGAACTGGTCGGGCGCGGCTACATGTTCGACGCCATGATCGCACTGGCCGGATGCGATAAGACGATTCCCGGCACGGCCATGGGATTGACGCGCTTGAATCTGCCGAGCCTGGTTCTTTATGGAGGCTCCATCCAGCCCGGCCGTTTCCACGGCCATGATGTGACGATTCAGGACGTGTTCGAAGCGGTCGGCGCTCACTCCGCCGGAAAAATGACCGCAGCCGATCTGAAGGAAATCGAAAGCGTCGCGTGTCCCGGAGCCGGGGCGTGCGGCGGACAGTTCACGGCCAACACCATGGCCATGGCGCTGGAATTTATTGGCTTGACGCCGATGGGATTGGGCAACGTCCCCGCCACCGACGCGCGCAAGGATGACGCCGCCTACCGTTCCGGCACGATGGTCATGGAACTGCTCCGCAAAGGAGTGACGCCGAGCAAAATCCTTACGCGCAAGGCGTTTGAAAATGCCATCACTTCGGTGGTCGCCACCGGAGGCTCCACTAACGCAGTGCTTCACCTGCTCGCCATGGCCCGGGAAGCCGAAATCGATCTCCGCATCGAGGAGTTCGACCAGATCAGCTCGAAGACTCCTCTGCTCGCCGACATGAAGCCCTGGGGAAAATACACGGCCGTGGATCTTTTCAACGCCGGCGGAACAGCCCTGCTGGCCAAACGCCTGCTGGACGCGGGCCTGCTTCATCGCGGACAAATCACTGCCAGTCTGAAAACGCTGGATGAAGAAGCCATGGCGGTGAAAGAAAAACCGGGACAGGATGTGGTGCACG
This sequence comes from Candidatus Dormiibacterota bacterium, assembly GCA_035533775.1. Taxonomy (GTDB): domain Bacteria; phylum Acidobacteriota; class Terriglobia; order Acidiferrales; family UBA7541; genus Palsa-360. The sequence goes on along the minus strand of DATLTA010000165.1, from coordinate 28,341 downwards.
CCCTGTCCGATCCCATCAAGACGACCGGTGGCCTGATGATTCTGAAGGGCAATCTGGCTCCCGAGGGATGCGTGCTGAAAACATCCGGGCACGAAAAGCCGCATCATCGCGGCCCGGCGCGCGTTTTCGATCGCGAGGAAGACGCCATGGACGCCGCCGTGAAAGGTTTGATCAAGAAGGGCGACGTGGTCGTGGTCCGTTACGAAGGCCCGCGCGGCGGCCCCGGCATGCGCGAAATGCTCGGCCTCACCGCGGCCCTGGTTGGGCAGGGGTTGGGCGAAGATGTCGCACTGCTCACCGACGGCCGCTTTAGCGGCGCAACGCGCGGCCTGATGGCCGGACACGTTGCACCGGAAGCCGCGCGCGGCGGCCCCATCGCCATCGTCGTCGAAGGCGATCCGATTGTCTTCGACCTCGCCACCAAGAGTTTGCATCTCGATCTGAGCGATGCGGAGATTAAATCTCGCCTGGCCAAATGGAAAGCCCCCGCGCCGCATTACAAGACCGGCGTATTCGCCAAGTACGCGGCCCTGGTGAGTTCGGCTTCTCTGGGAGCGATTACCCGAGCGGACATCTAGCGCGATCGTTTCACAAACACCCTGCGGGGATCATGTATTCTCGGCGCCACCGCGAACGCAACCGCTGTGCTGACTGTTCTGGCACGGCGGCCGCGTTCGGCAATGGTTTCCGAGGCCCGGCTCCAGTAGCATTCTCGCATGCCCGTTCGCCCGAAATTTCTTCGAGAGCCGTCTCCGGAAGCTCGCAGGGAAACGGTTGTATTCGCTCTCCTGTTTCTTTTCGCCTTCCTGCCGTACGCGAACACGCTTTTCAACGGATTTGTCTACGACGATCATTTTCAGGTCGTCAACAATCCCTACGTTCATTCCTTCCGGTATCTTTCCCAGATTTTTACGACCACGGTCTGGTCGTTTCAGGGCGCGCAAGGCGTCAGCAATTATTTTCGTCCCATGATGTCGTTTGGATATCTGTTGGCGCATCAGGTGGCGGGTTCGGTTCCGTTCAGTTATCACCTCGCCAATCTCATCCTGAACGGCTTTGTGGTGTGGCTGGTGTTTTGTCTTATACGGCGATTCAGCGGGGAGCACGTCGCACTGGTTGCGGCGGGATTGTTCGCCTTCCACCCCATTCATACCGAGGCGGTGGCCTGGATTGCCGCGGTCACCGACCTGGAACTCAGCGTGTTTTATCTGGCCACGTTCCTGCTGTACCTGATGCTGGCAAAGGGCGATCACAGGCTTCGGGCGCGCGCCCTGATGTGCGCGAGCTTTGCGCTGGCCCTGCTTTCGAAGGAACAGGCGATGACGTTGCCGGTGCTGGCAACGCTGTTCGAACACTTTTATCGCGATGACCGGTCCACCACTACCCCGCGAGAAAAGTTTTCGCGCTATGGCCCGCTCTGGGGCATGGTGGCGCTGTATCTCTTCGTGCGCATCTTGATCCTGGGAGGCGTGGCCAGCGTCGTTTCACGCCCGAATCTTTCATGGTATGAAACCGGCCTGTCGGCGATTTCTCTGATTGGTGGGTACCTCGGCAAACTGATTTGGCCCGTCCATCTCTCAGCATTTTATGTTTTTTCTACGAGCCGCCATCTTGCCGATGCAGGCGTACTGCTTGGGCTGGCAGGGCTCGCGCTGTGCGCCATTTTCTTTGCAGTTTTGTGGAAGCGCGCGCACATTCTCTCGTTCGCGTTCCTCTGGATGTTCCTGACGCTCGCCCCCGTGCTCAACGCGCGATGGATGCCCGCCAGCGTTTTTGCCGAGCGCTACCTGTACCTGCCTTCGGTGGGATTCTGCTGGCTGCTCGGGTGGGGCGCGATAAAGCTCTACAGCGCCGACGTGCCGGGACGACGGAGACCCCTGGCGCGAGCCGTGCCGATCGCACTCGCCGTTGTCGCGATACTGTACGCGGCCAGAACAGTGCGCCGCAATCGCGTCTGGCGCACCGATCAAACGCTGTTCCAGCAAACGCTTCGGTCGCAGGGCAATGCGAGCCTGATTCGCGCCAGCCTGGGGGCTGTTTTCTTCGACGAAGGCAGATTCGCCGACGCGGAACGCGAGTGGTTGCAGTCCCTGTCGATCGCCCCCAACAACGCGGTTGCGTTGAACAATATGGCCGTGTTTCGCAGGCAACAGAAACGCTACACCGAATCCATGGATTATTCCTGGAGGGCGTTGCGCGCCCGCCCGGCATTCACCTCCGCGCACACCAATCTTGCCGAAACCCTGGCCCTGCTGAACCGGAACGCCGAAGCGGAGTGGCAGTTCCGCATCGCCACGACGCTTTCCCCCCTCTCAATTAGCGCGCACAATGACTACGGAAAATTCCTGCTGGCTGCGGGACGTTCCGAAGATGCTCGCGAAGAATACGAGCGATCCGCCTCGGCCGACGCCAACACCGAGGCGTTCGACCGGCTGGGAAATATCTACCTGGCGTGGCGGGATTTCTCGCGCGCCGAACACGCATTCCGCAGCGCCATTGCCATGGATCGATTTGAGAGCGACGCTCACATTGGCCTGGGAGAAGCGTTGGAATCCACGAACCATCCCGCGCAAGCACTGCACGAATATGACCTGGGACTTGAAATGGACCCGGCCAATCCACTGGCGAAGGCCGCCGCTGCCCGGCTGCGGGCAAATTCATCCTCAAATGAAAAAACTCCGCCAAAGAATCCGCCTGCGCCCGCTGCCAAGTAGAATCAAGTAGAATAAACATGGCTGGCGGATCCTTATCCCGCCGACTTTCACAACTGCCGTCCGCACGAAGGAGGAGTTCCCTGCCCGCTGAATATGATTCAGGCCACGCGTCTGGCCGCGCAAAGGAAATCGCGGACGAACTGCGCGTCCTCCGGACGCTGTGCGATGAGGCGACGCCCCGCGTGCAACGCCTGGAAGTTTTGCAGTCCTATGCATCGCATACTTTCCTCGACCCCGGGCATCAGGTGGTTTTTGAATCGATTCGCGCTCTTCTTCCTGGAGGCATGATCACACCGGCGCGTTTGAATGTGCATTTGAACAATCGCGGTTTCCCTGACATCGACACAGCCTGGTATTTTGCGCCTGCACAGGCAGGTGGCGAGCCGCGCTCAGGCACGCAGGAAAAACAAAACTGATCTGCGACGATTGGCGGGGAAACCTTAAAGGTTTAAATCGCCGTACTTGCCGGAGGTTTGATCGGCAGCTTGCCGGGCCGCAGAAGTAATGGCTCCCTGGGGATTTTTCCACCGTCCGGGGATCGCGCGGCCGCAGGAGGGGCACGCACCGTCGCGCAATGAATTTCCGATTACATCGTGCCACGAGCGGCGAATCAGGATTTTTCCGCAGCCAGGGCAGTATGTATTCGCGGCATCGCTGTGGATGTTTCCTTCATAAACGAAATGCAGCCCCTCATTTAGGGCGATGTGCCGCGCGGCATGCAGCGTCTCGGGAGGCGTTCTGGGCTTGTCCTGCAACTTGAAGTCCGGATGAAACGCCGTGAAGTGCAGGGGCACATCGGGCCCCAGATTTTGCATAATCCAGTCGGAGAGCCGCCGGAGTTCTCCCGGATCGTCATTCAGCGTCGGGATCAATAGATTCGTAATCTCAAACCAGACATTCGTCTCCTGCTTGAGCCAGATTAGGGTATCGAGCACCGGCTGCAAATGCGTGAGCGTAAGGCGGCCGTAGAAATCCTCCGTAAAAGCTTTCAAATCCACATTCGCGGCATCGATGTGATCGTAGATGTCATGGAATGCTTCCCGGGTGACGTACCCGTTCGTGACCATAACCGTGCGGATTCCGGCCAGCCGTGCCGCGGCACAGATGTCGATCACGTATTCGGCCCAGATTGTCGGTTCGTTATAGGTGAAGGCAATAGACGGGCATCCATAGTGGATGGCCAGCGCCACGACATCTTCCGGCGGAATGTGCGTCGAGCGAACCTGGTCCGATTTCGATTTCGAGATGTCCCAATTCTGGCAGAAGAAGCAGCCCATGTTGCAACCCGCCGTCCCGAGGGAAAATACTCGTGTGCCGGGAAGAAAGTGATTGAGCGGCTTTTTTTCGATTGGATCGATCTGCAATGCCGCCGGCGAAGCGTAGCCAAGGCTATACAGTTTCCCGCCCTCATTCACGCGGATAAAACAGAAACCGGCCTGCCCCTCGCCGATGTGACAGTGCCGCGGACACAAATAGCAGTGCACGCGGCCGTCCGGCATGGACTCCCACCAGCGGGCTTCGTGCAGGGATTCGGTCTTCTGAAATATTTTCAGTTCGTTCATGGCGGGTTCAGTGCCACAGCCACTGCTTACATTTGAATTGCCCTGGTAGAAAGTATACACCCGCTGGAGATCGGTGAATTACGAGTGGTCCGCGCTTTGCACGCGCCAGCGCTCGGCCGTCCATGCGAGGAAACCTTTCACCTGCCCGCGCTCGCGCCACACGAGCCGGAAAAACCCCGCAGGGCCCAGCGCGTGCATGTCCCCGCCAAAAAATGTTTCCAGGCGCCAGCGAATATAGGGGCTGGCCCAGGGGCGCAGCCGGTATCCCCTGGCCGTGATCCAATAGTAGCGCAGAGCTGTGAACATCAAGACGGCGACTTCCACCCCTCGCGTTCGCGAAGCGCAGTGATGTGCGCCACGTGGTGGCGCCCGTGCCACGCGTACAGGTTGAGCACATTATCGAGCGTCATCAATCCATTTTTCGGATGACGCAGGCGGCGGGAAAAATCCTCCGGCTGCATCGCGCGCAGCAGGACGCTCCAGCGGTGGTGCAGCGCCTCCAGCAGCGACAACGAAACCTCGACGGGAGTTTCGCGCGAGTCCGCCAAGTCCGCCCATAGCCCTTCCTTGTATGTCTGAATTGTGGGTTCGTCCTCGGTCAGGGCGAGTTTTACCCGCACGTACGAATTCACATGGCTGTCGGGAAGGTGGTGTACGACCTGACGCACCGTCCATCCACCGGGGCGATATGGCGTGTCCAATTGCTCCTGGGAAAGGCCGCTGACGGCATCGCGCAGGCTCTTTGGCGTTTCCGCAATTTGCGAAATCGCCTCGGCGCGCTCGGCGGACGTAAGCGACTCGCGGGGCTTGTACTTTCCGATCGGGTAGCGCAAATCCATGCTATTGCTTCTTCAATTCTTCGGCAGCGCCCGCGAAAAACTGGTCCACAATCTTTTTGGATGCGCCCTCGATCATGCGCTGGCCCACCGACGCGATCATGCCGCCCACTTGCGCCTCCCCAGTGTAGCGCAATTCGGTTTGCCCGTTTTTTTCCGCAAGCTCAATCAACCCGGAACCGTTCACAAAACCCGGAATGCCCTTGCCGGAAATTTTCATGCGCATCGATTTGGGCGGATCTTTCTCGGCGAATTCCACTGTCCCGGCATATTTTCCGGAAATCGCGGCAATGCCGAATTTCACCGCCGCCTTGAACCGGTCCGGGCCGTCGGGGTCGAGGCGTTCGCACCCGGGAAGCAGTTTCGCTAGGCGAACCGGATCGGTAAGCAGTTCCCAGACTTTTTCAGGCGACGCGGGGAGGATGTACTGCCCGGAAAGCTTCATGGCTTTCCCTGCGCGCGGGCATAAGCCCTGCCTAGCGCGCGCCCGACATACACGGCAGCCATCTCGCGGCGATATTCAGCCGACGCGTGAAGGTCGGAAAGCGGATCGATGCCTTGCGAAGCGAAGTTCGCGGCTTCGGAAAACAGTTTTTCGGAAGCTTTCTTGCCGAGCAGTGCGCTTTCCACTCCGGAGGCCCGGTAGGCATTCGGGCCCAGGCCGGTGATTCCGACGGCAGCCTCCTCAATTTTCCCGCCCGGCCCGAGCTTCAGCCGCGCCGCCGCTCCCACAATGGCAAATCCGGACGCCGGCTGGTGCATTTTTTCATATGCCGTGCCGGTGCGCTCGGTGAGCGGAGCGACGCGAATCTGACTGAGAATTTCTCCGGGGCGCAGCGCCGTCGTCAGCATGTCCACGAAAAATTCCGTCACGGCAATGGTGCGCGTACCGCTGGTGGACGCGGCGACGATTCCCGCGTCCAGGGCGAGAACGGCGGCGGGATAGTCCGCGGCGGGATCGGCGTGGGCCAGGCTTCCGCCAATCGTGCCGCGGTTGCGCACCTGCACATCGCCGATTGAAGCGGCAGTTTCGCAAAGCAACGGGCATTTCGAACGCAGCAGGGGCGAGCGTTCCACGTCCGCATGCGTGGTCAGCGCTCCGATGGCGATTTGCCCGCCCTCTTCGCGGATGTAGCTCATGCCGTGCAACCGCCCGATGTCGATGACGTAGCGCGGCTGCGCGAGCCGCAGTTTGATCAGCGGAAGCAGGCTGTGCCCGCCCGCGATGATTTTCGCTTCGTCGCCGTGGCGGTCCACCAGGCGCAGAGCTTCATCCAGCGTTTTCGGCGCAACGTATTCGAACGGCGCGGGGATCATTTTGCCCTCCTGGTGCCCTTTTGCATCAGCTTCCAGATACGTTCGCGCTTGAACGGCATATCCACGTGGCGCACGCCGAACGGCGCGAGCGCGTCGGCGACGGCATTGGCCAGGGCAGGTGTCGCGCCAATCGTTCCAGCTTCGCCCACGCCCTTGACGCCCATCGGATTCACCGGCGAAGGCGTGACCGTGCGATCGGTTTCCAGCCACGGCAGGTCGGCGGCGCGCGGGATGGCGTAGTCGGTCAGCTCGCCGGTAATGAGCTGTCCCTGCTCGTCGTACACGGCTTCTTCCAGCATGGCCTGTCCGAACGATTGCACGATGCCGCCGTGCACCTGCCCGTCGACCAGCAGAGGATTTAAAACGTTTCCGCAATCGTCTACCGCGATATATTTCAGCAGGCGCACGTCGCCGGTTTCCTTGTCGATTTCCACGACGCAGACGTGCGCGCCGAACGGAAAAGTGAAATTCGACGGCTCGAAGAACGACGTCGCATCCATGCCCGGCTCCATGCCCGGCGGAAGCGTTTTCGCCGTGTAGGCCGCGGCAACGACTTCGCCGAACCCGATCGATTTTTTCGGATGCGCTTTCGAAAAGATTTTCATTTTGTCGAACACGAGTTTCGACGGGTCTTCCTCCATCAGGAAGCCGGCCAGCGTGGCCAGCTTCGTGCGGAGTTTCATCAGCGCCATGTACGCCGCCGTGCCGCCAACGGCCGTGCCCCGGCTGCCGAATGTGCCAATGCCATAAGGCACGATGGCTGTGTCCCCGTGAATCACGTTGACGTCGCCCGGTTCGATGCCGAGGATTTCCGCTCCGAGTTGTGCGAAGCTGGTTTCCTGACCCTGCCCGTGCGGCGACGCGCCCGTCATCAGGTTCACCATGCCGCTGGGCTCAATGCGCACCGTCGCCGATTCCCAGCCTCCCGCCGGCATCGCGCTCGATGGCCCCATGGCGCAAATTTCAACGTAGGTGGAAATCCCAACCCCCATCACGCGGCCCTGCTTGCGGGCCTTGGCCTGCTCCCGGCGCAATTTCGCGTATCCGGAAAGCTTTAGAGCCAGATCGAGGCTGCGCGGGTAGTTCGCGCTGTCATAGATTACTCCGGTGGGCGTGGCGTAGGGGAACTCGGCCAGCTTGGGAAAATTCTTCCGGCGCACCTCCACAGGATCTTTCTTGAGCTCCGCGGCGACCAGATCCAGCGCGCGTTCCACCAGGTAGGTCGCTTCGGGCCGCCCTGCTCCGCGATAGGCGTCGGTGGACATCTTGTTGGTCAACACGCCGGTGAGTTCCACGCGAATCGCCGGAATTTTGTAGCAGCCGGAAGCCATCAGGCCGGTCAGCGTGGGAATCAGCGGCGTCAGCAACTGGTAGTACGCGCCCAGGTCGGCAATCGCGCGGACGCGCAAACCCAGGATTGTGCCGTCTTTCTTGATGGCCACTTCGATGTCATCGATCTGATCGCGGCCATGGATCGTGGTTTGAAAATTTTCGCGGCGCGATTCGATCCACTTCACCGGAACGCCCAGGCGCATCGCCAGATAACCGGTCAGCGCTTCCTCGGCATAGACGTTGAGTTTGCTGCCGAATCCGCCGCCGACTTCCGGGGTGATCACGCGCACCGAATATTCCGGCAAGTCGAGCATGGCCGCGATTTGCGTGCGCAGCAGATGCGGGATCTGCGTCGAAGACCACACCGTAAGTTGCCGCTCTCCCGGCTTGTACTCCGCCACGACTCCGCGCGTTTCCATCGCCACCGGGATCAGGCGCTGATTCAGCAGGCGCTGCTTGACGACTTTGTCGGCATTCTTGAACGCCGCTTTGACGTCGCCGCCTTCCAGTTCCCAGCGGTATGCGATGTTGTCCTTGTGATCGTCATAGAGAACGGGCGAACCCTTCTGGATGGCTTTTTCGGGGTCCACGACCGGTGTCAGCGGGTCGTAATCGACTTCGATCAGGTCCACCGCATCGCGCGCCGCGTACCGGCTGGTGGCGACAACCACGGCCACGCCTTCCCCGGCAAAGCGCACGCGATCCAGCGCGAGCACGGGACGCGGCGCGGATTTCATGTCCGGGATCTGCGCGGCGCAGGGCACCATGCCAATCCTGTCGCGCAGGTCCGCGCCGGTCAGCACCAGCGATACACCCGGCGCCGCCTGCGCCTTGGACACGTCAATCGAACGAATCTTCGCGTGCGCATACGGGCTGCGGAGAATGGCTGCATACTGCAGATGGGGCAAGACAAGATCGTCCACGTAATGCGCCAACCCCTGAATCAGGCGGGGATCTTCCTTGCGCTTCATCGCCTTTCCGAGATATCGCGTGGCTGCGGGCATGAATCCTCCAGAATGCTTCAGCGCTTTTTCGATTTCATTTTCTTGGCGGCGTATTCGACAGCCATCACAATGTGCTGGTAACCGGTGCAACGGCAGAGATTCCCGGAAATCGCCTGCCGGATCTCGGGTCGCGATGGACTGGGATTGTCGCGCAACAGCTCGATCGAGGAGAGAATCATTCCCGGCGTGCAGAAACCGCATTGCAGGCCGTGTTTCTCCCAGAATCCTTCCTGCACCGGATGCAGTCCGCTGCCGTTCACCGGCGGCAGGGCCGAAACGCCCTCGATAGTGGTAATTTCAGACCCGGAAGCTTGCACGGCCAGCACCGTGCACGACTTGACCGCCCTGCCGTCAAGCAGCACCGTGCATGCCCCGCAAATCGAAGTCTCGCACCCCACATGCGTGCCCGTAAGGCCCAGCACATCGCGAAGGTAGTGAACGAGCAGCAGCCGCGGCTCCACCTGGCTCTGGTATGATTTTCCATTCACACGAACTTGAATTTCGGCGGACATGGTGCCTCCCAAAGCTGCGGCCGATTCCAAAGTATGCAAACCTGATCGAGTGAGAAAACTTACTACCCTCGCACCAAAATTTCAAGCCGCCTGTCTTCCATGAACCCTGATAACTCTGCGGCGTTCCCAGGAGTTTCCCACTGAAAAGCCGCATGGAGCCCGCTGCGACCCTTCAACTCCGGCCATGGACCGCCATCTCCGCGGATACGCTGCCTTTTTTTTTCGCTCCCGCATCGCAAAAACAATTCCAACACGCGCCCGCATTCTTCACCGCCACAGCATCAGGCCCCAGAGAATCAGCATCGCTACCGCCAATCCGATGGCCGCTTCGTATTCGCGATTTTGCCGGTAGAGCGCCCACGAAAAATGTTCTTTCCCGGAGCGCGCGGCAGAAAAACGAGGCCAAAACGCAGGCACGCGCGAGGCATACTCGACAAATGCCTCGCCATAATGAGTTTGCAGTTCCGATTGCTCGCGGCGAATCACGACGGGATAGAACACAGCCAGATAAACCGCCAGCAGGATCGTCGAAATCCACGAATGGCTGGCCACGCAAAATCCCGCGGCCAGCAGCATGCTTCCCAGGTAAAGAGGGTTTCGCGTGAACGCGTAAGGTCCCGAAGTCGCCAACTGCTTGTGTTTGCGGAGATATCCGGCGGCATAGCCGCGCACCAGCAAACCCAGAATCGCGATGCCCACGCCGAAAAGGAGCCCGGCCATTCGCGGCCGGGCAAACCAAAACGCCGCGAGGCCGACCGGATAGCCGACGCGCACGCGCCATCTAATCCAGAAATTTGTTTTCCCGCTCATGCCGAGGCCCGCAGGCAGCTGTCCACTGCACCCAGCACTTTCTCCACACTGATTCGCAACATCGCCGGCGAAAACGACGTTCGCCGCTTATAGCTGATCTCGTCCGGCGTGGCTTCGCTCACAATCATCGCTCCCGGCACAAACGGGCCGTTGCGCACCGGATCGGTGGGGCCGTACAAGCCGACTACCGGAGCGCCCAGGGCGGCGGCAAGATGCAGCGGCCCGGAATCGGCAGCCACCATGCATCGCGCATGCGCGAGCAGCCCCATCAGTTCCTCGAGGGTCGTGGCGATGACGGCGGGCCGGGCAGGCGCGGCCGACCGGCACACCTGCTCCGCAATCGATTCCTCCCCCGGACCGTGAATCACAACCACTCGCAGATCATTCCTCTTCTCAAATTCGCGGCAAAATTCGCCATAGCGCTCCGCCGGCCAGCATTTTGCTCCCCAGCTTCCCGCCGGACCCACGACGATGTACTCTCCCACGCCGAGCCCGGTCAATCGCGCGCGAACCGATGCCGCGCCTGCCTCCGGCACTCGCAACGGATACTGCGGAGCGGCAGGCCGCCTGGCTCCAGCCGCTTCGGCCAGCGAATAGTTTAATTCCGCGACGTGTTTCCCCACGGGAGTGATTCGCTGGGAATAGAGCAAAGCGGCTCCCCCTTCGCGCGCCCATCTTCGCTGGAATCCGATCCGGCGCGGCGCTCCTGAAAACAGGGCGATCACGGACGACTTGTAAAGCCCCTGAAAATCAATGGCGCAAGTATAGTGATTCCGGCGCAAGGTTTGGACACAATCAATCGCGCCGGAGACCGATTGGCGTTCGAATGGAATGACTTCGCTGATTGCCGGACTGCCCTGCAGCACTGGGGCCCATTTGCGTTCCACGACCCAGTCGATCCGCGCCTCCGGGTGCGCGGCGCGCAGCGCGGCCACGGCGGGAAGCGTATGCAGAATGTCGCCAAGGGCGGTAAGCCGCACGACCAGATACCGCTCCCCGCTGTCAGTCATTGCCATCCGGCTTGCCGCTGTCATTTGCACGCTGCAGCTTGCCGCCGTCGTCTGCAGGCTGCGGCTCCCCGCCGCACGTTTTGAGAATGCCGCGCACCGCATCGGTCAGATTCTCGGCCAACGTATCGGGCTGCCTGGGCCACTTTCCCCGATGCAGTTCGTATTCTCCGCGGCCATATCCCGTCATCACCAGAATGCTGTTCGCTCCGACGGCGTGAGCCATTTCCAGGTCCCCATAGCGGTCGCCCACAACCCACGATCCCGCCAGATCCAGGCCATGCTCGCGCGCCGCGCGTTCGAGCATGCCGGGATTCGGTTTGCGGCATTCGCAGGCATCCTCGGTTTTGTGCGGGCAAAAATAAATCCCGTCAATCCGCGCGCCGCCGGCGGCAAGGTCGGAACTCATTTTTTTGTGGACCTGTTGCACAACGGATTCCGGAAAAATATCGCGCGCGATTCCGGACTGATTGGTGATGACGATCACCGGAAGGCCCGCCTGGTTGAGCTGCCGGATGGCCTCGGCCGCGAACGGGAAGATACGAAGGCGGTCCACGTGGTTGACGTAGCCCATCTCCTCGCAGATCGTGCCGTCGCGGTCCAGGAAGACCGCGCGCCGGAGCAGGTTTGTCTCAGGCATTGTCATCGCTTCGGGGATTTGAATTTTTTGAGGCGCGCCCGGCATGCCGGGCGGCCGAGAATACCGAATCGACCTCAATCCGCGTCATGCAGCGGTGATCGATCGGGCACTGCCGCAGAAAGCAGGGGCTGCAGGAAACCGCCTCTCGCATCAGGGTAAATTTTTCCGTCACAGGAGCCGTGCCCTCCGGATCGGTCGGTCCAAAAATCCCAACCACAGGGAGCCCTGCGGCCGCGGCCACATGCATGGCTCCGGAATCGTTGCCGATAAAAATCGAACACGCCGAAAACAGCGCCCCCAGGTCCCGCATGGGCGTCTCGCCCACCAGTGAAATCGCGCGGAATTTCATGGCGGAGAGTATTCGCGCGGCAATCTCCTTCTCCCCTGCAGTGCCAAAAATTAACACATCGGCGTCGCATTCCGAAATCAGTCGGTCCGCCAGGGAGGCGAAGCGATCCGGCGGCCAGCACTTCGCTGCGCCGTAGGATGCCCCCGGCGCAATCGCGCAGCGCCACGCTCCCGGCCTTGCGCCGGCCATGCGCAGCGTGGCTTCCGCCGATTCGCGCGCGGCATCCGATAGCAGCAATTGAATCGCGTGTATCGGGGCAATTTCGGCTCCGCCTTCGATCCAGCCCGCGCGGCGCAGCAATTCCAGATAATAGTACGATTCGTGACGCGGAATCTCTCCCGCTTTCGGCACGGCAATGGCCCGGGTGAGCAATGCGCTGCGTGCGTCGCGCGCGTAGCCAATGCGTTCGGGTATGCCGGCGCGCCAGGCGATCCACGCGGCCTCGAACGCGTTTTGCAGCAGCACGGCGGCGTCGAATTTTTCCCCGCGCAACTCCCGCACCAGCGCCTCGCGTCCCAGCCAGCCGCGGTGCCGGCCACGATAATCGAACGCAATAACCCGGTCGGCGAAAGGCTGGCCGGAAAGAAGCTCCGCGACACCCGGGCGCGCAAGAATGGAAATTTCGTCGTTCGGGCGCGCGCGACGCAGGGCCTCCATCGACGGAATCGCCATCACGGCATCGCCCACCCAATTTGGAGCGCGCACGAGAATTTTCATCGCGCAGTTTCCGATTCTTTTTGCAGGATGACGTTCGACAGTGCTTCCCAAAAACTTTCCGGCAATTGATACGAGATGCGGCAGCAATAAGCAGGCATCGCTCTAAACCTGGTGTGCCGGAGATTCCACACGTCTTTTTCCGTGCAGAGCAGGCCATCGGCTCCGGAACTTGCCGCCTCCAGCTCCAGGTCCGATATTTCGCGCGCGGTATAAACGTGATGGTCGGGAAAGCTGTGCTCTCCGGCGGTTTGAATTCCCCATGCGCGCAAATCCTCAAAAAACGCGGCGGCATTTCCAATTCCGCAGAACGCCAAAAATCGCGCGCTTCTGCAATCCTGTGGCGGCAGCGCCACGGCAAGCTGCGGAACGCGCAGCACGCTATCAAGCTGCGTGGTTGCGTAAAAAATGGGGCTCTTGCAGTAGCGCCGGATCATAGCCTCAATCGCGGGCGCGGGTGCCTGCACGCTGCGCGTGATCACCACCAGATCGGCGCGGCGCAGCGCGGAAACCGGTTCCCGGAGCCGCCCCGCCGGCAGCAGCATCCCCGCTCCGAACGGGTCGGTCGCGTCGATGAGCACAATGTCGGCATCGCGCGACAATCGTAGATGCTGGAACCCGTCATCCAGAACGAACCAGTCGATTCCGTGACGCGCCAGGGCCTGGCCGTTTTTATAGCGGTCCGGGCCGACACCCATCTGCACTTTTCCGCCCAATCGCTCCCGCAGCAACGCAACTTCATCGCTCTGCGGCACACCCGGCGCGTTCGCATCGGCCGACCCGCGATAACCGCGCGTCAGAATCGCTGCGTGCCTGCCTTCTTGCGCGAGCCGCTCGGCAATCCACAGCACCATCGGCGTTTTTCCCGTGCCGCCGACCGTAAGGTTCCCGACGCTGATCACTTTCCCGGGCAATTTCCGCGCGCGAAAAATGCCTCGTTCGTAACACCTCGCGCGTAAACGGGCAATCGCCGAATAAACCAGGGACAGCGGCCAGAGCAACCGGTGCCATCCCGCGAAGTGTTTCACCGCGCGCCTCCGGCGGCGTCAATCACCTGTTCGATCCGTGAAGCAACGCGCAGGGTCGCGCCGCGATTTCGATGCACCAATTCGCGCGCCGCCGCGCCCATGCGGGCCGCGCGCCCGGGATCGCGAAGCAGGGCGCACCATGCCTGTCCCAGCTCCTGTTCCCCGTTCACTTGCATGGAAGCGCCCGCAGCCAGAAATGTCGCAGCCATCTCTCGAAAATTTTCCATGTGGGGTCCGTGTACCGGCACCTTGCCAAACGCCGCCGGCTCCAGAATATTATGGCCGCCAACGGGAACCAGCGATCCTCCCACAAAAACAGCATCCGCCAGCCGGTAAATTGCGGCCAGTTCGCCCAAACTGTCGAGCAGGAGCACGCTGCCCGGCTGGGCGAGCGCCGCGCTGCCGGCGCCGTTGAAGGCCAGTTCCCGCCTCCTTACGAGCTTGCGTCCCGATTGCCTGACGATTTCCGCCGCGTGGTCGAATTGCTCCGGCTTGCGGGGCGCCAGAATCAGCAATGCCCCGGGAAACTCGCGCTCGACATCTGCAAAGCCGCGCAACACCGCAGCCTCCTCATTCGCCATCACGCTGCCGGCCACCAGCACGGGTCCGCGGTTGCTCGTTCGAAATTCGCCTTCTAGCCAGGACGCCAGCGGACATTCCGGCGGCTCCGCAAGATCGTATTTCAAATTCCCCGTGACCACGACTCGATTCGCGGGAGCCCCCAGCTCCAGCAGCCGGGCGGCATCCTCGCTGCTTTGCATCAGATATAGCGACGCATCCTGCAGGATATTCTCCAGAAATCCCCGCAGCAGGTTTCCCGAATATAAAAGAGCGCGGCGGAACCCCCGGAAGGAGCGTTCCGACAAGCGGCCATTCACGAAAGCGACCGGCACACCGGCGCGGCGGCATTCTCGCAGGAAATTGGGCCAGATTTCCGTTTCCACGATGATCACTGCGGACGCTTGCGTCGCCCGCAGGGCGCGGCGCACCGGACCGGCCCAGTCCAGAGGAAAATAGAAAATCGCTTCGGCGAACGGCATTCGTTCTTTCGCCAACTGCTGCCCGGTCTCCGTCGTCGTGGAAACAACCAGCCGGCATTGCGGATATCGCTGTTTCAGTTCGCCGGCCAGCGGCAGCACGGCAAGAACTTCTCCCACGGAAACCGCGTGAATCCAGATGGATTGACTGTCCGTTCCCGCACCCGGCCGAAGTTCCGGAGGGAATTTCCATCCCAGGCGCTCGGGAATGTTGGTGAGATTTTTGCCGCGCGCCAACCCGCGAATCAGAAAATATGGGGAGAGCAGGAGCATGCCCACGGCAGTCAGAAAGCTGTAAAGAACATACATGCCAGGGGGCCTCCGGACGGCCGTCTCTTCACCCGCAATACGAAGGAACTAACCCACGCGCGCCAGTAAAGCGGATATTATAGGGGCAGCGGGGCCCCGGGGATACAGATTGTCTGGGAACCCGCCGCCAGATACGCGCATCATAAGATGCGCATCATTGAAGATGTGCATCGTTACGATGTAAATCATGGGAAAAGAAAAACAAACCATACTCTTGCGGATTCTGGCGATCACACTGCTGCTGCCCTTCAGCGCGATGGCCCAAAGCGCGCCATCCGGCCCGATGACTCTTCCCACGCGGGACACACATCAGAATGTGTCGATTGTCGCCGACCCGTACATTTCCGCCAGCCGCTACGGCGAACAGTTTGGGAAAAAATCCCTGTACGATGCGGGCATTATTGCGATCAACGTCTATTTCCGCAATGACAATGATGCGCCCATCCGCCTGAATCTCGGCACCATCGACCTTACGATTTCGCTGCCCGGCGTGGCCCGCCAGCAGCTGGACCCGCTTTCCCCGGCTGAGGTTGCCGACCGCACTCTGCTCACAGCGGACGCCAGTCCGCACCTACCGCGCTGGCCCATTTCATTTCCCGGCTCCGTATCAGGAAAAAGCAAAGCCTGGAACAAAATGGCCGCCGCGCTGCAAACCGTGGTTCTTTCCACCGACATTTTGCCGCCGCACGCGACCACGCATGGTTTCCTCTTCTTCGATCTGAATCACGATTTCGACGCGATTCGGCATGCACACCTCTATATTCCCGACCTTTCCTTCATGACGAACCACAAAGCCCTGTTTTTTTTCGATATCGATCTTGCCGCCGCGCAGGATAAATAATCGCCGCCGCAGCCGTGAATTTGCCGAACCGCTCCGCGTCGGATAGAATAGTGCTTCCAAACGGGCCCACTCCCCAACATGACACTCCTTGACGAACTGAATTCCGGACAACGCGACGCCGCCACCGCCATCGAAGGCCCCGTCCTGATTCTGGCAGGCGCCGGCACGGGCAAGACGCGAGCCATTACCTACCGCATCGCTCACCTGGTCGAGCAGGGCGTGCCCGGCAAAGCGATTCTGGCCGTAACGTTCACCAACAAGGCCGCCGCACAGATGAAAGAGCGCGTCCGCGATCTCCTGATCCGCAAGGGGCTGGCATTTGACGATCCGTGGATCGGCACATTTCATTCCTTCTCCGCCCGGCTCCTGCGGCGGGAAGCCCCCCGTCTCGGTTTGCCGCGCGACTTCAAGATATATGACGCCGACGACCAGACGGCCGCCGTGAAGCTGGCCCTGGAGCACCTCAAGATCAAGGACCCGGGTGAAAAAATCCGCGGACTGCTTGAGCGCATCAGCTTTGCCAAGAACCACTCGCTGACTCCCGCGCAGGTCGCCAGCGACGCCGCGCGGCGCAACGATGCGCTGGGGATTACGGCCGCGAAAGTGTATGAAGAGTACGAAAAAATCCTTCGCAAGGGCGGCGCGCTGGATTTTGACGATCTCCTGCTTCGCGCCGTGCAGGTTTTGAGGGAATTTCCAGAGGCGCGCGCCGCATGGCAAAACCGCTTCCGTTACATCCATGTCGACGAATACCAGGACACCAACCGCGCGCAATACGATCTGCTGCGCCTGCTGGTCGGCGAATCGCGCAACCTGTGCGTGGTCGGCGATGAAGACCAATCCATTTACCGCTGGCGCGGCGCCGACATCGGAAACATTCTCCGTTTCGACGAGGATTATCCCGGCGCGCGCGTGGTGCGCCTCGAGGAGAATTACCGCTCCACGCAAAAGATTCTGGACGCCGCCGCGGGCGTGGTCTCGAACAACCAGCGGCGCCTCGGGAAAAATCTGCGGAGCACGCGCTCCTCGGGCGCCAATTTGGCGTTTTTCGAGGCGCGCGATTCCAAAGCGGAGGCCGAATACGTCGCCGACCGCATCCGCATCCTGCACGGCGACGATCCCGCCGTCCACATTTCGATTCTGTACCGGACCAACTCGCAGTCGCGCGCGTTTGAAGAAGCGCTGCGGGCGCGCGGCATGCGCTACCGGATGCTGGGCGGGTTTTCGTTTTACCAGCGCGCGGAAGTGAAAGACGCTCTGGCGTACGCGCGCCTGGCCATTTTTCCCGATGACGACATCGCGCTGTTGCGCGTGATCAACACGCCCCCGCGCGGAATCGGCAAAACCACGGTGGACTCGCTTTCCGCGCTGGCCCGCGAGCAAGACGCGTCGCTCTGGACGGCCCTGGGAAAAATGCTCGACGCGGCGTCCTCGGGCCGCGCGATTGTTCCCCTGAAGGATTTCCGCGCACTGATCGAGGGCCTGCAGCAGGAGGTTTCCTCTTCTTCCCCCGCCGATCTGCTGCAGTCCATCCTGACTCGCAGCGGCTATTTCGACATGCTCGCGCAGCGCGATTCCAGCGAAGACATCGCGCGCGCCGACAACCTCCGGGAACTGGTCAACGCCATGGCCGAAGGCGCCGAACGCGGCGAGACGCTGACGGATTTTCTGGATCGCGCGGCGCTCGTCAGCGATTCGGACAACTTTGACGAGGACGCGCTGATCACGCTGATGACGCTGCACAGCGCCAAGGGACTCGAGTTCGACCACGTATTTTTGACCGGCATGGAAGAAGGAATTTTTCCGCACAGCCGCTCGCAAAACGATAACGAGGAGCTCGAAGAAGAGCGCCGCCTCTGCTACGTCGGCATGACGCGCGCCAAGGAAACGCTGACGCTGACCCGCGCGGTCTATCGCCGCATCTACGGCTCCGAGCGCCTTACCGGGTCCATGCCTTCCCGGTTCCTGCAGGAAATTCCCGGCGAACTCATCGATACGGCCGCCGGTTCCCTTGCGGACGCGGGCGAAACGCGGCGCTATGAACCCGATCCCGAATACTCCTACTCGGAAGAGGAATTTACGCGCCGCGTACGCCGCATCCAAACCGGTGCCACGAGGACAGCCAGCGATGCGCCCGCCCGTGCGCGGTCCGCTTCGCCATCCCGAACCGGGCAAAAGTCCTCCAATCCGCTCATTGGCCAGCGTGTGCGCCACGCCACTTACGGCGCCGGCACAATCATTGGCGTCGAGGGCGAAGACGAGGATCGCAAATTCACCGTGCGGTTTTCCGATCATGGCACCAAGAAACTCATGGAACGCTACGCCAATCTCACCTGGGCCTAGTCAAAGCCTGACTTCCGAAAGCCGGCCGCTCGCGCATCTTTGTATCCCTCAGTAATTCGAAACCATAGTTTTTGCGCCGGGCCCCGATAACTCTGTTTGTCAAGATGAGGACGCACGGTGCGGCAATGAGGTGATAACATTTGTAACGTTGCGCGCACGTTTGTCCGGACTTTCAGACATTATTATTTTTCCAAGGTAGAGGGTGGGCACGGCGTTTCCGAAAACGGGAGCGCGCTGCCGCCATTTCTGATGACGGGCGGCGATGCCGCGGAAAGGAGAAGCTGACATGGCGGTTATGCTGGAAAGTTGGGCGCCTTGGCTGTGGTCCGCAGCGGGCTTGGCCGGCGTGGTCCTGGTTTCCTTGGCGGTGCACTATGTGTTGTTCTTGGTAGCGAAGCGGTTTGCGCGAGATACGACCACGGTGATTGACGATTCGCTCATTCGGCATGGCGAGAGGCCCACGCGCTGGATTTTTCCGCTTCTCGGGGTTCTGCTGGCACTGCCCTTGCTGCCCATTCGCCCGGGAATCCTGGGGCCATTGCAACACGCCGTGGGGTTGGGCCTGATCGCTTCCGTTGCCTGGGTCGTGATTCTGCTGGCAGACGTCGTGAACGACGTGATCTCCGCCAAGTACGTCATCGACGTAGCCAACAATTTAACCGCGCGCGCGATTCAAACGCAGACACAAGTGCTGCGCCGGATTTTTGTTGTGGTGGTTTTACTGGTGACTCTGGGCATCATGCTGATGACGTTCCCGGAGATTCGAACCGTGGGAACCAGTTTGCTGGCTTCGGCGGGCCTGGCAGGGCTGGTTCTGGGCATGGCCATGCGGCCCACGCTGTCCAGCATCATTGCCGGGGTTCAGATTGCATTGACCCAGCCCATCCGGATCGAAGACGTGGTGATTGTCGAGGGAGAATGGGGCTGGATTGAAGAGATCCACACCACCTTCGTGGTGATCCGGATCTGGGATTTGCGCCGCCTGGTAGTGCCTCTGTCATACTTCATCGAGAAGCCGTTTCAGAACTGGACGCGCGTCACGGCGGACCTGCTGGGCACGGTATTTCTCTATGTGGACTACACGATTCCGGTCGAGGAGATACGCGAGGAACTCCACAACGTCCTGAAAGCCTCGGGAATGTGGAACGGAAAGGTCTGGGGCCTGCAGGTAACCGATGCCAAAGAACACACCATGGAATTGCGCGCCCTGATGAGCGCGCCGGACGGCTCAAACGCCTGGGACCTGAGGTGCCATGTCCGAGAGAAAATGATCCAATTTCTTCAGGAGCGTCATCCCGAAAGCCTGCCCAGAACAAGGGCGGAGGTTCGCATGGTCGCAGCGGAGTGAATGGCCGGCCCGTGGAAATGATCCCGGCCCGCTACTTGATGTTGTTTTCTTTGCCTTCCTTCACGTAAGCGATACTGGAAGCGATGTGATCTTTGCTGTGCACGGCCTTCTGCTTGGCCAGATGCCCGAACATCTGGATGCCGAAGCCGCCGTCCAGGTCATTGGCGATCCTCTGTTTCCAGGGGCGCCGGACGATTTGCGTTGTGAGGCGGCGCGTGGTGCGGGGTTGGGTCATGATGTGGTCGGCAAGCGTCCAGGCGCGTTCCAGCAGCTTGTCCCGGGGCACGACTTCATTCACCAGGCCGTATTCGAGAGCCTTTTTCGCATCGATCGCCTGCCCAGTGAGCAGCGCGTAAGCGCCGCGCTTCACACCCAATAATTCCAGGAAGCAGCTATGAATGCCGTCGCCGGGAACCGAACCGATGTCATAGTGAAGATCGAAAATGATGGCGTCTTCACTGCAAATGGTGATGTCGCACATCAGGCAAATTTCCGTGTGAAATCCCGGGCCATTCAGTACGCCGATGGTTGGAATTTCCAGGTCGTTCACCAGGGAGCTGACATTGATCCTGCCGTCTTTATAGGCATACTCGTAAGCCCAATTCTGCAGATCTTCCTGTTCCAGTTGGAAACCTTCCGGGTCGGCGCCCATCATAAAGTCCTCGCCCGACCCGGTGAAGATCATGACTTCGTTTTCCGGGTCCGCGCCGATGGTCTTGAAAAGTTGGCCCACGGAGCGATGATTCTGGACGCTCAACTGAATGGATCCGCCGGCCGTGTGCGCTTGCGCCAGAATGACGCCGTCCTTGCGGCGTTCCAGTTTGTAATGCTGCTTGAACCGCTCTTTGTATTCCTCAAATTTCGGAGTAGGGACAAAATCCACGAGTGACATGTCTTATTCTCCTTTTCGTTTTTCGGTCCGCAGCGTTCCGCAAGGCTAGTCCTACAGGACTAGCAATCCTTTGAAATCCGTTTTATGGCCATTTCGCGGCCGCCGCAGCGGCTTCGGAATGGCAACGCAGTCGCCTTTTCACACCCAAACGCGTTCCTACGATTTCGGCTTCAACCCGGCGTTGCGCGCCGCGACCAACGCCACGCTCGACCAGTCCATCTCTCCCTGTCCATGTGCCACGGCCGTGAGGAGTTGGTCGTGCACCAGGCTGGCCAGGGGCATGGGTGCGGCGCATTCCTCGGCCGCCGCCAGCACCAGGCGAACATCTTTCAAGCCGAGTTTCAATGCAAATCTGGCCGGCTCGTATTTCTCTTGCGCAATGCTCTGCCCGTAGCCCGCAATCACCTGGGAGTCGAATAAAGTGTTCATGATCTCCAGGAACGCCTCCGGCGGGACTCCTGCTTTCCGTAATGTCGCACAGGCCTCTCCGAGCGCCTCAACAGTGCTTATAATCATGAAATTGCCGCACACCTTGGTCACATTTGCCTGCCAGGGTTCGTTTCCGATCACGAAAGTCTGCCGGCCGATGGCGTCAAATAGCGTGCGGCAGGGTTCCACAAATTCACTGGGCCCGGCGACCACAACCAGCAAATTCTTGGTTTCCGCGGCCTCCGGGCGGCCGAAGACTGGCACGCTGAGATAACCCTGTTTTCTCCGCGCGTGTTCGGAGGTTAATTTCCGGGCCAACTCCGTGCTGATCGTGCTATGCGAGAGGTGAATGGAACCGCTCGGCATGGCCGACGCGATGCCATCTTCTCCAAAGACAATTTGTTCCAGCGCGTGATCGTCCGCGACCATTGTCATGACGACTTCCGCGTCCCGGGAAGCATCCGCCGGTGAACTCGCCACGCGAGCACCGCTGGCGGCGAACGCCTCCGCCTTTTCGCGGCTGCGATTGTAGACCGTTAAAGTGTGTCCGGCGCGGAGCAAGTTGTGCGCCATGCCCACGCCCATTCTGCCGAGTCCAATGAATGCAATTTTCATAGCCGCCAGCATAACGATTCCCTTCGCAGGAGCCAAGTTATTTTGACCAAGTCATATTTTGATTAGGCCATTTTGACCTGTCCGGAATCTCTTTCCCGGCCAGTATGCAGACAGATCCTGCTCTCACTATTTCCGGCGGTTGCGGACACCGGCCCTGCAAGGTAAAGTTGCCCGCGAAGTTCGCTTAAGATATTTCCGCTTGCTGCCAGGGATGGTGACGATTGGGTTCAGGGCTGTTCCGCGTCAAGAATATCGACCGGCTCATAGCGGATGCGGACGAGCCTGAGCGCCGGCTCAAGAAGTCACTGGGCTGGTTGAGCCTCACCGCGCTGGGGATCGGCGCCGTGATTGGTTCCGGCATCTTTACGGTTGTGGGGACGGCCATTGCCGGGCAGAAAATGCAGGCTTCCTCCATCCTGAACGCTCCCCTGCTGGAATATCTGATTTACCATTCGCCTTCGTTCGGACGTCCCGGGGCGGGACCCGCGATCGCTATCTCTTTCACACTGGTGGCCGTGGTGTGCGGCTTTGCCGCGCTGTGCTACGCAGAACTGGCCGCCATGATCCCGGTTGCCGGCAGCGCCTACACCTACACCTACGCGACGATGGGGGAACTGATCGCGTGGATCATCGGATGGGACCTCATCCTGGAATATGCGGTCAGCAACATGGCCGTGAGCGTGGGATTTTCCGCGCACGTCGTCGCCCTACTCGACTGGTTCGGAATTCATCCCAGCCCGCGCTGGATTTCACCGGCGTACTTGCCCAGCGGCCTCAGCGATTTTTCCGGCAACGTGCTGTACCCGCCCGGCTGGCATTTCGGATTCAACTGGCCGGCATTCCTGATCGTCATGCTGCTCACGATGGTGCTGGTGCGCGGAATTCGCGAGTCCGCCGAAGCCAACACCATCATGGTCTTCCTCAAAGTCATGGCCATCGTCGTGTTCGTTGGAGTGGGCGCGCGATTCATTCACCCGGCCAACTATCATCCCTATGCGCCCAACGGCTGGCCCGGAATTCTGACCGGCGGTTCCATCATTTTTTTCACGTACATCGGTTTTGATTCCATATCCACGGCCGCCGAGGAGACCAGAAATCCCCAGCGCGACGTCCCCATTGGGATCATGGCCACGCTGGTGATCTGCACGGTCCTGTACATCGCCGTGGTCGTCGTGCTCACCGGCCTGGTTCCCTGGCAAACATTGCTCGACGACGCGGCCCCGGTGGTGAATACGCTGAAGCACATCCACCTTCGAAACACGCGCCTCATCGTGCTGTTCGGCGCGCTGCTGGGGATGATTTCCTCGCTCCTGGTCTTTCAGCTGGGCCAGGCGCGCGTGTGGTTTGCGATGTCCCGCGACGGCCTGCTGCCGCGCATCTTCAGCCGCGTGCACAAGACCTACCGCACGCCGGATTTTTCCACCTGGGTCGCGGGCATCGTGGTGGGAGTTCCGGCGGGATTGCTGGACATCGGCACGCTGGCGGACCTTTCTAACATCGGAACGCTGTTTGCCTTTACCCTGGTGGCCTGCGGCGTGCTGATCCTGCGCTACCGCGAACCCCACCGGCGCCGCGCTTTCCGGTCTCCGGGCGGGCCGCTCGCGCCCATCATGACGATTTTCACGTGCCTGCTGCTGATGGCCGGGCTGCCGATTATGAATTGGATTCGTTTCTTTGTTTGGCTGGCCATCGGTCTTGTGATTTACTTCTCCTATAGCCGCAAACGCAGCACCCTGAGGGAAACACAGTGAGATTTGGCATGGCCACACAACGTCGCGGCAATTCCGGGCTCCGGTCCGGGTTACGATGCTCGGCAGCCGGCGCAGCCACCCTCGTTTCGATCCCATGAACACGCCAAACCTCGCTCATTTTTTCATCTCCTTGCCAAAGGCCGAGTTGCACGTCCATCTGGAGGGCTCCATCGAACCGCCCACCATGGTCGAACTCGCCGCCCGCCACGGCGTCGCGCTCACCCTGCAGGAAGCCAGCGCGCGCTACGCCCCCGGCAATTTCGCGCAATTCATCGAATCTTTTATCTGGGTGACTTCGTTCCTGCGCGGCCCGGAGGATTACGCGTTGATCGCGCGGCGCTTCGCCGAATCGATGCAGCGTCAAAACGTCTTGTATGCTGAGGTAACACTGTCGATCGGCGTGATGTTCCGCCGCAATCAGGATCCGGCGGCCAACTATGCGGCATTGCGGGAGTCCGCCGCGCAGGTTCCCGGCGTTCGCCTGGCCTGGATTTTCGATGCCGTGCGGCAATGGGGCGCCGCGCCCGCCATGCAGGTCGCCCGGATGGCGGCGGAATTGCGCTCGCCGGACATCGTTGCCTTCGGCATTGGCGGCGATGAACTGGGTCTTCCCACGCGCGAGCTTCGCGGCGTTTATGAATACGTTGCCGGCCAGGGCATGCACCGCCTCATCCACGCGGGCGAAATTGGCGGACCGGAACTGGTGCGCGAAGCCGTCGAAATCCTCGGCGCGGAACGCATCGGCCACGGCATCGGCGCGATGCGCGACGAACGCACCATGGATTTCCTGGCCGCGCGCGGAATCCCCCTGGAAATCTGCCCCACGAGCAATCTTCGCACAGGAGCGCTCGCCCGGCAGGCGGGCCTGGAAAGCGCCGGATACGAACAGCACCCGCTCCCATCCTTCTTTCGCCGCGGCCTGGCCGTCACCCTTTCCAGCGATGATCCGGCCATGTTCGAAACAACGGTCAGCGATGAATACTTCCGCGCGCACCAGATGGGGCTCACCCCGGTTGAGTTGGTTCGCCTCGCCGAGGCGGGCTTTCAGCATTCTTTCCTGCCAGCGGACCAGAAGCGCGCCATGATCGAACAATTTCACTCCAGCGTCCCGGCCCTCGGCTTGCTATAATGTCTGCGATGAAAGCTCATGTTTGGGTAATGCCAAAGCGCACCGTTCTGGACCCGCAGGGACAGGCCATCCAGCACGCCCTGTCTTCGTTGGGATTCAAAGAAGTCAGCGACGTTCGTCAGGGCAAATTTTTTGTCCTGGACCTGGAAGGCACCGCGCGCGAAGCTGCCGAAAAGCAGGTGGAGCGCATGGCGCGGGAAATTTTAGCAAATCCCGTCATCGAGGAATTTCGCTACGAAATCGTGGATTAGGAAGCTTTTTTCCGGCCGGCCAAGACAGTTAAATCCAGGAAACACTCCCTTCGGCCTTCCAGCGCCGCCAATCTCATTATGCTAATCTTTGAAGAGTTGTGGGAATCTTGTGAAGTGTTGCTATCCATGCCGGATGTATGGCTGGAACGTTCGGAGAAAACATCGTGTGCGGAATTGTCGGATATATCGGACCTAAAAAAGTCGTTCCCCTAATTCTGGACGGCCTGCGCCGCCTGGAATACCGCGGGTATGACTCGGCCGGCATCGCCGTGGTCAATGCGGACGGGAAAGTCGAAATCCGGCGCGCTCCAGGCAAGCTGCACAATCTGGAGGAAGTGATTCGCCGGTCCCCCATGGACGGCACTTACGGAATCGGCCACACACGGTGGGCCACGCACGGCAGGCCCACGGAAGAAAACGCGCACCCACACCGTGACTGCACCGGTCAGATCGTCGTGGTGCACAATGGAATCGTCGAAAATTACGTCGAGCTGAAACAGCAGCTGCAAAGCGAGGGGCACAAGTTCGTCACCGAGACCGACACCGAAATCATCGCCCACCTGGTGGAAAAGCACATGAAGGACGGCGGCCCTCTCGAGGACGCCGTGCGAAAAACAGTGCGACAGCTCACCGGCGTGTACTCCGTGGCCATCCTTTCTGCGGCGGACCCCAACAAGATCGTCGCCGCGCGCAACGGACCGCCATCGGTGATTGGTCTGGGGCAGGGCGAGTGCTTCGTCGCCAGCGACATTCCCGCAATCTTGGCGCATACCAGGGAAATGTTCTTTTTGGCCGACGGAGACATCGCCGTGCTGACCCCACAGGGCGTGCGCGTCATGAATCTGGATGGCGACACCGTCGAGCGCGCCGTGCAGCACATTTCCTGGGACCCCATCATGGCGGAAAAGGGCGGTTTCAAGCATTTCATGCAGAAGGAAATCTTCGAACAGCCCCGCGCCGTTCGGGATACGCTTCTGGCCAACGTGGCGTTGGATTCCGCAAAGGTGTTCCTGGCCAAGATGGACATCACGGAGCGGGAATTCCGCGATTTCACCAACATCAAGATTGTCGCCTGCGGCACCAGTTGGCATGCCGGGCAAACCGGGAAATTCATGATCGAGCAGCTCGCGAAAATTCCCGTCGAAGTGGACTACGGCAGCGAGTTCCGCTATCGCGATCCCATCATCGACTCCAAGACCCTCACGATCTGCATCAGCCAGTCGGGCGAAACCGCCGACACCCTGGCGGCGCAGCGGGAAGCAAAAAGCAAAGGTTCGAAAACCCTCGCGATCTGCAATGTGTTCGGCTCCATGATCACGCGCGAGGCGGCCGGAACGATTCTCACGCATGCCGGGCCGGAAATCGGCGTCGCCTCCACCAAGGCCTTCACCGGGCAATTGGCGGCGCTGATGCTGACGGCCATGTATCTGGGTCAAGTGCGCGGCGTGCTTGCCGAAGATCGCGCAAAGTACCTGCTGCAGGAATTCATGCGCATCCCCCAGAAAATGGAAACGGTCTTGCAAGGCGACGAGGAAGGCATTTACGAAAACCTTGCCCGGCAATTCTTCCGCCACACGAATTTCCTGTACCTCGGACGGGGCATCCACTTCCCCATCGCCCTGGAAGGCGCCCTGAAGCTCAAGGAAATTTCCTACATTCACGCGGAAGGCTATCCCGCCGGGGAAATGAAGCACGGCCCCAACGCCCTGATCGACGAGAACCTCCCCGTCGTCATGCTGGCCACCAGGGATGAAAGCAATCCGGAAGCCATGACGCGCTACGAAAAAAGCGTATCGAACATCAAGGAAGTGAAGGCGCGCGACGGCATCGTCATTTCCGTGGTAACCGAAGGCGATGAACTGGCGCGCGAGGCCTCCGACTACATAATCGTCGTGCCCCCCGCCATCGAGATCCTCGCGCCCCTGCTGGAAGTAATCCCGCTGCAGTTGCTCGCCTACCACATCGCCGTGCGGCGCGGCTGCGACGTGGATCAGCCGCGCAACCTTGCAAAATCCGTGACCGTGGAATAATTTTATTGGAAAGATTCCTGTCCGACTTCCCTTCACCAACCGGGCCGTCCTCGCGTAGAATGTTGCCGTGAGGCTCCTGTTTCCAAACCTCCTGGCAGCGCTCCTGATTTTATTTCCCGCCGCCGCTTCGCGCGCGCAGTCGCCGCCACAGGCCGTCGCTTCTTCCAAAATTGGATCTATGACGGTCAGCGGCGCGCAGAACTTTCCCGCCGATCAGATTCTAGCCGCCAGCGGGCTGAAGACCGGAGAGGTTGTCACCGCGCCGCAGATTCAGGCCGCGGCGGACCGACTGGCGGCCCTAGGTATTTTTTTAAGCGTAAATTACCGCTATGCGTCGAAGGACGATTCGATTTCCATCGAATTTCAGGTCAAGCAAGCGCCAACGTATCCTCTCTCGTTCGATAATTTCCCGTGGTTTACCGACGCCGCCCTTGGCGACGCCATTCGCGCACAAATCGGCCTGTTTACCGGAGTCGCTCCCGGCGGCGGCACAATGATCGATGAAATTACCGGTGTGCTGGAAAAACTTCTTGCCTCTCGAAACGTCCGGGGGAAAGTCACCCACCAGCTTGTTGAGCAGGCGGACGGCGACGGCAGGATGATGCAGTTTCGCGTGGATGGCCCTGCGCTCCTGGTTCAATCCGTGCGGTTCGGCGATTCTCTCGCCACAAATTCCGAACAGCTCAAGGACCGCATTTCCGACATCCAGGGGCATCCCTATTCCCGGTTTGCCGCCGAAATATTTGAAAATGAACATGTGCGGCCCACCTATGCCGCCGGGGGATTTCTCCACGCGCAGATCGGACCGCCCGAACCGCATTTGACGGCCAACGCCGCGGATCCAAATGACGCGGGAGTCGACCTGCTGATCCCGGTGACACCCGGCCCCCGCTATACCTGGAAAGGCGCAGCCTGGCAGGGAAACACAGTCTTCACTTCCGCCGTGCTGAATGGCACGCTCGCAATGAAACCCGGCGACGTGGCCAACGGAATGAAAATCGAAGCCGAATGGCAGAGGATTCAATCCGAATACGCCCGGCACGGATATCTGGACGTGAAAATCACTCCGCAACCGCAATATGACGACGTGGCCCACCAAGTCTTCTATCGCGTCAATATTGAGGAGGGGCCCCAGTACCGCATGGGAAAGATGGTCATCACGGGCCTGTCGCTGGACGCGGGAAACCGGCTGCGCAAACAGTGGCTGACCGCTCCCGGACAGGTTTTTGACAAGGGATATTACGAGCACATGCTGCAGGAACTTGCGAAACCCAGCCGGGACGTCTTCGGTGAGATGCCCATTCATTACACCGAATTCGGCCACTGGCTGCGTCCCAATACCAGCCAGCACACTGTGGACGTCCTGCTGGATTTCAAATAGCCCCGCCTCATAAATTTTCGGCGGACAATTGCAGCAGGGCCACATCGCGCGCGGCAATAATCGTATTCACGTGAATCCGCACCGTATCGGCCACGCGGCGGGCGTATCCACCGGCCAGCGTGGAGGCAACCGGAATCCCCCGGCGGCGCGCATGTTCGAA
>DATLTA010000164.1:0-6004 GCA_035533775.1 Candidatus Dormiibacterota bacterium | reverse complement strand
GCCCGGCCACAGCG
The DNA here is from genome assembly GCA_035533775.1 of Candidatus Dormiibacterota bacterium. Classification (GTDB taxonomy): domain Bacteria; phylum Acidobacteriota; class Terriglobia; order Acidiferrales; family UBA7541; genus Palsa-360. Next base: position 5,990 of record DATLTA010000164.1, on the reverse strand, counting down.
ATTTTGGCGGGGAAGTCGAGCGCGCCCTGAAAATGGTGGATGGCGTGCTCCTGCTGGTGGATGCCAGCGAAGGACCGCTGCCGCAAACGCGCTACGTCCTGCAGAAGGCTCTGCAGGCGAAGCTTCTTCCCATCATCGTGCTCAACAAGATTGATCGTCCTGACGCGCGCGCCGCCGCCGTGCTCGACGAAATCTACGATCTCTTTATCGACCTCGAAGCCACCGAGGATCAGCTCGATTTTCCCGTGCTTTACACGAACGCGAAGACGGGAGTGGCGCACCGGAAAATGGACGACGGATCGACGAATCTCCAGCCGCTGTTTGAAACCATCATTTCCGCGATTCCCGAACCCAAGGGCGATCCGGACGGCGTGCTGCAGGCGCAGGTCATGAACCTGGACTACAGCGATTTCCTCGGGCGCATCGCCATCGGGCGCGTCTTCAACGGCACTTTGCGCCGCGGCGCCGACGTGGGCATCGCCAAGCGCTCGGGCGAGATTGTGCCCACGCGCATCACCAAGCTGTATACCTTCCGCGGCCTCGAACGCGACGAAACTGAAGCGGTTCCCTGCGGCGACCTGGTCGCCGTTGCCGGAGTCGAAGGCATTGAAATCGGCGAAAGCATCACGGACATCGAGAATCCGGCGCCGCTTACGCCGCTGGTGATCGACGAGCCGACCCTGGCGATGAATTTCACCATCAATACCGGCCCACTCTCCGGCCGCGAAGGCCAGTGGGTGACCTCGCGCGATCTGCGCGCGCGCCTGCAGAAGGAATTGCTCACCAACGTATCGCTGCGCATCACGGACTCGGAAACCACCGACGTGTTTCGCGTGTTCGCGCGCGGCGAATTGCAGCTCGCGATCCTGATCGAAACGATGCGCCGCGAAGGCTATGAGCTGATGGTCGGCAAGCCGGAAATCGTCGTGCGCGAGGAAAACGGCAAGAAATTCGAACCGCTCGAGCGTCTGGTGATCGATTGCCCGGAAACGTTTGTCGGCGTGGTGATGGAATCGCTCGGACGCCGCCGCGGAGAGCTCGGCAAGATGGTGAATCACGGTTCGGGATGGGTGCGCATGGAATTCACCGTCCCCTCGCGCGGCCTGATCGGTTTGCGCGGGCAACTGCTTACCGATACGCGCGGCACGGCGCTGCTGCACGCCCTGTTCGAGGGTTGGACCGAATACGGCGGCGAAATGGCCACGCGCCCGACCGGCGCCCTGGTCGCCGACCGCTCGGGAGTCTCGACCGCGTTCGCCTTGTGGAATATTCAGGAGCGCGGCGAACTGTTCATCGGCGCGGGCGAGGAAGTTTACGAAGGCATGATCGTCGGCGAAAACGCGCGTGACGCCGACATGGACGTGAACATCACCAAGGAAAAGAAGCAGACCAACATGCGTGCGTCCAGCGCCGATGAGGCCATCCGCCTGATCCCGCACCGCCAGTTGAGCCTCGAACAGGCCATCGAGTTCATCGCGGACGACGAACTCGTCGAGATCACTCCAAAATCCATCCGCCTGCGCAAAAAAATTCTCGACATGAAGAAGCGCCCGAAACGCTGGCAGCAGATTCGCGCCAACGCCGAAGCGTAGCACACTCTTCAGGGGCTAAAGCCTGGCTCGTGGCTTTGATGTCGCGGCTTCAGCCGCAACCCACAAAGCACATTTAAAAACACATTTATAAGTTGGCTTCCAGGCATCGCCCATCTCAAAACCGGACAGTAGGACAGGCTTCAGCCTGTCTGCCTTTGATCTTCGCCCATCCACAAAACCAGACAGGCTGAAGCCTGCCCTACTAAAATCGTCAGGTCACGGCCTGTGCGCCTTGGCGGTTTTTTCTTCTTCCGGCCCCTGGCCCAATTCCGCGGTGCGCCGCTCGAGGACGCGCACGATCTCCTGCGGGTCGGTCCCCGCGTCAAATTCCACAGGCTTGCCGATATGAATCTGGATGCGCCCGGGGCGGTTGAACAGCGTATGCGCCTCGCGGATTTCGTACGCGCCGTCGATGCGCACCGGCACGACGGGAAGTTTCAGATTTTCGGCGAGCAGGCCGATGCCCCCGCGAAACGCCTGCAACTTGCCATCCGGCGTCAGCTCCCCTTCTGGAAATACGAGAATGCTCCAGCCGCCGTCGGCCAGTTCTCCGGCAAAACGGAAACTTTCGCGAAAGCCGGACTTTTTGGGCAACGGAAACACGTTGAACAGCGAAACCACCAGAAGATAATTTATGCGCTGCAGCCAGCGCCGCAGAAAAAACTGGTCGCCCGGCGGCCGCCGCAGTTCCGCCAGGCGTTCCCCGCCCATGGCGACCGCCAGGCGATGCCGCAGCCGCATCGGCAGCGCGGCCAGCACGAATCCCACATCCAGATAGATCACATGATTGGAAATCACCAGCACGGGCCCTTTCACCCCGCGCAAATTTTCGCGCCCGAACACGCGCGGGTGAGCCATCAGGTGCGTGGCCGGCCAGGTCAGCAGGTAATAAAAAAATGCCCGAATCCACGTCACTGGCCAGCGCTGCGCCCACCGGGGGAATGTAAATTCCGAACGAACGGCGGAGGATTCGCGCACCAGGCTTTCGAGTTCGCCCACCGTTCTTGCCGAAGTAAACTGCGTTTCGTTCAGATCCACCTGGTAGCGGTCCTCCAGCGCGCCCAGCAGCTCGACGCGATCGAGCGAACTCAGATGCAGATCGCTTTCGAGATTGGCGCTGGATTTGACTCCGTTGTCCTTGTCCTGCACCCGGTCCTGCATGCGCGCGATCAGCTCCGCGATGCCTCCGGTGGCAGCTGGACGGGTCGCGGCGCTTTTTCCGGTTCCCCATTGCGCTTCGACGGCGGCGCGAATTTCGGCCAGTTTGGGTTTCCCGGTTGCGGTGCGCGGGAAATCCGCTTCGGGCCACAGAAACCAGGAACGCATTTTCTGATATTCCGCCAGGGATTGGTTCACGCGGTCGATCATTCCCGCCGCAAAACGCGCCTGTTTCACTTTCAGATCGTCGCGCAGCAATAGCACGGGGCAGGGTTCGGCGTTTCCTCCGCGCTCGATGCCCACAACCACGCAATCCTTGATTTCCGGTTCGCGGCGCAGCGCCGCTTCCAGATCTTCCGGGTAAACGTTCATGCCCGCCGGCGTGACGATTACGTTTTTCTTGCGCCCCTTGAAATACAGATTCCCTGCGGCGTCCAGAACCCCCAGATCGCCCGTGCGGAACCATCCCGCATCCGCTCCTTCGGCGGCCATCGGCCGAATGGCGTTGTCGTCCCAGTAGCCCGCCGCGATATTTTCTCCGCGCACCAGAATTTCGCCGTTGGCATCCAGTTTTACTTCGCGGCCTTCCAGGATTTTTCCAATCGATCCACGGCCGATACGGAACGGATGATTCACGCTCACCAGCGAAGTCGTCTCCGTCATTCCGTAACCCTGAATCGCGGCGAACCCGATGCGCCCCCAGAATAATTCCGTACCGGGGTTGAGCGTCGCGCCGCCGGAGATCACCGCCCAGAATTTCCAGCCGAACCGGCGATGAATTTTCCGGAAACGCCACATGCGGCGAAGAAATTTTTCCGTTGCCGAGGAGGCAAAATTTTTGCGAAATGCCTCCAGGCTTCCCGCAGCCTCCAGATCGCGCTCGATCTTGCCCTGCAGCGCCTCCAGCACGCGCGGCACGGCAATCAGCACCGAAACGCGCTCGCGCCGGATCGTGGAAATAATTTCCGCAGGGTTGAGCGAATCCTGAAAAATAACCGTGGCCCCCAACAGCGGCGGCACCCATACGCCCATGAACTGCCCGAAAACATGGCTCAGCGGCACTAGGTCCAGAAAGCGCAGTGGATGAACCAGGCCCTCCCATTTGAGGTAGGGCTGCATGGCCGCTTCCAGCGGCTCGAGGTTGGCCAGGATGTTCCCATGAGAGATGACGACACCCTTCGGCTCGGCCGTCGCCCCTGAAGTAAAAATGATCTGCGCAATGGACTTACGATCCAGTGGAGGTGAAGCGTACGGTTCGGGACTGTGGCTGGAAACCGTATCTCGAAGCGAATCCAGTGTCATTGCCGGGCGCTGTTCGCCCGTTTGGGCAATTTTTCCAGCGCTTACCACAAGTTTGGCGCCGGCCTGTTGCGCCACGCGCCCCGCGAAGTCAGCGGTTGCCCCCGGATCCAGTGGAACGGCGACAGCGCCGCGCAGGATGCAGCCAAAAAACGCGGCAACCCACTCCGCCGAGTTGTGTCCCTGCAGCAGAACCCGGTCGCCCGGCTCGATTCCGCGGCTTTCCAGCTCCCTGGCAAATTGAGACGCTACCCCTGCTACGTCGCGATAGGACCACCTGACCGTCCGATAGCCGGACCGCTGGACGAAAGCAAGGTCGCGGCCATGTTTGAAGGATTCGACCAAGTACTCGATGAGGGAGTGACGTGGCATGGCTGGAACGCTTTTACTCCTCAAAATGCCGCCAAGCAGGAAGAGTACGCCCAATCCCTGCCGTGCGAAATGCCCCAAGCGCAAATTGACGGAGGACGAGGGAATCGGGGGCATCATTCACTCGTATCAGGGGACAGATTATCGCGCGGCAGTATTCTTTTAACGTATTGATTAGACGAGCTTTAGTAAATAATATGACCCTCCCAAGACCGCATTTTCCGGCACCTTCCATCTGGACAAGGAATACGTCATTTTGGTAAAATTGGATCGCATTTGTTGCTCTCATGATTCCTTTTGACTTGTTCAACGGGACTGTAAGGTCAACCTTGCAGCCGTTTGTTTGCACGGGATAGATGGAGTCGAGGCCTCGCTTCCCGCCCTGCGAGGTGCGACGGCCGGAACGAGACGCGCAAATAGCTTAACGCGAGGTAGTAGCAGTGAAAGAACAAGGAACAGTGAAGTGGTTCAACGCCAGCAAGGGCTATGGATTCATACAGCGCCAGTCCGGCGAAGACGTGTTCGTCCATTTTTCGGCAATTCAAATGGATGGATACAAATCGCTGAATGAAGGGCAGGCAGTTGAATTCGAAGTCCGCACGGGCCCCAAGGGCTTGCAGGCGGAGAACGTGACCGGCCTCTAGTGTGATAAATGCGGGTCCGCCACGGAATGCCCGGGCGGACTTGCTCCTCGCAGGAATTGCTCCGAAGATGCCAGCATTAAACAAGGAGGCGTTGTGCAGGTTCTCTCCGAAGGGCAGTGTGTCAAGCATGAGCAGTATGGATTTGGGATCGTGGCTGAATCCGACGTGGAACGCACTTCTATCGATTTCGACAGCGTTGGACTTAAAAAATTCGTCACCGGCCTGATGTCCATGGAACTGGTCGGCGAAGCTCCGGAACGACCCACGAAGCCCCGGCGTCGCAGCAAGAAGGCCGGCGCAACCGCAGCCGCTCGCGTAGCGGCCGGCGGCAAGTAGTTTTGGCCTTACAAATCACCCCAGCTTAGCGATTTTACTTCAATGCAGGGGTGTGTGCCCTTGCGCGGCGCCTGAAAGCAACTTCCACTGGCCGCCGCGCAAGGCATTACCGGTACTGCCCGGGCAGGCGGCGCTTACATGCCCTTCATGCCTTTCATATCTTTCATGCCAGTATGCCGCGCGGATGGCGGGAGTATCCCGTTCAAGCGCAGGTAAATTGCCATCGTGCCATAGTGGTCGAACCAGTCTTCGCCCAAAATCACAATCGCTCCGCCACGGGTCAGCATGTTCGGTCCCAGCTTTCCGGCGGGCAGCCCCAGCGTCGAATCATCCAGCCCGTTCAGCGCCTTCGTGCAGAAATCAAAAGAACCTTTGATTGCGGCTACCAGCGCTTCCTTGCTGTCGGTATCCTTTAGGTTCTGGATGTCGGGACCCTTCATCCCCGAGACGCGTGAGCAGATATTTTCGTTGAATTGCGTGACATGCACGATGAGCTGCCCGAACGTCCTGGTTTGCGGCGTGGTCCTGTAAGTGTACTTGCTGGCAGGCATGTCCTTGGCCGCTTGCACCTGCAAATTTCCGTAACGAACCA
>DATLTA010000163.1:0-11322 GCA_035533775.1 Candidatus Dormiibacterota bacterium | reverse complement strand
TGCTGGGCGTATACGCGCACCGTGTGATCGGCGGGCGGCATGTTCTGTTTGATGTTGTACCAGACCATGATTGCGGGAATGACAATGGCGATGTCGCACAGGATTACCAGGAAGTGAGGAATGGTAATCCAGCGGGTATGGCGCTTTTCTTCCCCGGTAATATGTTGCGACGCCCGCCCGTCCTTCCGGCGAAAAGTGAAAATCAGCCAGAACAGCACGCTTTCCGCGACGATCAGCCAAAACCCCACCAGCACCGCGATCAGCAGGAACAGATCGTCGATGTTGTGCGCGTAAGTCGAAGCCTCTGTGAAATACCGCACCAGCATAAGGACTCCATTACCGAATTAAAGCGAGCACTCCCGTGATGAACCCCGCCGCGGCCAGCATGATGATCCAAAACACCGTTTTTGCGACCTGATCCGAAGAGGTTGCGCCGTGCTGCATGGGTTCTCCATCTCTAATCGTCAACCGCTAAGGTTTCAGCGTGCCGATGTAGGCGACCACGTTCCGTATGGCGTCATTATCACGCAGGGACCGCTCCATGATGCCCATCAACTTGCCCTCATGGTCCCTGGGATCGGCGCCGCGAATCCCTCGCCTGAATTTCCTCAGCTCCGTGGCAAGGTACCAGTCATTCAAGCCGGCAAGGCGCGGGGCTTTAAGAGCCTGCTTGCCTTCTCCACGGACCCCGTGGCAGGAACTGCACGCGGTGTATAGGGCTGCGCCCGCCTGGGGATCTCCGGGAATCGATGGGGCATGACGAACCTGCGGCATGGTTTGCACGTAGTGCGCCACCAGTTTGACGCTATCGTCCGTCATCAAGCTCAGGGCCATCGGACGCATGCGCATTCCTTCCATGTCGCTGAACTGCATGCCGCGAGACCCGGCGCGGAATTTATCGAGTTCCCCTTCGACATACCATTCCTGCATTCCGGCAATGTTCGGAGCGCCAACCTGGATATTGCCCGATCCGTCCGTGCCGTGGCAGGGCACGCAGGTTTGATACAGCTGCTGACCTCGCGTCGCGGCATCCGTCTTTCCAAAACCGCACCCGGAAAGCATCAGCCCGCCGATCAAAAGCAGGGAAGCCCCGGCCCCGGCCGCCATGCGGCGGGAAGCGAATTGTTGAATGAAGTGCATGCCCGAAAGCTCCGACTTTAATGGAGCGGATAGTAGCAACGAAGGTATAGGGAAGACAAGCTGAAGTTCAGCGCCCGTGCGGATTTAAAATCCGCGAGTAAGGTTACCAAATTCTAATCTGAAACGAAGCGGTGATGAAGGAAAGACTATTGCCGCTTGCTGAAATGCGCGGCGCCGGGCAGCCCGACCTTTCGCGCAATCACCTGCGGGCTGAGGAGACGCTATGCAGCCGCTCGCCCAGACGCTTGTGTTCGTCGCGGATCTGGTCGGGCAGGCGATCGCCGAACTTCGCGAAGAAGCCGTCCACGTCGGCGTGTTCTTTGAGCCAGTCCGCGGAATCGACGCGCAGCAGTTCGTCCATCGTCGCGCGGGACACGTTAATGCCGTCGAGGGTAAGCGCGTTTGGCGCGGGCACGTTTCCAATCGGAGTTTCCGTTGCGGCGGCCTTGCCTTCGATGCGTTCGAGCATCCATTTGAGGACGCGGGCATTTTCACCGTAGCCGGGCCAGAGAAATTTTCCGTCCGCCCCCTTGCGGAACCAGTTCACGTGGAAAATTTTCGGAGGATGCGGGATGCGAGCGCCCATTTCCAGCCAGTGAAGGAAATAATCCCCCATGTTGTATCCGCAGAAGGGAAGCATGGCCATGGGGTCGCGCCGTGTTACGCCCACCGCTCCGGTTGCCGCCGCGGTGGTTTCCGATGCCATGGTCGCGCCCACGTAGACGCCGTGCTCCCAGCTGGTCGCCTCGTACACCAGCGGAGCCAGCCGGGCGCGGCGGCCTCCAAAAATAAATGCGGAAATAGGCACGCCGGCAGGGTCTTCCCAATGCGGGGAGATCGAAGGCGCCTGATTTGCCGGCACCGTGTAACGCGAGTTCGCCTGCGCCGCCGGGCCGTTCGATGGTCCCCAGGGCCGCCCCTGCCAATCCAGCAGGTCCGTGGGGGCAGCGTCGTTCATGCCCTCCCACCAGGGTTCCTTCCGCGAGGTCATGGCCGTATTCGTGAATATCGTATTTTTTCGCAGCGCGGCCATCACATTCGGATTTGTTTTTTCGTTTGTGCCGGGGGCCACGCCGAAAAAGCCGGCTTCCGGATTGATTGCGTGCAAATAACCGTCCGCGCCGATTTGCATCCAGGCGATATCGTCGCCCACGGTCCAGACGCGGTAGCCTTCATTTTCCAGCGCCGAAACCATCATGGCCAGGTTGGTCTTTCCACAGGCGCTGGGAAACGCCGCCGCCATATAAGTCACTTTTCCGGACGGGTCTTCCAGTCCCAGGATGAGCATGTGCTCGGCCATCCACCCCTGTTCGTGCGCCATCCAGCTCGCGATCCGCAATGCGAAACATTTTTTCCCGAGCAGGGCGTTGCCGCCGTAGCCGGAGCCTATGCTCCAGATCAACTTTTCCTCGGGGAAGTGAGCGATGTAGCGGCGGTCCGGACTCAGATCGCCGAGGGAATGAAGCCCCGGCACAAAATCCGAGGAATTGCCCAGGCGGTCCAGGGCCTCACGGCCCATGCGGGACATGATGCGCATGTTGGCGACCACGTAGGCGCTGTCGGTCACTTCCACTCCGACGCGGCTTTGCGGCGACGCGGCCGGTCCCATGATATACGGCACCACGTACATCGTGCGGCCTTTCATCGAGCCGTCAAACAATGCGCCCAGCGTTTGTTTCGCTTCGGCGGGCGCCATCCAGTGATTGGTCGGTCCGGCGTCTTCGGGATCGTGCGTGCAGATGAACGTTACTTTTTCCGTGCGCGCCACGTCGCTGGGATCGCTGCGATGGAGGTAGCAATTCGGGTACGTCTTGTCATTGAGGGCAACGGTGTGGCCTTCGAGAATCAACTGCTCCTGAATTTTCGCCGCTTCTTCCTCGGACCCGTCGCACCAGGCAATTTTCGCGGGACGCGTCAGGCGCGCAACCGATTCCACCCATTGCTCAAGCGGCGTAGACACAAAACCTCCTCGGAAGATTATCTCAGCATGCTGGCGGGAAGACTCCTGTGCGAAAAATCCCTTCGCAACGCTTCACGCAAAGGTGAAACACAGCATCAAAAAATTCTATGGGACGATTGTGAGGAAAGCAAGTAAACTCCAAAATTGAAGTTGCCCGGAGAATGAAGCCCCGTGTGGTTTTCGTCACAGATGATGCAATCCGGGGAAAGAACGGCCGGAATCATCCGTTATCCTCAAATGGGGTGCGGAACTTCGTATACTGGTTTTTGCCGATGGTTGTTTGGCGCACAGACAGAGACTGTGCGGCCATGTCGGCCCAGGATTGCAGGAAGAGTTTTCCCCAACCAAGACCGGATTATCTGAAATTCCGCCGCGGGCCTGGATGCCTCAAAACACGATGAGCGTGATTTGCATCACAAGTGAATGTGACTTTCGACACCGATCTGATTTCCGTTTCACGATGAAATATCACACGGTGCGATTGTTATACTGCAGTTGAAGTTCTTAACACTTTTTGGAGGAGACGATGTTGACGGCAATCATCAAGAAGTACAGAGTCGGCGCAATCGCACTGCTCCCGCTCTTTCTGTTCGCATTCCCGCATGCGCTTCGGGCTGCGACAGGCAATGCCGAAGCCGGCCATAAATTGTTCGATCAAAATTGCGCTTCGTGCCACGGACCCGATGGCACCGGAGACACGGCGATCGGAAAAGCGGTGGGGGCTAAAAACCTGACGGCTGCGGAAGCTCAAAAACTGACCGACGCGCAAATCTACACGCAGATCGATAAGGGAAAGGGAAACATGCCTCCGTTCGGCGACAGTCTGGACAAAGCGAAGATCGACGATCTGGTCGCGTATGTCCACACACTAGGCAAGAAGAAAGCCGGGGGCAAGAAGGCTCATTGAGGGCAGGGCCGATCGCAATGCCGTCTGTTTTGAATCCGGGGCCGTGGCCGGGTCATCGCGAGCGGCGGGACGCCGTAAGTGGTCTTGGCATGCATTTGCTGTTGCGACCGAACCCTGGCGTGCCCTGTCCGGCATGCACGTACGATTGGAAAAGAGAGGTGACAAGTTCATGAGCGATCAAAAATCATCTATTCATACTCGTCATATCGCAATCACTGCGTTTGCGGTTCTGTTTATTGCTTTATTTTTCCAGGTACCCCAAGCGGCTGCCGTTCCAAGTTACGCGCGCCAGACCGGGTTTCCGTGCAAGTCCTGCCACATGACGCCGCCGGAATTGACGGCGCTGGGCCGGGCCTTCAAATTGAACGGCTATACCATGTCCGCTAAGCCCGCAGTCACTTCGAAAGGAACGAAGAATCAAAGCGGGCTTGATATTCTGGAGTCGTTCCCGCTTTCCGTAATGATCGATATTGGCTACTCCGCCACGAAATCCCCTCTGCCAAACGGCCAGAACGGCGATTTCCAGGTTCCGGAGGACGCCTCCCTGTTTCTTGCCGGCGCATGGGCAAAACATGTGGGCAGCTTTGTTCAGGTCACGTATAGCAGCCAGGACGACCATTTTACCTGGGACAACACCGACATCCGGTACGCCAATTCCACCAAGCTTTTCCACAAGGACCTTGTCTATGGAATCACGCTGAACAACAGCCCCACCGTGGAAGACCTTTGGAACAGCACTCCTGCCTGGGGTTTTCCCTGGGTCGAGAGCAGTTCGGCGCCTACGCCATCCGCGGCGGCTCTGATCAATGGAACCTTGGCGCAAGATGTTGCGGGAATCGGCGGGTATGGCATGTGGAACAACCATTTGTACCTGGCTGGAACGATTTACCGTTCGCAGCACATCGGGAATCCGCTGCCCAATACCGGAGAATGCTGCTCCTATAACATTCGCGGGGTCGCGCCCTACTGGCGGGTTGCCTGGCAGGAAACTTCGACTAATAATTATCTGGAGGTTGGCAGTTACGGGATGCACGTCAAGTCCACCCCCAATGGCATCACGGGTTTCGACGGTAATTTTGATAGCTTTACCGACTGGGCCTTCGATTTCCAATACGACCGGACACTGCCACGTCTTCGGGGTGACATCCTGTCGTTCCGTGGCTCGTATATCCGCGAAAATTCTTCGCTTCTCGCCACTTACAATTCCGAGGGAGCGGATCTGGTGCGGCATCACCTGAATACCGTTCAAGCGAATGCGGAGTATCACTTCGGCGACCGGTACTCTGCGTTGATCGGTTTCTTCAACATTGACGGAACTCCCGACGCAGGGCTGTTTCCGGCAAACCCTGTCGATGGCAGCGCCAACGGAGATCCCAGGAGCAACGGGTACATCATGAATCTCTCGTGGTGGCCGGTCCAGAACATCCAGTTCAGCTTCCAATACACGGGATATTTGCGTTTCAACGGCGCCGGAATAAACTATGACGGATCCGGACGCACGGCCGGTGCAAACGACACCGCTTATCTTGTTGGCCGGTTCGTTTTCTGAAGATCCGGAGAATTGCCGGAATGAAGTGCCGGAAATGAATGCGCGGTTCTTACAAGAACTGCTTTGGCGATACCAGCGGCGGCAAGACCCGGCGGGCCATAGGCCGGGTCTTGCCGCCGTAACATTTTGTTGGGAGAGCCCTGCAAGACTCAGCTTCGGAACGCAGCTTGGGAATACAGCTTGGGACATTTTCCCGTGCGCCCAATGCGCCGGGTGAGGGATTGCCAGGGAAACCGTTACTTCCCGCGTTCGGTTTTTTTGCCGCCCGCCGTGACCGAAGGCGCTTGTTCCTGAGGCAGGTCCAGCGCCGCGAGGATTTTCGGCAGCGCTGCTCGCGCGGCGGTTTCGCCTGCGGCGATTAATTCCGGTGTTTTGTCAAAATCGTCCCACAGAAATTCCTTCACATTCGGTTCGATAATAATGTCCGCCGCGCGCCGCCACTCGAGGTCCGCATGCCGCTGGAGAATGGCGAAGGACAGCCCGATCACATCCACGATGCTGGAGGGCTTGCGGTTGCTGGCGGCTTCCAGGAACACGGCAATCACGATATCGGCGCCCATGGCGCGCACGGCATCCACCGGGACTGGAGCGGCCAGAAATCCGTCCACCAGCGTGCGGCCATCGTGTTCCACGGGCACAAACATTCCGGGATACGCGCAGGAAGCGCGCAGCGCGGGCCCCAGCGCGCCCCGGGTGAAATAGGCGGGTTCGCCCGTTCCCAGGTCGGTCGCCGCGATGACCAGGGGTATCTGCAATTCCTCGAACGTGCTCACGCCGAGATATTTTCGGGGGTAGTGTTCCAGCCTTTGGTTGGAGGCCAGGCCCAGCCAGGAAAGTTTCCAGTTGCCAAAATCCTTGAACCGCGTGGCCTTGGCCTGCTCTATGATTTCGTGAATGGAGTGGCCGCTGGCGTAGGCGATGGCCAGCATCGCTCCCGCGCTGGTTCCCCCCAGAAAATCGACCGGAATATTTTCCTGCTCGAGCATGCGCAGCACGCCCAGGTGCGCGATTCCGCGCGCAAAGCCGCCGCCCAGCGCCACTCCAATGCGCGGGCGTTCGGGAGGCGGTTTTTGAGGCTCGGTGTAAGCAAAATCACGAACGCGTTCGACGGCGTTCTGCAGCCATTCCGAAACTTTCTTTTCCTTGTGCTTCTTCATGTCCGGCTAGACATAACGTACACTGTAACAGGGATTTCCGGCATTTCTCGTTGACCCGGGATTATCGCTTCTGTAACCTGCATTGGCAACCCCCGTCTATTGAGATTTGATTCCGTCGGGAATGGGAAGGATTCCACCGGTCACTTTATGACGAAACGAGCCATTGAAAAAGTCGTGGTTCTGGGCGCGGGAACCATGGGCGCGCGGATCGCCGCGCACGTCGCCAACGCGGGCGTCTGGTGCGCCCTGCTCGATATCGTTCCGCAAGAGCCCAGCGCCGAGGAAAGAAAGCGCGGGCTCACCCTCGCCAGCCCCGAAGTCCGCAACCGCATCGTGCGCACCGGGTTGGCCGCCGCGTCAAAAGCTAAGCCGGCGGCCTTTTTCACGCGCGGCCTGGAAAAACGCATTGTGACCGGCAATCTGGAAGACGACCTGAAACTCTGCGCCGAAGCGGACTGGATCATCGAAGTCGTAGCCGAAAATCTGGAAATCAAGCGCGCCCTGCTCGCGCGCGTCGCCCAGGTTCGCAAACCGGGCACCATCGTCACCACGAATACCTCCGGCCTGCCGGTCCGCAGCATTGCCGAAGGCTTGCCCGAGGAATGGCAGCAGCACTGGGCGGGCACGCATTTTTTTAACCCGCCGCGCTACTTGAAGCTGGTCGAAATCATTCCCGGTCCGGCAACGCTTCCCGATGTGATCGAATCGCTCGCCGGATTCTGCGATCACAAACTCGGCAAGGGCGTTATCGTCGCCAAGGATACTCCGAATTTCATCGCCAACCGCATCGGCACGTATTCGATGCTGAACGCGATTCGCCTGATGGGCGAACTTGGTATGACCTTCGAGGAAGTGGACGCCTGCACCGGGCCGGCGCTGGGCTGGCCGAAGTCGGCGACGTTTCGCCTCGCGGACATTGTGGGCATCGACGTGCTCCTGCACGTGATCCGAAATATTTACGAAAGCATTCCGAATGACGAGTCGCGCGAGCTGTACCGCGTGCCGCCCCTGATCGAGGAACTGGCGCGCCGCGGGTCGCTGGGAGACAAGACGGGCCGCGGTTTTTATCAGCGCGTGAAAAAATCCGGCGGCCAGTCCGAAATCCTCACGCTCGATCCCGCCAATATGGAATACCGCCCGCGGCAGAAGCCGCGGTTCGCATCCATCGAGGCGGGCAAAGCCGTTGAGGACACCCGCCAGCGCATCAAAATATTGGTGGGCCCGGCATTGGAGGGAAAAGCAGGCGACCAAGCTCAGAAATTCATCTGGGGCCTGCTTTCGCAGATGTGCCTGTACGCCGCGCGGCGCGTTCCGGAAATTTCCGATTCCATCGTGGACGTGGATCGCGCCATGCGCTGGGGCTTTGGATGGGAACTCGGCCCGTTTGAGACGTGGGACGCCATCGGCATCGAACCCATGGCCAGGCAGCTCGAAAAAGAGGGCCAGGCGCCGCCTCCGATTGTCACGGAACTTCTTTCCTCGGGGAAGAAATCGTTTTACCAGTCCGCCCAGGGCGAGACGTCTTACTTCGATCTTGCCGCCAAGGCTTACCAGCCCGCGCCGCAGCCCGAAGGCATTCTGATTCTGAAATCCCTGAAGGACCGCTCCAAGGAAATCGAGAAAAATTCCGGCGCAAGCCTGATCGATCTGGGCGACGGCGTGGTCTGCTGCGAATTCCATTCGAAGATGAACGCCATCGGCGGCGACCTGCTGGCCATGATCCACAAAGGTCTTGCGCGCCTGCGCACCGATTTTGACGCCATGGTCATCGCCAATCAGGGAGTGAATTTTTCCGCCGGTGCCAACCTCATGCTCATCCTGATGACCGCGCAGGAGCAGGAGTGGGACGACCTGCACCTGGCCGTGCGGCAATTCCAGAATGCCACCATGGCCATCAAGCATTCGCCCAAGCCCGTCGTCGTCGCGCCGCAGGGCCTGGCGCTTGGCGGCGGCTGCGAAATTGCCCTGCACGGCACGCGCATCCACGCCGCAGCGGAAGCGTACATCGGTCTGGTCGAAACCGGAGTGGGTTTGATTCCCGGCGGAGGCGGCACGAAGGAAATGATGATCCGCGCCAACGAACGCGCCGAAGGCGAGGAAAATCTCGACTTGTTTCACGCGCTCAAGCCCGTATTTGAAAACATCGCCATGGCCAGGGTTTCCACCAGCGGGGAAGAAGCGCGCGAACTGGGATACCTGCGCCGCGCGGACCTGGTGGCGATGAATCTGGACCGCCTGGTCGCCGACGCCAAGCAAACTGCGCTGGGCCTGGTCCGCGGCGAATGGCGGCAGACGGCGCCCGCGCCCACCGAGCCGTCCATCCGCGTGCTGGGCGAGGAGTTCAGCGCCGCGGCAAAGCTGGCCGTCTACATGATGCTGCGCGGGGAGTATATTTCCGAATATGACGCTTTGGTGGCGCGCAAGCTTGGGCACGTGCTGGCCGGCGGTGCGCTTACCTCGTCGCAACTGGTGAGCGAGCAGTACGTCCTCGACCTCGAAAGGGAAACCTTTGTTTCCCTCTGCGGCGAACGCAAGACGCAGGAGCGCATCGCGCACACGCTCAAAACGGGCAAGCCGCTGCGCAATTGATACGCCGCGGCAGATTTTTGTTCCATGGCTCGCAATGCTGCATCCAATTGATCTAACCGGGGTGAAGGAAAGATTCGAGGTCCGTCATGAGAGAAGCCGTCATTGCCAGTTCGGTTCGCACGCCGGTAGGGAAGGCGTTCAAGGGCACGCTGCGCACCACGCGGCCCGATGATCTTGCCGCCATCGCGATTCAGGAAGCGATTCGCCGCGTTCCGGGGCTTGATCCCAAGGATATCGAAGACGTGATCCTCGGCTGCGCGATGCCGGAGGCGGAAGCGGGGATGAACATAGCGCGCATCGCCTCGCAGCGCGCCGGCTTGCCCTATGAAGTTCCGGCCGTGACCATCAACCGGTTCTGCTCGTCGGGCCTGCAGTCGATTGCCATGGCCGCCGAGCGCATCATGGTCGGGCATGCCGAAGTGATTCTGGCGGGCGGCGCCGAATCGATGAGCATGATCCCCATGGGCGGCAACAAGATTGCCCCCAACCCATGGCTGATGGACCACTACCCGGACGCCTACCTCAGCATGGGCCTGACGGCGGAAAATGTGGCCCGGAAATACGGCATCACGCGCGAAATGGCCGATGAATTTTCATTCGGCAGCCATCAGAAGGCGCTGGCCGCGATTGCCGCCGGAAAATTCAAGGACGAAATCGTTCCCGTGGAAGTGCGGATGACCGTGGTGGCGAATGGGTCCAATGGTCACGCAGCGAAGGCCAAAACAACCACGGCTATGTTCGAAATGGATGAAGGCCCGCGCGGGGATACAAGTCTGGAAGCCCTCGCCCAGCTCAAGCCCGTGTTTCATGCGCATGGCCTGACCACCGCGGGAAACAGCTCGCAGACCAGCGACGGCGCGGCCGCGGCCATCGTGATGAGCGCCGAACGCGCTCGCGCCCTGGGCGTGAAACCTCAGGCGCGCTTTCTCGGCTTTGCGGTCGCCGGCGTGCCCGCCGAAATAATGGGCATCGGCCCCGCGTACGCCATTCCCAAGGTGTTGAAGCTGACCGGCTTGAAGCTCGATCAGATTGACGTGATCGAACTCAACGAAGCGTTTGCCGCGCAGTCGCTCGCGGTGATTCAGCAGACCGGACTAGACCCTGCGCGCGTGAATCCCAATGGCGGCGCGATTGCCCTTGGCCACCCGCTCGGATGCACCGGAGCGAAACTTACGGCGTCAATTCTGCGGGAAATGGAGCGCCGCAACGCGCGCTACGGCATGGTCACTATGTGCATTGGCGGCGGCATGGGCGCGGCGGGGATTTTCGAACGCATCGCCTAGAGCCTTGCCGCGCGAAAGGCATGAAAGCAGCCTGTTCGAACTGGTACTCTTCCAGGGGGCCCGCCGTTTGCTCTCCTGCACCAGGCCGGATAGAATGGAGTTTCACTCCACGCAGCGTCATTGCTGTGTCATAGCTGCGTCAATGCTGCGTCATTGCAGTTTCAATCCGTCCCGATTATCAAGAAAGGAAATATGGCTTCCAGAACTGTCTGGCATTTCGCGTATGCTAGTAACATGAACCGGGCACAAATGCTTTCCCGCGTTGGAAATATTCTGGAAGAACACAACGCAACCGTGCCGAACTTCGAACTGCGCTTCAACAAGAAAGTGCGCGGTGGCACCGCCGGCGCCAACGTGCAACCCGCGCCGGGAAAAACGGTTTATGGTGTGTTATATAAGATCGAGGAAAACAGTTTTCGGAGCCTGGACCGCTACGAAGGCGTCCCCGATCACTATCGGCGCATTGAGATACAAGTGACGCCCGATGGAGGGCAGCCCGTGCCTGCTCAGGTTTACATCGCGTCGAAAGTGGAAAAGGGCCTGCGTCCTTCGCCGCATTATTTGCAGGCGATTCTGGATGGCGCGGGCGAACATAGCTTGCCCGTTTCTTATATTGGAGAGATCAAGGCTGCCGCCGGCGCTGCCTGATCGTTCAGCCCCCCCATCGGGGCGGCCCACGACGGCAGTGAAGCGCTTGCGAAACTGGAGGGACCTTATGGCCACAACGTCGTTGCCGC
>DATLTA010000162.1:0-2977 GCA_035533775.1 Candidatus Dormiibacterota bacterium | reverse complement strand
AAGTCAGGATGCGGCGGGGGCGGGAAAATCACCTTCCTGCGCAAGCACTTAGTTTACGTGAACGGCCAACAAGGGTCAATTGGCTTCGGTTGCATTAGAGGGGATTATTGAGATCTACGTGAGCGCAACGCCGAGGCCTTTTCGACGCGTTCTTTACGTTGCTCACGTTTTGAGTAGAAGAAAACGCTGACAAGCCCTGCAACACTGGTGACGATCGCCGCAAGCCCGGCTCCGCTCTTACCTTTGTATATTAAGAAAAATCCACACAGGATCGTTACTAGGGCGAGAATGAAGGCAAAATAAGAACCTCGCGTCTGGTTCGCCACGTTACCATTTACGACCCGAGATTCCAATGCCTCACGGTGTGCGCTCTGTTTCTCGGCCATGGCCATGATGCGCTCTGCGCCGTCTGGAATGACCTCGTTGTACTTGGCGAGTAGTCCTGGAGGAGGCAGCGGCCCAGAAAAGTATGCAGCTTGCAATTGAGCAAGTTGCCCAGGTTCTGGGGGATCGGAACGAGCAGGTGCGGAAGAGCGAGGAAGTCGGGGTTTCAAGCGCCTGCTACCCACGGCACTCAAGCTGCTTCGTGTTCCAGATCGTGCTGCTCGATGACATCGAAGATATCCTGACCTACAACAGCCCAGTCTGAGGCAATCGCGTTGGCATCGGCTTCGGCAGGAGTTGCGCTTTCGTTGTAGGCATCAAATTGGCCCCACAAATCAAAAACACGTGCGGCACCCGAAGCGAACGAGGGCTGCGCGAAAAGAAAATCGGATTGCGCTTTTTTCATCATTTAGCTTACCGGCTGACAGTGTAATTCATCGGCTAATGTTCTCATCTGTTTAGATGAAATTTACGTGCAAAAAGATTCCAGCCGAAGCCGCGTTGCTAATAACCATGCTAAATAAAGGGTTTCACAGAGTCAAGCTTCCGCATAAACCGCGAAGTTAAGGGGCTCGAGCCAAAACATGACATTTAAGCGTGCGGGGCATAATGGTGTTGCAGGCTCTATTTCCCTCGGCGGTACACTGACGATATGAAAATTTCTCCTCTAAACGCGTCCATGAGGTATGCGATAGCTGCAATTCTTACAGCGGCGAGCGTCCTGGCGATGGCGGCCCGTGCGCAGGAGGCCCCTGCCAATCCCTGGACAACGGCGCAAACCACGCAACCCAACCAACTCGCCGCCACGCTTTCCAAAGGCGCCAAGCCCGTCATCCTGCAGGTAGGGTTTGAAGTTCTCTACAAAAGCAAGCACATTCCCGGCTCCATCTATGCCGGCCCCGCCTCCACCCCGGAGGGACTGGAAGCGCTGAAGCAGGCGGTCCGCAAGCTGCCGAAGAACGCGGACATCTACCTGTACTGCGGCTGCTGCCCGATTGGAAAGTGCCCGAATATTCGCCCGGCATTTGCGACGCTGAAAGCGATGGGCTTCACCCATCTGCACGTGGTGATGCTGCAGACCAGCTTCGGCAAAGATTGGGTGGCGCACGGCTATCCGGTCGCCGGCGAATCCGCTCCCGGCCAGTAGAAAAGCCCTGATTGACGCCGTCTTTCCCCTGGCGTTACCCTTATGGTACGAATTATTCCTACCGCCTCAAAGAGGATTTGCCCATGGCCACGGTTGAAAAAATCAGCATCGCATTGCCGCCGGAGATGGTGAGTATAGTTCGTCAGGCAGTCGAGACCGGCGAATATGCCTCCAGCAGCGAGGTGGTACGCGACGCATTGCGCGACTGGACACAGAAGCGAAGCTTGCGGCAGCAGGGCATCGACGAACTGCGCCAGGTATGGCGTCAGGCACTGCAGGACGACGCGCCGAATGTTTCCGCGGAGGATGTTCTGGACCGCCTGGAACGAAAGTACAAGGCGCTGGCGAAGGCCGCCGGTCCCGCCAAGTAATGCGGATGGAGTTTTCCAGCTTTGTCGAAGCCGACCTGGACGCCATCGCCGACTATATCGCGCAGGACAATCCCATCCGAGCGGTCAGTTTTCTCGCGGAGATTCGAGCGAAACTTCGCACAGTAGCGACCGCTCCACTGCTGTACCGGCTGCGGCCGGAAATCAGCGCGGATGCGCGCGTTGCGCTCGCGGGCCGCTACGTGATTTTGTTCCGCATCACGGGTGAGGCAGTCAGGATCGAGCGCGTCGTATATGGCACGCGTAATCTACTCGCGCTCTTCGATCCCGAGTAGCCTCCGCAATACGCCTCAGCAAGAACGGATTGCAGTTTGTCCCGCGCAGCCTGTCTACGTAGCGGAAAATGTGGTGAAGAGAAATGGCAGGATGAAGCCCAAATAGGCGACCAGCATGCAAGCGGCCTTCACACTAAATAAAAACCACGTCGGCCAGTTGATCCAGGCGGGCACCAGAAATTCCCTGTCGGGCGGGGTGCCGGCGCGTTCCTTTTTGCGGAAATAGATGAACCAGGTAAACGTCCCTAGCAGGTATTGCAGCAGATCAAAAAACAGTGCCAGAAAAATGAACAGCGCCCCCTGCAGCAGCGGATGCGGCAGCGCCGGCTTGACTCCCGTGCCAACGTTGAAAAGCCAGATCAGGCCGATGCCGGCCAGACTCAGCTGTCGAACAATTTGGCTGGCGATGCCGGACAGCGTTTCGTAGGCGTTCTTGACGTCGTTTAATCGCACGATTTTTCCTTCGCCTTCTTCGCGCGACCCGCGGCGCCCGCGATCCTTGGCTCGGCTCCGCTCGTTCTGGGCCCGGTTCCAGAGGTTCCACGCTGCACCTTGGGGGCCCGCTTGCCCGCAGCGTTGTCAGTCGCGCGCTTCTTCCCTGTCTGCGTGGTGCGCTTGCTGGATTTCTTCGCGGATGTTTTGGATGTTTTCTTCGCCACTATCTTCGATCGACCTTCCCTTCTTTTCCGCAGGCGATGGACGTCGCTGCTCGCCTGCCCGCTCGACAGCATCATTCTGCCCAGCGCGCGCAACTCCAAATCGCGGCTTAAAACGGCTTGCCG
>DATLTA010000161.1:0-16265 GCA_035533775.1 Candidatus Dormiibacterota bacterium | reverse complement strand
TGCTCTGTGCCTTTGCTCTTGCCTTTAAGCAGGTGGCCGGGCTTTGATCTTTAATTTCAGGGCGCATCGACTGCTGGCGCATGTCAAACTCAATTGCGCGGCGGGTGAGCGTCATTTGCTCCGTAAGCGGCGCGAAACTCGCTATTTCAAGACTTGATTCGCCGTAAAATGCCTGCCCCCCGGCCGTAAATGCAAATGAGTTGGTTGGTCATGGAATCAGGAGAGCCCAAAAAAAACGACCCTTCCTGCTCTTGCCTTCGGGAATGGTCGGGGGTAGCCTGATAGTGGGCCGGAAATCGAATACATAAGTCCCCAGACATCAGACATGCGAGAGCGAAAAAACAATTCACAAAAATCCCGAATCGATTCGCGGGAACGACTCTATCTGCTCCTTTCCGCGGGTGCGATCCTGGCGCTCATGGCCGTGGTTGCGACTACGGCGTTTTTATTTTCAAGGAGAAACAAGGCAGCCGAAGTGGCCGCGCCGGGGTTTGTCCTTCATGACCAGCAGGGCCGGCTGACGTCGCTTGCGCAATTTCGAGGCAAGGTGGTCCTGCTGACGTTCATTGACCCAGAGTGCACACAAATCTGCCCTCTCACAACCAAGAGCATGGTGGATGCGGTGAACATGCTCGGTCCGGCCGCTGCGTCGCAGGTCCAGCTGCTCGGAATCAATATCAATCCGCTGAAAACCGGCGTCGCTGACGTGGCCGCCTATACGCGCTCGCACGGGTTGCAGGGACGCTGGAGGTTTCTTACCGGCTCACCCGACCAGTTAAAGAAAATCTGGCATCAATACAACATCTACGAGGCGGTCGTGAATGGCGACATCGAGCACGAGGCGGCCGAGTTCCTGATCGACGCCAACGGAAAAGAGCGAGCTATATATTCCACGCCGATGAGCTACCAATCCGTCGGCGATCAGGCCAGGACGTTCGCCGAGGGAATCGCACCCCTGCTGCCCGGCCATCCAGCGGTCTCGGCGTCCAGCCAATCCTCTCCACAGCAGCAGGAGGCGTTCAAACCGACCGATACCGTCACTCTGACGGCGCTCGGGCCAGCGCGAAAACCGGTGGTTCTTGGGGGCGCGCATCCGCATCTGATGGTCTTTTTTGCCGGATGGCTTGGGCAGGACGCGGACCTGTCAAAGAATCTCGCCGTGCTCGACAGCTACGCGGCCCTGGCGCGGCGGCAGGGATGGCCTTCGCCCGTCGCGGTGGACGAGACCGCAGCCGAGCCGTCGCAGGCCGAGGCACGGGAAATGCTCACTCCGCTCGCGGCAAGGCTCCAGACACCCATCGTCGAGGACGCCAGCGGGCGTCTCGCCGATGGCTACCAGGTCGAGGACATGCCATGGGCCGTGCTCATCTCGGCGTCGGGAAAAATTCTTTGGTCCCACGACGGCTGGCTGTCAGCCGACAACCTGGATAAAGACATTCGCGCCGCTTTGGCCAGCAGCTGACCAAACCGAAGCCGGGGTCTGGCTTCCATGCGTCGCGCGAACGCAAAAATCCAAAAAATCCGATAAAAATCCAGCCTGGATGCGTCCACCTCGCCGGAAACGTCGATACGCCGTGCTTGCCGGAATTGCCTTCGGCAAGGTCCCCCCAGATCCCCTGAGACGCGTTCTCACTTGAATCGATGAGGAGTTGAGTCGCATAATCAAGGGTATTATGAGAAACACAAGTTATCTCCGTGTATCGCTCCTCATGGCATTGTCCTTCGCGTTCGCAAGCCTGCTCGTGCCTCGCGCCGACGCGGCTCAGAACATCAGCAAGACAGCCATGGCGGGTCCATATTCGGTCACGCTGAAGGTTTTGCCAGCCGAATCCTTTAGCGGGCCGAAAGCTGCAATGGTCCGAGATAATGGTTCCGAGCCCAATTTGCTGAACGGGCCCGTGCATCCCAACCACCACATGGTCGCTTTTGTATCGAAAAGCGGCAAACCAATGGAGAATGCGAAGGTCGCAATCCGTTACCGGTCACTCTCCTCCAAAATGAACAAATGGATGACACTCCCTGTAGCGCGCATGCATGTAGCGGGCAAGGGTCCTGCCACCACCCACTATGGCAATAATCTGATGCTTGCCCCGGGCAACTATCAGGTTCGTGTAACCGTGGACGGAAGCAAGCCGGCGATGTTCCGGATTACGGTAGCGTCCTGATTTCCGGCAGAAGTTAACGACGAATTACCAGTGGCCCTGGAATCCATCCTCCAGGGCCGCGTCATTTTTGTGCGTGTATTCGACCGTCGCGCTGCGCGTTTCGCGTTCTGTGGGGCGGATTCCCAGTTACCGATAGTCCTCGCGAGCCCAGCCGGCGCTTCTCCGAGATTTTTTCAACTATTCAGAAGGAAAAACCTGTCGAAGAAGGGGTGCGAACCGCCACGGCTTGCGACGCCATTTTTTATTGATGAGACTATTTATGAGGACTCATGAGGACTCGGCTGGAAGTTCGCGACGTTCGCGGAAGGTGTTGAAGAAAGCCTGTTTGGCGGCCGATCCCGGCCGCCAGATGCCGTGCCGCTCGTCTTACTTCGACGACGCAGGAGCAGGGGTTGCCGGGGCCGGAGCCGCGGGAGCCGGCGTCACGGGAGCGGGAGCCGCACCCTTTTCCTTGGAAAATTGTTGCAGCACCGAACTGCCGGTTGTTGACGCTGCCATCGTATTCTGGTGCATCGTCAGCGCCATGGACGTCAGCATGAACATGACGGCGCACCACGTGGTGGCCTTGGAAAGGAACGTGGCCGCGCCACGCGGGCCAAATGCCGTCTGGCTGCCAGCCCCTCCGAACGCGCCGGCCAGATCCGCCGCCTCACCGCTCTGGAGCATGATCACGACAATCAAGAGGCCGCAGATGATCACATGCAATGTGACCAGCAACACATAGAATTTCCAGCCCAGCGCGAGCAGGCCTAAACCCACCCCCAACGAAATCGCCCATTTCACTTCTTTCGGCATTGCTTTTCCTACCCTTCAAAAATTAACGATCGAGGCAAACACCTCGGGATTCAGACTTGCGCCGCCTACCAGCGCTCCGTCAATTTCCACCTGAGCCATCAATCCCTTGATGTTATCGGGTTTGACGCTGCCGCCATATAGGATGCGCAGCCCTGCGGCGGTCTCCGCCGAAAAACTGGCCGCTGCCTGGCGCCGCAGAAAACGATGCGCTTCGACAGCCATTTCCGGCGTCGCCGTGCGGCCCGTGCCAATCGCCCATAACGGCTCGTATGCAAGGATGATACGCGAGAACTCGGCACCGGTCAACGCGGCTACGCCCCCGAGGAACTGGGATTCGAGGATTTTCTCGGTTTTGCCGGCATCCCGCTCGGCAATCGTCTCGCCCACGCACAAAATCGGCGTGAGTCCCGCCGCCAGCGCCGCCTTGACTTTCCTGTTGGCGGTTTCGTCGGTCTCCCCAAAATATTGGCGCCGTTCGGAATGCCCGATGATCACGGCCCGGCATCCCGCCTCGACCAGCATGGCAGCGGAGACTTCTCCGGTGAACGCTCCCTCCGCCTCCCAGTACAGGTTTTGCGCCGCGATCGAAATGGACGTGCCCCGCGCGGCGTCCACCGCGGCTGCGATTGCAGTGAATGGCGGCGCGACAATAATGTCGCAGTGCGTCGAGGCGGACACCAGCGGCCCCAGCGCCGCGAAATACGCGCGCGCCTCCGCCTGCGTCTTGTACATCTTCCAATTCCCCGCGATCGCCGGTCGCCGCATCGCGCCTCTTCTCTCCCTGCTGTTTCCTGCGCTCTTGGCAGGACAGATGTCAGTCCGCCGGGCTTTTCCGCAGCCTGTGAAGCCTGTCCCGCAAAATGCTTTACGGCTTGTCCGTGAGCGCTTCGACGCCCGGCAACTTTCTGCCAGCCAGAAATTCCAGCGACGCGCCTCCCCCGGTAGAAATGTGTGAAATTTTGTCCGCAAGCCCCGCCGCGTGGATGGCAGCGACGGAGTCTCCCCCGCCGACAATCGACGTGGCGCCCTGAGCGGTAGCGGCGGCAACCGCGCGCGCAATTTCGAGCGTGCCCCGGGCAAACGCCGGCATCTCGAATACGCCCATTGGACCGTTCCATACAATTGTTTTGGCGCGCGCAATCTCCGCGCCGAATTTCGCAATGGTCTGCGGGCCGATGTCGAGCCCCATCCATCCGTCCGGCGTGGCTCTTACGCTGGTTGTCTGGGTCCTGGTGTCCGCCTTGAATTCCGCGCCCAGCACATGATCGGTTGGCAGCAGCAGCCGGAAGTTGCGCTGTCTGGCATGGGCAATCATTTTGCGCGCGAGGTCCAGTTTGTCCACTTCCACCAGCGAATTCCCGACAGACAGTCCCTCCGATTTCAGGAATGTATACGCCATGCCGCCGCCGATCAGCATCGCGTCGGCGACCTTCGTCAGATTTTCGATCACTTCAATTTTGTCGGAAACCTTTGCGCCGCCCAGAATGGTGACGAAGGGGCGCTCGGGATTCGACAGCGCCTTGCCCAGATAATCCAGTTCGCGCTCCATCAGCAGCCCGGCGGCGGCCTGCTTCACGAAGCGCGTAATTCCCACGATCGATGCGTGCGCGCGATGCGCCGCGCCGAAGGCGTCGCACACATACAGCCCGTCGCACAAGGAGGCCAGTTGCCGGGAAAAATTCTCCTCGTTGGACTCTTCCTCGGGGTGAAAGCGAACATTTTCCAGCAGAAGCACGCCGCCGTCAGCTAACGCGCGGCTCTTTGCCTCCGCTTCCGGGCCAACGCAATCGACCGAAAACTCCACCGGAGCGCCGAGAAGTTCCGCAATTTTCGCAGCCACCGGTTTCAAGCTGTATTTGGGATCGGGCTTGCCCTTGGGTCGGCCCAGGTGGGACGCCAGAACCAGCCGCGCGCCGCGTGATCGGGCAAATTCCAGCGTGGGCAGCGTTTCGCGAATGCGCGTGTCATCGGCATCGCGTCCCCCACCGAGGGGAATATTGAAATCCACACGGACGAATACACGCTTGCCGGCAAGGTCCAGATCTCGAATCGAGAGTTTGTTCATGGTTTAAGGTAAAAGCCGCATTTCATGACAGCAATTTCCATTCCACATCGGCACGTGGATGATGTTTCGCGAATCACCGCACTACATCTTCGATGCCACCAGCTGAATCAGATCCCTGCAGCGGCTCGAATATCCCCACTCATTGTCATACCATGCCAGAACCTTCGCGCAATTGGCGCCCACAACGCGCGTGAAGCCGGAGTCCACGATGGACGAATGCGCGTTGCCTCGGAAATCGATGGAGACCAGTTCTTCCTCCATATATTCGAGGATGTTCTTCATCGGGCCATCCGCCGCGCGTTTAAATGCCGCGTTGATCGCCTCCACCGTCACAGCCTTGCTGGTAAACGCGGTGAGGTCCACCACGCTCACGTTTGGCGTGGGCACGCGAATCGCGTAGCCGTCCAGCTTGTCTTTCAGTTCCGGGATGACCAGGTGCAGCGCCTTGGCCGCGCCGGTCGATGTCGGGATCATCGAAAGCGCCGCCGCCCGCGCGCGCCGCATATCTCTGTGCGGCAGGTCGAGCAGCCGCTGGTCGTTCGTATACGAGTGGATCGTGGTCATCGTGCCGCACGTTATTCCGAACGTGTCCTGAATCACTTTCGCGACGGGAGCCAGGCAGTTAGTGGTGCAGGAGGCGTTGGAAATAATATGGTGCTTTGCGGGATCGTACATCTTGTCGTTCACGCCGAGAACCACGGTCAAATCTTCGCCTTTCCCCGGCGCCGTGATGATTACTTTTTTTACCGTGCCGCGCAGGTGCTTGCCTGCATCCACCGCCTTGGTGAACAAACCCGTCGACTCGATGACGATCTCCGCGCCCACCGATGTCCAATCGATCTCCCCGGGATCTTTTGTTTTGAATACCCGGAAGCTTTTGCCATCCACCGCGATGGAATCGTCCGTATGAGTCACTTTCTGGTGCAGATTTCCCAGGACCGAATCGTACTTCAGCAGGTGCGCCAGCGTTTTCGAATCGGTGACGTCATTGACCGCGACGAACTCGATCGCCGCATTTCCCAGCGACGCGCGCACGATGTTCCGGCCGATGCGGCCAAACCCGTTGATTCCCACTTTGATCGGCATGGTGCCTCCGGAAGAGTGAATCGCAGAGTCACTCTTCAATCCCTAACCGCACGATTGGCCCTTCTGAACACAAGCGCAGCAAGGCAGATCCCCGTCCCGGGACCGGCCCTGTCGAATTCAGGATCCTGCAATCTGCTGATGACCTCGCAGAATGAATTCACACCGCGCGCCGCTCCGCTCGGAACGCGATGAGGTGATGCTAGGGTGGACATGTGCAAATGTCAAAAGGATTCGCCCGTGGTGAATCCTCTCATGTTAATAGCAAACCATCAGTTTTTCGAATGCTTCGCCAGGATGCCCTGCAGCGGGCGCAGGCTGCCATCGATTTTGCCGGTCCGCAGCCCCAGAATCTTCGCGATCAGCGGGTACACGTCGACGTTTTCGAACGGTTTGACGGTAACTCCCGGTCGAATGTCGGGACCGTCTGCGTAGAAAATCGCTTTCATGCTGGGCATCTGACTTGGATCGAACCCGTGCCCGCCGCGTTGCGGCATCCTGGCGCCGCCGTTCGCATTTGGATCGTGCGCCACGATCGAATAGGGTCCGGTTGGCACCACGACCGGGTCGCCTGCTCGCGGATTCGAATTGAAGTGCAGGTGCGAAGGCACATGGGCGAGCCGGTACACCTTGAATTTGTCGCTCGCGCCCAGAAGCGAACGATAGGCTTTCTCCGCGTCGGCTTCCGAATTCGCGTAAAGCAAGGAACCCGAAGTTTCAAATTGAGACAAATCAGCCCATTTGTCCAGAATCACCCAACCACCCTGCAAATTTTCCATTCCGTGATCGGAAAGGACAATCAAGTCTACCGGCAAACTCGTGGCGGCAATTCCCGCGGATAGTTTTCCGATCATATCGTCCACCAGGCGGACCGCCGCGGCCGTTTCCGGCGAATCCGGGCCAGAGGCGTGGCCCGCATGATCGGTGTCCGCGTAGTACAGGGTGATGAAATGGGGCCTTGTGGCCGGTGGAAGCCGCAGCCACTGCAGCACTTGCTCGACGCGCTTCTCGTCGGGAAAATTGTCATCGTAGGGTACGTAGTAACTGGGCCGTTTGCCTTGAATCTCCGCCTCCGAGCCCGGCCAGAAAAACGTCGCCGCGCGCATGCCTTGCTGCTCGGCCAGCACCCAGAGCGGGGTGCCGCCATACCAACTTCCGTCCGTGGAGGTTTTCGAGTCCCAGTACTTGAACTGTTCTTTCCGCGCGGGATCATAAAAACTGTTGGCCACGATGCCGTGATGCTCGGGGTAAAGGCCGGTCACGATCGAATAGTGATTGGGAAAAGTCAGCGTCGGGTAAATTGGAATCATTCCGTCCGGAGCACTGGCCCCGCGCACGGCCATCGCCAGCAGGTTCCTGGCACCGTATTTTTTTGCGTAGTCGTAGCGGAACCCATCGAGAGAAACCAGCACAACGTAGTGTTTTGCCTGCTGCGCCGCCGTATTGGGCGGATTCGGTACCTGGATGACCGGGCTCGCGGATTGCGCAGCGCACACCGTCACCGCCAGGATCAGAACCAGCAGAGCGGAGCACGCGCGCGCGCAAATTCGGCGCAGACAAAGATCCATGCGTTCCTGATCCCGCGCGGGCAAAACAAGCTTCAACCCGTCTCCATTTTGAATTTGCGAACCGATGGCGGGCAGGTTGACTCCCCTCTGTTATCTGAATGTGCGAACTGGAACCGGACAGGCTGAAGCCCGTCCTGCCGGGAGTCCTGAGGACTATTTGGGAAACTGCTCTACCTGGGTGACTTTATCGCCCTCAAATTTCACGAAAATCGTTTTCGAGGGCGGGTGACCGTAAATCCAGTCTTCCTCTTCGTTGCCGTCAGGCTCTCTTTCGCGAACCTTGCGGTCCGGCCGGCCCATTGCCGCCAGGACCATATCATGATCCATCCCCACGACGGGCTGCTTGTCGCGGATGGCATTCTGTATGTCCGGGGGCAGTGTATCGACCCACTGCACGGCGGCGGAATGTTCATTGGAAAAGTCGAACAGCGGGGAAAGATACGCCTTCAATTCATCGGGCGTCATATCCGGCAGCGGCTTGTCAAAATCCAGATACACCGTGGCTCCCACATTCGTGTCCATGGGTTTATCGGGCACCGAGGTGGCGGAGGTGGTGGTCATCGTGGGCAACCCGCCGATTTCCAGGTGAATGCGATCGCGCAATCGCTTCTTGCCGCGCCCGCCGCCATTGATATCGATGATGATCTGGTGATCCTTGAATTCGAGCGCGGTAATTTGCGCCTTGTCGCCGGGATTGATCGCCGCACCGGAAGATCCGACGGCCATTCGCAAATGATTTTCGTCCAGCGGGGCGCCGGCCTTCAGATGGAAGCCTTTCTTTCCCGCGGGGATCGCCTCCAGGACCTGTACGAACTCCCCGTCCACATAGCGAACCAGAGCCAGCCGAGACATCGGCTGCAAGGGTTTGCTTACCAATTTCCCGGGCGGATTGGGTTTGCCTGGAGCATCGTTTCGTGCGGATTGGGTTTGGC
This sequence comes from Candidatus Dormiibacterota bacterium, assembly GCA_035533775.1. GTDB lineage: Bacteria > Acidobacteriota > Terriglobia > Acidiferrales > UBA7541 > Palsa-360. Next base: position 7,657 of record DATLTA010000161.1, on the reverse strand, counting down.
CGCCGGCTGGGGACATCTCCGGGAGTACCGGAAGAGTTTCGCCGAGGGGAATTTTCGCGGGTTCGCTGGGAGGCCGCGTGCGAATGACTCCGGACACATCGGCGCTCAGCAGTAGAGCCGCCGTGGCCATCATGGATGCCAGCCAGAGCATTTAAACACCTTCTGGGCCGATTTTAACACCAATCCCCGGCTGGCCGCCATTGCCAGCTTCCTGCAAGAGCGGCCAGCAACGGGACCTCACGCAAATATCGCGCGCATCCGGTCCGGAAAAACCCTACATCTTGGTAACGCCGAAGCCGTCCACCTGCACTTCGAGGTGGTGATTGATGCGAATGCCGTAGATGCCGTCGGTTTTCGCAACGTCCCCGGATTTGGGCATCGAGTGGACCACAGTGCCGTTGATGACAAAATCGATCTTGTCCGGCTTCACGCGGACTTCCAACTCGTTGACGGAAGTCCCGCCGGCGGCGGGTTTCTTTATGACGGCGTTCGCGGTTTTGGGAAACACGGTTTGCGTGGAGGTGTCGCCGGTTCGCCGTTTGATCAGAAATGTTCCGTTATCGGTGATCAGGAAATAGAGATAATTCTGCGCGGCTCCTTCCAGGCCGCTGCCGCCAAACACGAGGCCGTAATACTCTTCGTATCCGGAATCCTTGATCAGCGTGAATTTCCCCTTGAGGGTGTAGCTGCCGGAAGCGACATCTTTAGGATTCCAGTAAACGGCCGCCTTCGGATTGGTCGCGCGGAAACCCGCGCCGTTCTTGACAAACGTGCTGGCGCCCGCGGCGTCAGGGTCCGAAGCGTTCATACTGCGATCCACGCGCATCTTCCAGCCTGCGGGAGCCTGCGCAAACAACGGCGCGGCGGCAAGCAGCGCGGTCGCCACAATTGCAACTCGAAGCTTCATCGGATTACCTCCTCATCGAACTCTGCCCCAACTACATAAAGATTCTCCGCCAACTTGATCCGCCCGGGAAGTTTTTTATTTTGCGATACGCGGGTCCACCCGCGGGCACGGTCCGGATCCTAAAGTGTCGTGCGAACCTGCACTCCCTGGCGATCGATCCGCACAGGCAGCAGCGTTGCGCCGGCGGCAGTGACGGCGGCTTCGACGCGAGCGCGCGATTCCGGCTCGATCAGAAGCGCCAGGCATCCCCCGCCGCCCGCGCCGCACACTTTCCCGCCCAGCGCGCCTTGCCGCCGCGCGGCCGAAATTACCCGGTCAATCAGCGGCGTGGAGATGGATCGAAGATTGCGGCGGCGAAACTGCCACTCCTCGCGCACCAGGCGGCCAACCTCGCCCCAGTGATTCTTTTCCAGGGCCGCGCGCACCTGCCGCGCCACGGCCGCGATTTTTTCCAGGTTTTCAGCCACGCGGCGGTCGCCGTCGATGTGTTTCTTAAAAACTTCCCAGTTATTGATGCCGTGCCGCCGCGGCTTGCCGGTATAGCACAGCACCAATCGCCGCTCGAGTTCGTCCAGATCGCAGCCAATAGATTCGCGACGCTCGCCCCCCGGCGCGAGAACGATGGCGGCCGCGCCGCCGTATGCCGGTGGATAATGGTCCTGCGTGCCGGTGGGAACACCGACGACGATGGCTTCGATATCGCGGCTGATGTGAATCCAGTTTTCGTGGCGCAACCCTGCGCCAGCCAGACGGTCCAGCGCCCCGCAAATCGCCACGGCCATGGCGGACGAGCCTCCGATTCCCGCTCCGGCGGGGGCCTCGGAATTTGTGGTCAGCGTGAAACCCATGGAAGGGCGGAAAAAACGCACCAACTCCGCCAGCAGCGGCAGTTTCAACCGGCGGGCGCGGCACAGGACGTCGAGGGAGGCGAACGATTCCCGGCGCTTCGTGTCGCGGGAGATGAGGACAATGCGGCGCGAAGTTCTTCGCGAGGTGTCCGGTGAAGTTTCGATGGTGCAGGTGGCGTACCTGCTGATCGCGCAATTCACCGTCACCGAACCTTTATGAAACAAGTACAGCGGCCAAATGTCCAGCGTCCCTCCGGCCAGATCAATCCGCGTCGGCGCTTTTGACTCGATTCTCACTTTGACTTGCTCCCCTTCTCCCGTTAGCCTTTTACCGCGCGCGGATACGGCAGCGCCGCGCAAATCATATCAGATGAACACGCAGAAGCAGTCCGGCACGGGAACGCGCGATGGAGTGCTGGCACGGTTCCTGCTTGGCTTTGACGGCGATTCCCTGCCAGGTGAACTCACCGGCTACCTCGCGCAGGGCCTTGCCGGGGTGGTGATTTACCACCGCAATTTCACGAGCGTGGAACGCCTGCGCAAGCTCACCGCCGAAATCCGCCACGCGGCCGCGCGACCCGTACTCATTGGCATCGATCAGGAGGGCGGAACGCGATTTGCCCTGCAGCCTCCGTTCACACCATGGCCCTCGGCGGCGGAACTCGGCCGCATCGGTGATCCCGCATGCGTGGAACAGCAGGCGCGCGCCATGGCCGTGGAACTTCGCGCCGCAGGATGCAATCTGAATTTCGCTCCCATGCTCGACCTGCACGTAAATCCGCATAGCGCGGTCACAAAGGACCGAAGCTTTGGCGCCGATCCGCATCAGGTCGCGCAAATGGGCGTGGCGTTTGCCCGAGGGTTAAGCGCGGGCGGAGTGCTGTCCTGCGCGAAACATTTTCCGGGCCACGGCGACACGGTGATCGATCCGCACCAGGATATGCCCGTCTTCATGGGCACGAGGGAGCGTCTGGAGTCCACGGAACTTGTTCCCTTCGCGGCCGCGGCCGGCGACAGAGTCCCGCTGATGATGACCGCGCACATCCTGCTGCCCCGGATCGATCCGGAAAATCCCGCATCTCTATCACGCGAAATCCTGAATGGCATTTTGCGGCGGCAAATGAATTTTGAAGGAGTGATCCTTGCCGACGATCTCGGCATGGGCGCCATCGCCAGACGATACGCGCCGGGCGAGGCGGCAGTGCAAACGATGCTGGCCGGCGCCGACATCGCCATGCTTTGCCACGATTGGCCGGCCGTAGCGCCGGCAATTGCCGCCGTCAGGAAAGCGCAAGAAACGGGAAAGTTCAAGGAAGCGGAGCGCATCGCGTCGCTGGTCCGCATCGAACGCGCCTGCGCGCAAACAGAATCCGCCGGGCCGCAACCGCCGCTTGAGGTCATCGGCTGCGCCGAACACCGCGCGCTCGCCATGAACATCAGGGCCCGGCTGCGCTGATTTTTGTGTGCTTTCCGTATTTTCCGTGCGATCCGTCCAACTGGACCTGAAAAAGTGGTTTTCGTAGAGCAGGCTTCAGCCTGCGGGTTTTGGCTTCTGTCAGAAAAAAAGCGCAGGCTTCAGCCTGCGCTACTGCATCCACCCCGCCGCGCATAAGAGTTTCGTAAATTATTACTGCGTGCCGGAAAACTTTTAACTGCAATCAGCGGTAACCAGCGTCAGTTAGATTCCTTGCGAGTTTGTCCGGCGGGAGACGCGGCAGTTTCATTCTTTCCCGCTTCGATTTTTTCGCGCGCCAGTTGCGGCTCAAAGCAGCGGCGGCACCGCGGCTCGTACATGCCCGTCGCGCCGACAACGATCAGATCCTCGGAAGCAACCAGCCGCTGGGTATGCACCGCGGGATTCCCGCATTGCACGCAAATGGCAAGCAGTTTGGTGATCTCTTCGGCGACGGCCAGCAGCCGCGGCATGGGGTCGAACGGACGCCCCATGAAATCGGTGTCCAAGCCGGTGACGATCACGCGTTTGCCCGCATCGGCCATCTGCATGCAAACGTCAATCAGCCCTTCCCCCAGAAACTGGGCCTCATCGATTCCCACCACTTCGGTCCGCGCCTGCACTTTCTCAAGAATTTCTCCGGCGCTTCCGACAACCTCGGAAGGAAGCTCAAAGCCGGAATGGGACACGATGTCGGTGTGCGAGTAACGCTGGTCGATGATGGGCTTGAAAATCTGCACGCGCTGGCGTGCAATTTCGGCGCGCTTCAACCGCCGGATCAGTTCCTCGCTCTTCCCGGAAAACATGGGACCCACGATAACTTCGATCCAGCCCATGTTCCCTTTGACGATGTCCACTGTGGTATCGCCTCCCGTGGGGCCTGCTGGCTGAGCCTAGCACATTGCAGCGCGAAAACTTCTGCCAACGCTACTGGCGCGCATAGATCGAGGGGTTGAAAAATTTCGCGAAGGCGGCAAGGACGGCGGTGCGAAACGCATCCTGCCGCGTGACCAGATTGTTCGTCAGCACGCCCCAGGCGCCTTGCGCGTTGCGAATCCCCTGCCCGCCTGCGCGCCGGTCAATCGCCGCGCTGAGTTCGACTCCCTCGTCCAGCACTTCGGCGGCGAGGGTTTCGGGCAGCTCGATGCCTCCGGAACGCCCAAATGCCCCGGCGCCCGAACCGTCCAGCACGTACGCCCAACTTTCCAGGAAAACAATCCGCCGGGATATTCCGGATGCGGGCGATTGTTCGCGGATAACATCCAACCCGCCTTCCAGGCCGACGAAGTAGGCCCAGGGCTCGGCGCGTTCGCTTCCGAGCCTTGCCAGGGCCTCAGCGCGATTGCGCGCCCCCGCCATCGATTCCTCGCGGGAACTTGGCGTGTGGCCCACGCCGCTGGGAACATCCACGCCCACCACTTCAAATGCCGCGCCCGAATCCAAACTCGATGCAATCGCCGAAAGCGCCGCCCGCGCCCCGGCGAGCTTTGGTGCGCGCAGGCTTCCCACGGCAACCTGCACGGCCCCGGCTTGCGCGATTCTCATGCCCGCCATAGGGGCGCTTGCTTTTCCTTTCCGTAGCGTTCAAGAAGAAATTTCTTCAGCTCCTCGACGTTTGGAAAAACGCGATCGGCGCAGGCTAGCATCCAGCTGCTGATCTCGCCCATGGCCATGTCCGACATCAGATACACCGGAATCCCCTTGCGATATGCAAACGTCAATTCGGAGGGAGTTCCCCCGCTGTTCGCTGCCGCGCCATCTCCATTCAGGCAGCAGATAACGTAATCCGCCTTGTTTTCGATGACATCAAGATCGAATTGGATGATCTTGCGGACGACCCGGCGGAAACGCTCGACGTCGGTTTCCTTCCACTCGCGGAAGTGCGCGGCCTCATCGTCGGTCAGGCTTTTGTTCTCGTCCTCGGCAGGATCGTAAACGCGATGCCCTAGTTCGTTGAACAGGAACGGGGTAAGCTTGCGGCGCCACATCTTGCCACCGTCCGCCGCAAATTCAATCGGGCCACACAAATATACAAGCATGAGATTCAGAAAGACCGGTAAGTGAAGGAATGGAGCGGCCGATGGGACTCGAACCCACGCCTGGACCTTGGCAAGGTCCCGTACTACCCCTATACTACGGCCGCCCGAAACAGGAAAACTCTAGCACGATGGCGCTGCGGCGGCAAGTTCGGATCGAAAGTTGGCGCGCAGATCCATGCCACGATGGGGAAGATTGGAAAAAAACACGGCACCGAGCGCGGAATCCAGTCCCGGGCCAGAGGAAAAGTTCTGAACATAATTCAGGCCGCGGTCAACTGACCTGCAGCACTCGAGCGGTTTTCACCACCGGGGATTTCCGCTGCCGTTCGGCAAATTTCGTGGCTTTCACGCGGTCCGTATAGACGCGGGCAAAGCGCTCACCGTCCTTGTAAAATACGGTGACTTGCCAGTGTTTGTGCTTGCGCCGCTTGTCTTTCCCGAGCTTGGTGCGTTTTCGCGCGCTTTTCGCTTTTGGCATAGCCTCAACTATCTCAACCGTCAAGATTGTGCGCAAGTATCGCTTCGCGCATTGCTTTTTAAGCAATAAAGGCTTTCTTTATTGGCGTTGTGGATGACATCGATCAAGGTACGTTACCGGAAAAATCCTTTCCGAACACTGCCGAAAAGCCTGATACGCGCCACCAAAGGCCGTGGCCAGGCACGCCTGTGCGCCTGTGCGCTCAACGCGCACACTGGATTTGCGGCAAAACGGTCCTCCCTGCATTTCAAATGACACAGATCGAAAATTCCAAATTCCCCTTTCCCATGCGGCGGCGCCAAATATTGCATGGAGGCATAAATGGCACTGGAACGGGCTCCGCAGAAGAACACGGACATGCGGGTGGCGCCGAAGGAACCTTCGCCGTATTTTTACGCAGGTTTATCAATCCTTTTTGAGTTTGGCTCATCTGATGCAACAGCAGGTCCATGCAAGCGTAAGCCGGCATCGGAAGAAAGGGATGGAGGTATGGTCCTTCGAATGACAGATACAGTGACAATCGAAAACCCACGGGAATACGCGGCCCACATCGTCGGAAATCTGCGGCATCTGTTAACAGCAGGGAGCGATGCGCAGCGAGACCCGCTTCGGCAGCATTTCTACCAGATCGAAGCCAACAAGAGCGCGTTTTATATTCACATTTCACCGATTACTGGAAATGTAATCCTGCTTGCCAAATGGCGCCGCCAACCCCAGAATTGCCGCCTCGGCGCAGAACCCATGGTCGCTTAAGCGGCCATCTATTGCCTTCGTCTCCCGGCCATCCAACCGTCGTCTAAAAGTGAAGCAACTTCTGAATGTCCCGTAACTTGGGCTCCGTTTACAAGACGGTCAACCAGCTTCCCAATTCAGGCTTCCTTCTGAGTGAATTTCGCAATATACTGGCCGCCTGAAAATCCAGGTCTGGGGTGTCCTGCCCGGATTTGTTAATCGATGCCCTCGCGCACAGCTGCACGAAGACTGTGTTTCTTGACGCTGCTCGGAGGATTCTTTGCTGGTGGACCTGCGGAAGGGTGTCCTGAGGTGTCTGAGGTGAAAGGCCAGCCCCCGGAGATACCGGCAATAGGCGCTAAGCGGAGAAGTACGCGTATCCCCCAAGCCGTTCGGATCGTGATAACCAGGCAACTCACTGGCGCAAAGCTAATTATCGAGGAAGCCGCAACGATCTCCATCAATTGCCATGGGTTCCGTTATTTTTCCAGATACCGCCCCAAAAAAAATGCCCTCCTGTCCATCCAAGTACATGCAGCGCAAGAAGATAGCTGCGGCCTGGCAGAGCCTTATCCGGCGCGGGTAGCGTGGATACGAAAATCAAAGCGCCTAGACGGATTTTATCAAATAGGCGTCGAATTCGACACGCCTCACAATCTCTGGAATGTCGACCAGCCCCCGGAGGATTGGGAGTCCTTTTCAGCCGCAATACCGGAAAATCCCGTAGCCCTATTGGCGGAAGTGGAACGGCTGCTGCACATCGTCCACGCAGGAACGCATTACCAGTTGCTGGACGTTACACCCCGCGCGGTGCGCTCCGAGGTCAAGCGAAGGTTCTACCGGCTCGCGCGGCGTTTTCACCCCGATCAGCACATGGATCATCCCGAGTGGACGCCGCGTCTTTTGGATCTGATGGGCGCCTTAACGACTGCTTATAAGACCCTTTCCAGCGGCGAACCGAAAAGGCAATACGATGCACTGCTGGCGCAAGCGCCAGACCAGACCTTATCGGAGCCGAAACAACTGGCAGGCGAATGGCTGGAGAACGCTCGGAAGTGCCTGGCGGAAAAGAACTTTGTCGGTTCGATTCTCTGGCTGCGCCGTGTGATTGAGAATGAGCCGCAATCAGCGGGCTACCGCACGATGCTCGGGCAGAGTTTGGCCCATGTCCCCGAATACCGGCGCGAAGCGGTCGAACAA
>DATLTA010000160.1:0-47639 GCA_035533775.1 Candidatus Dormiibacterota bacterium | reverse complement strand
CGCACAGAAAACAGTTGGATGAAGCATATTCATTTCAAATCTCATTTCAAAACTTTTGTCGTGGCGGCCGTTCTCCCCGCATTGCTGCTCGCACTGTTTCCCGCCGAGCCGACGTCCGCGGCGACGCCCGCGCGTCCGACGGCGACATTGGCGCAGCCGCAGCAAACCTCCCGCACCGCCGCCGCGGATTCCGACCATACACTCGCCGCCATGCAGGACGAACTCGATCGCTCCCGCGCGCGCCTGGAACTAAAAATTCCGGACAAGACGGAACCCGCGCGCCCGTACTTTATTCAATACCGGGTGCTCGATGTCGATGTCCGCACGATTGTCGCCGAATTCGGGGCTCTGGTTTCCTCGACGACAGGGCGCAATCGCATCATGAGCGTGGATGTGCGTGTCGGAAACTACAATCTCGACAATTCGAATTTCATAACCGACGACGGCTTCAGCGGCTTCCTCGGCTCGACCGGCTCAGTGGGGATCGATCGCGACTACAATTCGCTGCGGCAGGACCTCTGGCTCGCCACCGACCAGGCCTTCAAGGCCGCCGTCGAAAACCTTTCCAAGAAACAGGCGTTCATGTCGCGCCTGGCCAACGCGCCCAGCATTCCGGATTTTTCCCCGGCGCCGCCAACCGTGGATGTGCAACCCCTGCGCGATCCCGACTGGACCACGCGCAAATGGGAGCAGGAAGCCCGGGAGGTTTCCTCGGCCTTGCGCGCCTTCCCGCAGCTGTACGGCTCGCGCGTCACCTACCGGCTCATCTACACAACCAGCTATATTCTCAACACAGATGGCACGAAGATTCGCGCGAACCGCAGCCTGGCAGCGATCGAAGCGAGCATGGAAACCGAAGCCAACGACGGGATGCCGCTGCACAATTTCGTCGCCATCTACCGCCACCGTCCGGACGAACTGCCTGCGGCGGATGCGGTGAAAAAAGATCTCGAAAAGGCCGGCGAGCAGCTGGTCGCGCTTCGCAACGCCCCTCCCGCGAAAGATTTCGAAGGGCCCGTGCTGTTTGAAGCCCCGGCGGCAGGATCGCTGCTGGCGCAGACGCTTGAGCCTTCCCTGTCCGGAGCGCGCGGACCGCTGGCCATGCAATCGGCCTTCGACCAATTGATGGACCGGCTGGGCGGCCGCAGCGAGTGGACCGGCAAGCTGGGCATGCGCGTCCTGCCCAACACCGTTTCCCTAGTGGACGATCCCACCATGAAACAGTTTGATGGACAAGACCTGCTCGGCTCCTACGCCGTCGATCAGGAAGGGGTGAAAGCGCAGCGCGTGAATCTGGTTCAGAACGGCCTGCTGCTGAATTTCCTGATGTCCCGGCGCCCAGGCCCCGATCTGGTGCAATCCAATGGTCACGGCCGCGCCGCGTATCTGGGCACGCCGCGCCCGATGATCGGCAATCTGTTTTTTACGTCCACGGCCGGTGTTTCCCCGGACGAGCTGAAAAAGAAATTTTTGGATGCCTGCAAGCAGAATGGGAACAAGTGGTGCCTCATCGTCCGGGAGATGGATAATCCCGTCCTGGGCGTGCGCGAGCAGGACGATCTATCCGAACTCGTGATGGGTGCAGCGTCGGGAGCCGCCACCGGCGACCGCCTGCCTCTGCTGGTGTACCGCGTCAACGCCGAGGACGGGCAGGAAACCCTGATTCGCGGCGCGCGGCTCACCGGGCTTACCGTGCGCGCCATGCGCAACATCTACGGCATCGGCAACGACGCCACAACGTTCAATTTCATGCAGAACCAGCAGGCTGGATTTGCCGGGACGGCGCTGGCCGCATTTGGCTCGGCTTCTTCCGGCGTCCCCGCTTCGGTGATCGCGCCATCGCTGCTGTTCGACGACGTGGAGGTTCACGGCGCACGCAGCGAGCCGGAACGCTTGCCGCTGGTTCCTCCTCCACCGCTCAATTGAGCAAGCCGACCAAGCAAGCAAGATGAGGAAAAAGGTGCGCGCGGCGTGTGACCGGGAAATCGGGTCATCCGCTTCACGCCACCGGATTCTGATTGCCAAATGAGCAATCCCCTGTAGGCGCAATCCTTCCCGCGCCATCGTATAATCCATTCGAGGATTCCCCATCAAACGTTCTCCCAGTTCGGTCAAACAGATGGCGGCGCTCGGGTCGGTTGGCTCGGCGCTGATTCTTGTTTCGCTGAAGGTGTTTCTGGCCGTCGCCACCGGAAGCCTGGGCATCCTCTCGGAAGCCCTGCATTCGGGACTGGACCTGGTTGCGGCCATCCTGACGTGGTTTTCGGTGCGGGTTTCTGACCGCCCGGCCGATTCCGGACACACGTACGGCCACGGCAAAATCGAAAGTTTTTCCGCGTTCGTTGAGACGGGGCTTCTGCTGGCCACTTCGGTGTACATCATCGTGGAAGCCTTTGTTCGCCTGTTGTACAAGCAAGTGCATCTGGAACCGAGCGCCCTGGCCATCCTGATTCTCGGCCTGGCAATGGGCATTGACCTGATCCGCTCGCGCGCACTGGCCCGCGTCGCGCGGCAATATCCCAGCGAAGCGCTGGAAGCGGACGCGCTGCATTTCTCCACCGATGTCTGGAGCACGTTCGTTGTGATTCTGGGCATGATGGCCGTGTGGGCGGGCCAGTATTGGAGCATCGCTTGGCTGCAGGACGCCGATCCCATCGCCGCGCTGGTGGTCGCCGCCATCGTGATCTGGATCGGATCGCGGCTGGGTAAGCGCACCATGGACGCCTTGCTCGATGTCGCGCCCGCCGGCTTGCAGAAGCGCGTCACCGAAGCGGTGGAGGGACTGGAAGGCGTGCTATCCATCGAGCGCGTTCGCGTGCGGCGCGCGGGGAACCAGCACTTCGTGGACGTCACCATCAGCGTACCGCGGTCCGCAAGCTTTGAGCAGGTGCACGCCATCTCGGATGCGGTGGAACAACGCGTCGGCCAGATTGTTCCGGCGGACGTGATGGTGCACATGGAGCCGCGCGCGGTCGCCGGAGAGCACCTGTTCGACGCCATCCGGGCCATTGCCGCGCGGCGCGGCCTTGCCATTCACGAAATTTCCGCCGACCAGCTCGACGGTCGGCTGTTCATCGAACTGCACCTGGAAGTACCCGAGCAACTGAGCCTGCGGGACGCACATTACCGCGCCACCGGTCTGGAAGAAGAAATCCGCACACTGTCCAGCATGGCCGCGTCGTCCAACCGCACCGAACCCACGGTGAATATTCACATCGAGCCTCTGGGCACGCACATCGCATCCGTCGATGGCCAACGCGGCGAGATGACGGGCCTCGCCCGCGCCATCGGGGATTACATCAACACGCTGCCGCGCGAATATCACGAACTGGTGGATTGCCACGACGTTCACGTGCGCCAGGTCGAGCACAAAATCCTGGCGTCTTGCCACTGCGCCATGGATGGCAGCCTCCCCATTACGCAAATCCACGACGTTACGGCCGCATTGGAAGACCGCGTGAAAGAACATTTTTCGCAGGTGGCTCGCGTCACCATTCATCCGGAGCCGGTCGAAGATCGCTGATGCCCGATGAATGGTGACGCGAGACCAAAAAGACAAACCGGGGAGATGCTAAACGGATTTTCTTTGACGCATCCCGGCAAAAAGCAGCGCGGCCAATGCCAGAACTGCGGGATAGCAGGAGACCACGTACCGCGGCTCGGGCGCTTCCACCGTCGTCAAAAAAGCCGTGCGGACAACGAGGTAAACCAGCAGCAGAGATACGCCCCAGAGATTGGGCCCATCCGGCGCATTCGCACTGCCTCCGGCTTTCCCGATTCTTGACCGCCACGCAACCCAGATCCCGCCCAGCGCCAATGCAACGTACAGATAGCCCAACACGGCAAACCCGGCGGTCGTCAGCACATCCGCCGGGGAATCGCTCCATTGAGCGGCGAGGGGCCACAGCTTGCCGTCCACGGGCAACAATTCTGTGCGCGGCGTAAACCAGATTGTGAGGGCGCGTTGGAACGGAACCCACACATAGGTGCGCAGCGGATGCCGGCGCGTTCTTTCCGTCGCAATTTCGGCGAATTTCTGGTCCAATTCCGGTGAAATATCCAGATCCGGGCTGGCATTGTATTGATTGAACAAAGCGGCGACGCGCGCTTTTTCCCCGGGCGAATCAAACGCCGTGGAGGGAAGATCATCCAGTTGCACGCGTTCCTCGCCTATTTTCCACACGGAAAGATAAATATCGCGGTAGTGTTCCAGCCAGGTGCGCGTCCAGGCGTAATAGCCGACGGGCGCGTATTCACTGGGCAGCGTTGCGTTTCGCGGACTAAGGATTTGCGCTTCGTGCAGGGTTACGAAATTGCGCACCGCCCACGGCGCCAGTGGGAGCAGAAACACGCCCAAACAGGCCGCGCCAAGCAATGCCAGCTTGCGGAATTTTAAAAGTCTCCACCATCGAATCGCATAAATCAGCGCCGGGGCTACCAGCAACAGGGGCATTTCCGGACGCACCAGAGTCGCCATGCCCGTCAGAAACGCTCCGAGCAGGGCATAGGCAAACGAGGTTGGCGATCCATCTTTTCCCCGGAACCCATGTTCGAAGTTGTTCTGCCTGAGCCCCAGAACAAAACAGGCCAGCGCGGCTGTGGCCAGGAATGTGGCCAGGGTCTCGGGCAGCACAACGGCGGCGTAATTCGCTACAAATGGGCAGGTTACGGCGAGCCAGCACCCCGCAATCCATGCGCGGCGACGCGCCCGGATGGGAGCTAGCCCCGCAGCGAGCGCAGCGGTCAAAAAACAGGTACAAAGATCGAGCAGGACCTGAGACAACGAAATGGCCCGCAGGGAGCGTCCAAGTATTATTGCCACACCGGCCAGAAAGGCCGGATAGCCAGGCATTCGGATATCCACCGGAACGAGGGAACGGTAAAGCCCTAGACCATAAACATGATGATCGACCCAGTTGCGGGCGAGCTGCTGGTACATCCCGCTATCACCGGCGGAAGCTGGGAACCGAAACACAAATAATAGGCGCAGCGCCAGGCCTGCCATGGCCGCCAAGAACGCATGCACGTAAAGCATCGTGACGCCGGCGCGCCGAGCGGATATCATCGGAGTTCCCTGGCCTGGCTGTGGTGCGGTAGATTGTGCGGTCATTGAAGGCGTTTCGGCGGACGGCTAACTCGAAATAAGTACATGAAGTCACGCAAGCCCATATTTTACGATGAACAGCGCCGCCGGTGGCGGCGAACCAGCCGCGTCCTGGAAATCTGCGGAGCCATTTTCACGCTTCTGGTGATCATTTTTTTTATCAGCGTTCTGGTCAATCCGCATTTGCCCGAGCCGTTGCTTCCCACCAACCGCAGCGCGCTTCATGCGATCCGGAAAAAGGTTCGACCCAAGATTACGCTAAAACGGCGCGGGCGGCACGCGCGGGTTGAGGCGCTGGGGCAGATGCCGGACACCTATGATCCGTTGCGGGCGGCATTTTACGTCAGCTGGGACCCCTCGTCGCTGGCGGCGCTGCAGCAGCATTATCGGAGTATCGATGTGCTCATTCCCGAGCGCCTCCACTCCATTACGGCAACCGGCCGTATGGACATCGAGGCCGACCCGAAACTCGCGGCGTGGCAGCAATCGCTGCAGCAAACTTCAAACATCGAAATTCCCACGATGCCGTTGATGAATAATTCCGACGGCACCAACTGGCTCACCGACGAAATGGCGGCCATGCTGAAAAACCCCGCGGCACGCCAGCATCTGGCGCAGCAGGCGGTTCAATACATCGCGCAGCACCACTATGCCGGGCTGGTCGTCGACTTTGAGGAAGTTCCCGGGAAAAGCCAGAAAGATTTCACGCAGTTCATCGCCGAACTGGCCGCCGATCTGCACAACGAGAACCTGAAGCTCATGGTCTGCCTTCCGGCGGCCGACTGGGCGTACAACTACGCCGCAATCGGCAAAACTTCCGACGCCATCATCCTGATGAATTACGACCAGCACTGGCTGACCTCGGCGCCGGGCCCCATCGCCGCGCAAGACTGGTTCGTCAGGAACATCGAGACCATCACGAAGCTGGTGCCGCCGCAAAAGCTCATGATGGGAATCGCCAACTACGCCTATGACTGGCCGCTCAACAGGGGCAGGAAAACGCACGAACAGACGCGGGCGGAAAGTTTTCAGGAATCCGTCGTGGCCTCCACGGAATCGGATGCGCAGGTGGAATTCGATCCGGATTCGCTCAACCCGCATTACTCCTATTCGGACGAGCACAACATCACACACCAGGTCTGGATGCTCGACGGGGTGACCGCCTACAACGAATTGCGCGCCGCCGAACGGTTCGGCGTGCAAGGCACCGCGCTCTGGCGGCTCGGCTCTGAGGATCCGTCCCTCTGGCCGATCTGGGATGTCACTCGCCCGGACGACGCCGCGCGGGCAAAGCTGGAGATCATGCCCCCCGGATACGACCTGATCCTCGAAGGAAATGGGGACATCTGGAAATTCTCCAACACACCGAAGAAAGGCAGCCGCACGATTCGTTTCGACCCTTCCACCAGCAACATCGTGGACGAGAATTACAAGGTTGTTCCGACGTCCTATCGTATTTTCCAGATGGGGGCGGCGCCGCACAAAATCGCGATAAGCTTTGACGACGGCCCCGACCGTGAGTTCACGCCGCAGATTCTCAGCATTTTAAACGAGAAAAAAGCCCCGGCGACTTTTTTCGTAATTGGCAGCAACGCCAATCAGGCGCTGGGCCTAATCCGCCAGGAGTACGCCGACGGGGACGAAATCGGCAACCACACCTACACGCATCCGCGCTGGAACGAAATCTCGCGCACGCAGATAGATGTGGAGCTGAACCTAACCGAACGCCTGCTGAACAGCACGCTGGGGGTGAAGACGCTGCTGTTTCGCCCGCCTTACGGCATCGATCATCAGCCTGAAACCGCGGATGAAGTCGCGCAACTGCCCATTGCGCAATCCATGGGTTACCTGATCGTTGGTTCGCGAATCGATCCGCATGATTGGGGTGAACCGGGAGGCATTCCGCCCGCACCGGCGCCCGTGATCGTGCAGCGCGTGCTCGATCAGGCGCGTTCGGGTAGCGGCAACATCGTGCTGCTGCACGATGGCGGCGGAGACCGCTCGCACACCGTGGCGGCGTTGCCGCACATTATCGACGGCTTGCGGGCGGCGGGATTCAAGCTTGTTCTCGTGTCGGAACTGGTCGGGCAAACGCGAGCGCAGCTCATGCCTCCGCTGTCGTTTCGCGAGCGCCTGCTGGCGGGCGCCGACGGGCTGATTTTCACGCTGTACGAGTGGTCCCGGCTGAGTGTCGCTTTCATATTTCTTCTGGGCATCGGACTGGTAAGCTGCCGCGCGATCGTCGTGGGCGTGCTGGCGATCATTGAAAAGTTTCGCCCCGCTCCCGCCGATCACCCGGAATTTCAGCCTCTGGTGAGCGTGCTCATTCCCGCGTACAACGAACTGGGTGCCATCACCTACACGGTGAATTCCGTGCTCGAATCCGATTATCCGAAGTTGGAAGTGATCGTCGTCGATGACGGATCCACCGACGGCACCGCAGACCTTCTGGATGAACAGTTCGGGCGCAATCCCTCCGTGCGCGTGATTCATCAACCCAACCACGGAAAACCCACGGCGCTTTCGCATGGCCTGGCCGAAGCCTCCAGCAGCATCATCGTGACCATCGATGCGGACACGGCCATCGAGCCCTCCGCCATCAGAAAACTTGTCCGGCACTTCGCCAATCCCAAGGTCGGCGCCGTCGCCGGAAACGTGAAAGTGGGAAACCGGGTCAGCTGGCTGACCCGCTGGCAGGCGCTGGAATACGTGACCAGCCAGAATCTGGAAAAGCGCGCCTTCGATCTGCTGAATTGCATTCCCGTGGTTCCCGGAGCGCTCAGCGCCTGGCGAGCCGAAGCTATCCATGACGCCGGAGGTATCAGCGCCGACACGGTGGCGGAAGACACGGACCTGACGATCACGATTCGGCGCACCGGCTGGAAAATCTATTATGACGAAGAAGCGATTGGCTGGACCGATGCGCCGGAAACCGCATCCGCGCTGGTTCGCCAGCGTTTCCGGTGGACGTTCGGCACGCTGCAGGCATTCTGGAAACACCACGACACTCTGGGCCGCAAGAAATACGGAACACTGGGCTGGATCGCCTTGCCCAACATATTTTTGTTCCAGCTGCTGCTGCCTCTATTTTCTCCCGTGATCGATCTGCTGTTTCTGGGATCGCTGCTGCTGTATGGGCTGTCGCAATTCCATTTCATGCATTTGCCGCAGATTTACACGGCGGCGGACGTTCAGCGCTCGCTCGTCTTCTTTATCGGATTCATGCTCATCGATTTTCTAACGTGCGTCGTGGCGTTCATGCTGGAGCGGCACGAGGACTGGTCCCTGCTCTGGCCGCTGCTGTTGCAGCGCTTTTACTATCGCCAGATGATGTACGTGGTGCTGTTCCGCGCCGTGATGGGCGCAGTGCAGGGCAAGCCGGTCGGATGGCGCGGCGTGGAACACGAAGTGCCCGTTCCGGTGGCGCAGATCTAGGCGTGCGTCGCCGCAATCCGGCTAATGAGCGCCTGCCGGGCAAACACGCGCCGCCGGAATTCCGCCAATCTCGTCGGGGCCTGCTCTGACTGCAAATTCGTTGTTTCGAAGGCAGGAGAGTTGTAGGATGCAATAGAAAGTGAGCCAAATCGGAAATTCCGTTTAAGATGGCCGCTCCGGTCTAGAATCGGATCGCGTCATCTATTTTTATTTTAGGAGGCATGACTGTGGCCATACGGCGCAACATCCTGATTCTGTCTTCATTATTGCTGGCAGCCGCGATTGCGGCGCCGGCGTTTGCACAAACCGCGCACACTACCGGAAAGCTGAAGCAAGTCGCGACCATGACCATACCCGGCAAGACAATCAACGGGTTCGACATCAGCTGGGTCGATCAAAGAACCCAGCGCTATTACCTTGCCGATCGGGACAACTCCGAGGTCGACATCTTCGACGGCCGGACCGACAAATTCATCGGGAGCATTCCGGGTTTCGTCGGTCCCAAAAAGATGAATGGGAAAGAGGATTTTGACATTTCCGGACCGGCGGGAGTCCTCACCTACGGCGACACTGCCTGGGTAGGCGATGGCGACAGCACCGCGAAAGAAGTCGACCTCAAGACGATGAAAATCATCGCTACGGTTCCCACCGGCGGCAAGCATCGCTTCGACGAAATCGCGTACGATCCAAAGGATCACGTCCTGGCCGGCGGCAACGGCGACGAGGATCCGCCGTTCGCAGCCCTCGTTTCGACCACGCAGCACAAACTCATTGCACAGGTTCCTTTTAAGAGTGCCACGGACGGACTTGAGGCCCCGGCCTATGACTCCGCTAACGGGATGTTTTATTTTTCGGTTCCGGAATTCAATCACGACCCAAAGCAAGGCGGCGTCGCCATAATCAGCCCGCAAGGCAAGCTGGTCAAGATTCTGCCGGTAGAAGCCTGCCATCCGAGTGGCATCGTCTTCGGGCCTCATCAACACTTCCTGCTGGGCTGCTCAGCCAGTGGCCGGGAGGGTATGCCGGCGATTTTCGTGGTCATGAACGCGCGGACGGGCAAGGTGGCAGCCACGATTCATGGGGCGGGCGGCGCCGATGAGGTTGCCTACAGCTCCAAGAATCACGAGTATTACACCGCATCGGCGGGAATGGGCGGCGTGTTTGTGATCGACGCTCTGACCAACAAGCTGGTTGAAAAGATCCCCACCGGAGGCCACGCACATTCGGTCGCGGCCAGCGACGTCACCGGCAAGGTCTTTGTGCCGGAAGGCACCACTGGCGGGTGCGGCTGCATTCGGGTATTCGCTCCGGCGATGTAGTCGACAAAGTGAATACGCCTGACGGAAGAGAGAAAGAGTGGACTCGTCAGGTATCGTGCTTGGGGGGCGGGATTTCCCGGAATTGGAAGTAGTCCGGGATTCTCGCTTCCCCTCCGTTTTGTGTTGCGGACCGTTGCGCGTTAGCAAGACCTTAGCGAAGCGCTGGCCGAGGCGACTCATGCGCCCTGCGTCGATTGCGAAACGGTCGACTTCGCTATCTGGCGGTCGTGTTACCCACTCAACTCGTTCAAGAAGCTCTTGCCTGTAGCGCGCATGAACTCCTACGCATTGAAAGCTCCGCGAACGAGCAGGTGCAAACCCCTCATTGGTCGCAGCCGCCGCTTGCCGTATAATCATCAGATGGCAAAGACCGGGAATTCAGTGCAGATGCACGGCACCACGGTACTGTGCGTGCGCCGCGACAATAAGGTTGTCATCGCCGCCGACGGACAAGTCACCATGGGCGAACACGTAATGAAACATACGGCGCGCAAAACGCGCCGCTTGTTTAGCGACAAGGTTTTGGCCGGGTTTGCGGGATCCACCGCCGACGCGCTTTCTCTTTTCGAGCGGTTCGAGGGGAAACTGCAGGAACATCAGGGGAATCTGGCGAAGTCCGCCGTAGAACTGGCCAAGGAATGGCGCAAGGATCGCGCCTTGCGGCACCTCGAAGCCCTCCTGATCGTCGCGGATTCGAAGGCGACATTCCTGGTTTCCGGCAATGGCGACGTCATCGAACCCGATGACGGCATCTGCGCCATCGGTTCGGGCGGCCCATACGCCCTGGCGGCGGCGCGCGCGCTCACCAAGCACACCAAGCTTTCCGCAAAAGACACAACGATGGAAGCCATGCGGATCGCGAGCGATATCTGCATTTATACGAACGCAAATTTTACGATCGAGGAACTGTAGCGTGCGCATTTCTTTTCTCCACACCGTCGATGGAAATGCGGCCAGCCACACTGGACGGTGCGCGCGCCTCTGCAGCGGCTCCGGCGACACACGGTTTCGGAAGGCGGAACAAAAAATATGGTGATCTATCTCCCCGGCGACCAGCGCGAACCACAAGCGGCGCCCGAACCGTCGTTTGACGAACTGACCCCGCGAGAAATCGTGGCCGAGCTCGATAAATACATCGTCGGGCAAGCCGCCGCAAAGCGCGCGGTGGCCGTGGCATTGCGCAACCGCGTACGCCGGCAAAAACTCACGCCGGATATGGCGGAAGATGTATTGCCGAAAAATATTCTAATGATCGGGCCCACGGGAGTCGGAAAGACGGAAATTGCGCGGCGCTTGGCGCGTCTGGCGGGCTGCCCGTTCGTCAAAGTGGAAGCATCCAAATACACCGAGGTGGGCTACGTCGGCCGCGACGTCGAATCCATGGTGCGGGATCTGGTCGAAACCTCCATCGACATGGTGCGCGAGGAAAAGCTGGACGAAGTGGCTGAGCGCGCCGAACAGGCCGCCGAAGAACGCGTTCTCGATCTGCTGCTGCCCGCTTCTCCACCGCCGCCTCCTCCTTCTCCCGATTCCGACAGTGCCGCCTCCATCCAGACGGAATCTTCCCGCCGAGACCAGGCGGACCGCACGCGCGAAAAACTTCGCGCGCAATTGAGGGACGGCAAACTCGACCAGCGCCTGGTGGAAGTCGAAGTCCGCGAGCGCTCGATGCCCGCGTTTGAAATTATTTCCAATCAGGGCGTCGAGGAAATGGACGTCAACATCAAGGACATGCTCTCCGGTCTGTTTGGCCAGCAGAAGAAACGCCGCCGGATGACGGTTGCCGAAGCGTTCGATTACCTGATTCAGGAAGAAGAGACCAAACTGATCGACATGGATCAGGTTACGCGGCTGGCCGTCGAGCGCGCCGAACAGATGGGCATAATCTTCATCGACGAAATCGACAAGATTGCCGGGCGCGAATCCGGCCACGGCCCGGACGTTTCCCGCGAAGGCGTGCAGCGCGACATCCTGCCGATCGTCGAGGGAACCACCGTCAATACGCGCTACGGCATGATCCGCACGGACCACATCCTGTTCATCGCCGCCGGCGCGTTTCACATCTCCAAGCCTTCGGACTTGATCCCGGAACTTCAGGGACGCCTGCCGATTCGCGTGGAACTTTCGGCGCTGGTCGAAGCCGATTTTGTGCGCATCCTCACCGAGCCCAAGAACGCGCTCATCAAGCAGTACGTGGCCCTGATGGACACCGAAGGCCTCAAGCTGAATTTCACCGAGGACGCCATCGCGGCGCTGGCCCGCTTTGCCGTCACGGTGAACGAGCAGACCGAAAACATCGGCGCGCGCCGCCTGCATACGATCCTCGAAAAAGTGCTCGATGAAATTTCCTTTGACGCACCGGACATGAAGAAGAAAAACGTGAAGGTGGACGGCGCCTACGTCACCAAGCAACTCGCCGACATCGTGAAGAACCAGGACCTCAGCAGGTATATCCTCTAACGCCATGGTCACGCCATGAGACGCGCCAACGCATCCTTTGCGCTTGCGTTGGGCGTGTGGGCCTGCGCACTGCTGGCCGGGTGCGCCGCGCCCGGAGATCCGATGGCGCGGCATCCCGTTGTTCCTCTCCCGGTCGCCGATCTGGCGGCGCGGCAGGCGGGGAGTGCAGTCGTGCTCTCTTTCACGCTGCCCACACGGTCGGCGGATCGCGAAGCCCTGGCGGAATCCCCATCCATCGAAATCTATCGCGCGCCTGTTTCGCCCGGCGTCACACCGGGTCGAAAAACTCCGTGGCGTCTCGTCTACGCCATTCCCTCGGAACGCGTGAATTCTTACCTGCAGGACGGCCGGATCGAATTTCGCGATCCCCTTTCGCCGGATGATTTCACGAACGCGTCGGGAAATCCGCTCGCCTACATGGTCCGCACACGCGCCGTAAAAGCGCGCGCATCGAACAACTCGAACATTTTCGCGATGCGTGTTTATCCTCCGCCGGCGGTTCCGGGCGACGTGCGCACGGTGGTCACCGAAAACGCGGTAGTGCTGAGCTGGGCGAAATCACTTCCGCCGTCCGGCGCTGTTTCCGACGGCTACCGGGTGTATCGCGCCGAAATCGAGGCTGGAGAGGGATCGGCCCCGCAAAACCTCTCCCAGGCGAATTTGAAATCTCCGCTGGAACTTCTGGGTCCAACTTCTTCAACCGAATTTCAAGACACGCACGTCGAATTCGGGAAGACATATATGTACACGGTTCGAGCCGTGGCGCAATTCGGCGCACAGACCGTGGAATCCGCGGAATCCGCGCCTGCCGAGGTCACGCCGCGCGACGTTTTTCCTCCCGCCGTGCCCCAAGGTCTGGAAAGCACAATCATTCCTGCAACGCCGCAGACCCCCGCTTACATCGAACTGTCGTGGGAGATCAATTCCGAACCGGACTTGGCGGGCTATAACGTCTACCGGAGTGACCGGAAAGACACACCCGGCGCACGTATCAACCAGGATTTGTTGCCGAGTCCGGCGTTTCGTGATATTTCCGTTGTGCCCGGCGGACGATATTTTTACCGCGTTTCCGCTGTGGACCGCGCCGGGAACGAAAGTGCGAAAAGTTCCGCAGTTCAGACAACAGTTCCATAGGCACAGGCTTGTAGAAAGGAACGTATGATGGCCCGACCCCAGCTTCCGGGCATGTGGTGGTTTTTGTGGCTGCGCAAGGCGTCTTTGCGCACCGGCGTTCTTACGGGCATTTACCTGTCATTTGTTTTCGTTGCCTGGTTATTCGTCGCGAATCGCGTTTCGGGGCTGGAACCTTTTGCCGGAGCCCGCAACCTTGTTGCGGGCGTAATCATGGTCCTGTTGCTGGCGATTCCCGTCTTGCGCTTTCGCCTCCATCCCGAGAAAATGTTTCTGGCGGGCCTGACGGCATGGACGGTTTTGACATTCACGTACATCGTGGCGGAAACGCACTTCACCCTGTTGGGAAGCCGCATGGGAGCGCTGCACGTCTTCATGCTGGGCGCGGTTTCCTACGGATTTATCGCCGTGTTCCACTGGGTTGTTCTGTTCTGCGCGGAAGCGCGCCATCGCCACGTCATCCAAACCGGGCAGACAAGCGTCGCCGGCGGCAGGCCCCACACCAATTGATCGGTCAAACCCCACAAAAAGGACGAGGGACGCAATGAAACTCTGCCGTTTTCAGCTGCAAATGGTTCCGCCGGAAAAAATCGGCGCAACCGCGCACCCGGAAATCATGCAAGGGCTCATTTCCGGGGAGGAGGTCCGCGAAATCTCCGGCGACATTTTTGGAAAGTGGGAAGCGGCGGGCCGTTCCTTCCCGCTTTCGGACGTGAAGTTATTGCCGCCGGTGATGCCGAGCAAGATCGTCTGCCTGGGAAGAAACTATCGGGAACATGCGGCGGAATTCAACAATCCCACGCCGCAGCAACCCTTGATTTTCCTGAAGCCGCCTTCCTCCCTGCTGGCGCCCGAGGAGCCCATCCTGCTGCCGCCCAATGTGGAGCGCACAGATTTTGAAGGCGAACTCGCCGTCATCATCTCGCGAACCTGTTTCCAGTTGCGCGACGGCGAAGACGTGCGGCCCTATATTGGCGGGTACACCTGCCTGAACGACGTAAGCGCGCGCGACTATCAGGCGCTGGACAAGCAGTGGACGCGCGCCAAGGGTTTCGACACGTTTTGCCCGATGGGCCCCGTCCTGGAAACGGAATTTGACATGGCCCACGGAACGATTGAAACCCTGCTGAACGGAAACAGGAAGCAGCACTCCCCGTTCACGGCGATGCTCTTCTCCATAGATGTTATAATCCCCTGGGTTTCACGGGTCATGACGCTTTTGCCGGGCGACGTGATCGCCACAGGCACGCCTGCGGGAGTTGGGCCCATGCGGGCCGGAGATGTGGTGGAAGTCGTGATTCCCGGAATCGGGACGTTGCGGAATCCGGTTGGGAATCGCGCGGTCTGACCCCAGCGGCGGTTCTTTCCGGCATTCCGGCCGGCACGGAGAGCATTCTTCGCATGGCGCGCGGAATCTCCACCATGCCTGACAAGGTATTTGAGCAGTTCTTCCAGCATCCCTTGACCGATCGCGGGCTGGAAGGGTTCCTGAAGGACTGGGAGAAGGCGCGCGCGACACTGGGCGATGTATCCGAACCGGTGGCCGCACGCAATCCGAAGCATTGAAGCACTGGCCAATCGATTGGCGGATTTTTGCGGGAGCCTCGGCGCTGGTCATTGCCGTTGCGGTTGCGGCATTGCTCCGCGTCTTCCGGAAGCCGGATGATCCCGAGGAGGAAGAGCGCCTCCGCAGGTTTCACCTCAATCAAGTCGGACGAATTGCGGAAGGCATGGTCATCGAGCTGGTCGAAGCGCCGGCGATGGTTCGCCAGGAATCTGGAACAGGAATGTTTTCACGGCGGAAAGCAGCGGCGATGAATGCCGACGCAGGCAGGCTGCGGCGCCTGATCCGGTACAGCTATTCCATTTCCGGGGTCACGTACGAAACGGCGCAAGACGTCACGGGCCTGGAAGAACGTCTTTGCCTGGAGCGTTTGGCCTCCGGCCAGCACGCCAGCGTGAAATACGATCCGTCCAATCCGAGCAATTCCATTCTAGTTGCCGACGACTGGTCCGGCATCCATTAGGCTTTTATGCGAACTCTGGTTCCATCAGGCGTGATTCTCCCAACGGTTCGCGGCGCGCGAGCGGGCGCGTGATCCGCAAGATTTTTGCGATTGTAGCAGCCGTGGCCGGAGCCGCCACGATCACCCTGGCCGCGCTGATTGCCCTGGTGCGGGGCACCATACTGGCTGTGTCTGTCTCCCATCTGGCCCTCCGCATTCCGGCCGTCCTGCTGGCGCTGGTTGCCGGAACCATCCTGCTGGTCGGGTGCATCTATCTTGCCACACGCCTGGCGGTTCGCATTCTGGGCGTGGGCACGGTGGAATTTCCGCCGCCTCCGGAATTTTCGGGCAAAGCCGACGCGCAACTCGGCGCTTCTCGAGTTGGCCAACCGCCAAAAAATTAGTGGCACGCGCATTCCCGCATGTGCGAAAGTCTGGAAGCGGCGCGGCATGCGATGAACCCGCGGGATGATCCACGATGGTCGATGACGCCGAATGATGAACAAGAACCCGACAACCCCCGATGCAATCAGCGATGCGGTCGCGAAACTTCGCCGCCGCAGCGCCGCGGCTGAGGCCGGCGGCGGTCCGGAACGCCGGGAGCGCGAGCACAAAGCCGGCAAGCTCACCGCGCGCGAGCGCGTGACGCTGCTGCTGGACGAAGGCACGTTCGAAGAACTCGACAAATTCGTCACGCATCGCTGCGACGACTTCGGAATGCAGGAGCAGAGGCCTCCCGGCGACGGCATCATTACCGGATTCGGGCGCATTGACGGCCGGCTGGCCTACGTTTTCGCGCAGGACTTCACCGTGTTTGGCGGCTCGCTTTCGGAAACCAACGCCCTGAAAATCTGCAAGGTGATGGATCTGGCGATGCGCAACGGCGCGCCCGTCATCGGCCTGAACGATTCCGGGGGAGCGCGCATCCAGGAGGGCGTACGGTCGCTGGCGGGCTATGCGGATATTTTTCTGCGCAACACGCTGGCAAGCGGAGTGGTTCCGCAAATCAGCGCCATCATGGGGCCGTGCGCGGGCGGCGCAGTGTATTCCCCCGCCATCACCGATTTCATTTTCATGACGCGCGACACCTCGTACATGTTCATTACCGGCCCGGAGGTCATCAAGACCGTCACGCACGAGGATGTCTCCAAGCATGACCTAGGCGGCGCGATGACGCACAACGCGACCAGCGGCGTCGCGCATTTTGTGGCGCGCGACGACTCCGAATGCCTGGCCATGATCCGCGAACTCATGAGTTTTTTACCGCTCAATAATCTGGACGACGCGCCGCTCCGCGCCACCTCGGATCCCGTCGACCGCGCCGACGCGGCCCTTGATACCCTGGTTCCCGCCGACCCGATGCAGCCGTACGACATCAAGGACGTGATTCACTCCATCGCCGACGACAACTATTTCTTTGAGGTGCACGAATATTTCGCGAAAAATATCGTTGTCGGGTTCGCGCGGCTGGGCGGGCAGCCCGTGGGCATCGTCGCCAATCAGCCTGCGTTCCTGGCGGGCGTGCTGGACATCAACGCCTCGGTGAAGGGCGCGCGGTTCGTGCGGTTCTGCGACGCATTCAATATCCCGTTGATCACGCTGGAAGACGTGCCTGGATTTTTGCCCGGCACGCAGCAGGAATGGAACGGCATCATCCGGCACGGCGCGAAACTGCTGTACGCCTTCGCCGAAGCGACCGTTCCGAAGCTCACCGTAATCACCCGGAAGGCCTACGGCGGCGCGTACTGCGTGATGTCCAGCAAGCACATCCGCACCGATGCGAATTTTGCCTGGCCGACGGCCGAAATTGCCGTCATGGGACCGGAAGGAGCGGTCAACATCGTCTTCAAACGCGAACTGGACCGCGCCCCGGAAGCCGACCGCGAGCGCCTGCGGCGCGAAAAAGTCGCTGAATTCCGCGAGCGATTCGCCAATCCCTACGTGGCCGCCGAGCGCAGCTACATCGACGCCGTCATCGAGCCTTCCACCACACGCGCAAAGCTGATCGCCGCCCTGCGTTCCCTCGAAACCAAACGCGACACGAATCCGAAAAAAAAGCACGGCAATATCCCGCTCTAATCCGGTCGGGTCTCCTGGCGGCATGCGGAAGCAGAATCGTTTTTTCTGGAGAAGTATTGAGGACGCACAAGGCGTCCAGAATTTCAAGGCGTGGAATGCAACTCGCGCCACGCAGACCGCCTGTGGAATCTACAATAATGTCGCGTTGTGCGCTGCTGAGACCTTTGTTTCATTGACCGAGCATGCGAGCGGAGTACAATCGGCACAGATATACTGGCGGGAAGGTGTAATGAGGACTCTCATCTTGATGGTTGCAGCATTCCTGCTCGTTCCGGCGCTGCGCGCCCAGCAAGCCGAATCCAAGCAAGAACCGCCACAGGCTCCAGCACAGGTTAATTTACCGGCGGCGAAGAACGCAACGGAGCAAACCCATGCCCCTGAATCAATCCGGCCCGGACATCCCCTGGAACCGGCCGATGTCGATATTTTGACCGGGAAGCGCGACCGCAAGACCGAAGCCTCCCGCAGGCCTGTTTTATCGATTGCAGGAGGAGGTATAAGTGGAGGCTACGGCTACTACGGAGATGATTACGCGATGAATGGTCGCGCCACCATGCCTTTTCGTGCGGTGCTTCCGCTCACTCGTATCAGCAATCCGTATTTTTTCTTCAACGTGCTGGCGCGCGGGTATGGGCGCAGAGCGTTTCGCGACCGCCGCTGAGTATTTCGCTTCGCAGCCGTGTCCAGTGGGCCTCTACTGAACCACCGTCTTGGCTATATCGCCGATTTTGAAACCTGTCCCTGAGATAGTTCTGCACACAGCGGATACGTCGTCTACGTCGGTCACTTCCAGTTCGCCGAGCTTCGTGGTCATTTTGCGGAGAACAGCGCCGGTGGCAGGGTCTTTAATTACACTGGTTACACGTTCGACAGACATGTGATCGCCAACTTTGATTCCGGTTTTCGTCCCCACGTTCAGGACGACTTGCCCTCCATCCACCGCCGCGACCAATCCTTCCACCTTAATTACGCGCACCTGGATTTTCGGAGCAGAGTCGATCACACCGCTGGTCATCTGGTCGACGGCAGCCTTCACGGCTTCGCCGATGATGGTCTGTTGGAAGTCGCTAGAACCAAAATCCACGGCGCCAGCGCCAAATCCGTGCCAGTTTCCCCCGCCGCCCAGTAGCGACGTGCTGCTGCGTTTTGATACACCCTTGCCTTCCGCCACACCCAAAATCTCGCCCGTGTCGACATTCACTATGCGCGCGTCAAGCTGAACGATGGCCTTGGATTCCTTGTGGCCGAAACCGCCGATACCGAAGCCGCCGAACCCCCCTCCGATGCCGCCAATTTTCGTATTCTTGGTTTCGTTTCCGAACTGAGTGATACTTCCCACGATGATGGCGTCCACGCCAAGCAACTTGCCCAGCTTGGCTGCCGACGTCGGATTGGCACGGTCGCTAGTCGAAAAGTTTTGCTCCGCGATTATTTTATCCAGCGCCTTCCGTTCGATCACACTATAGGTCCCATCCGTCACCAGATTCTTGACCAACAGATCGGAGATTCCCTTGCCGATGTCGATGTCCGTCCCAAACAGCGCCGCTGAGTTGGTGCGCACCGTGGAGTAGTCAAAATCGAACACCGCCACTCGCTTCTTTCGGGGCGCAGGTACCGGAGCGACCGCCTGGGGGGCTGCCGCACTTTCCACGGGTGCCGAAGCAGGAGCGGGCGCCTCGGTGGCTGCGGGCTGCGCGGCGGAAGCTTCGGTTGCGACAGGCTTCGCGGCGGGTATTTTCGGTTGTGCTTGAGCGGACAAAGGCATGCAAAGAATGCTCAATACAAACAGGGCGGCAATTTGTTTCATGACAATCTCCTGTATGAGTGCGACCCAGCATAGGTACTCTACGATCGGACGCTTCAATGGACTGGGCTGATTCTATTGAAGCACAAATCCGTATGTCAACCTCGGTTTGCCACGCGAATGATCAGAAGATATTTCCGGGACGTTTGGGGCCCGGACCGAGTCCCTGCAGGTCCGGTTCGGACATTGCCGGGGCAGTGCGGAAGGGAAGCTTGAATTTGCGGGCGATCTCCGGCCAGAACTCGCGGAGGATGTCGAACCCGACGTCGGTGGCGATGTTATAGCCCACCTGCCGCGCGGCCGGAGTGAAGCCCCGCTGGTTGCCGGGGTGATACAGGTTGCTTAACGCGACGCCGCTGGCCGTCCCCAGCCATTCGGAAAAATTGAACATCTGGCTGCCATTGTCGCGACGAGCCACGACCGCGTGCTCGACCGCGTGAAGCAACCGCCTTCGCGTGCTGCCTTCGGCCAGGCGGTAGTAACGGGGGTCCTCGTAAAACATTGAAGGATACGCAAAGTCCTTGAAGAACCGCGAAGAGGCTTGATCGGCAAAGCCGGCCCCAAATCGCTTGCCGTATCCGGCCATGCCCTGCCCGAAGGTGGGATCGACGTCATGCGCCTGATCGATTCCCGCATTAAATCCCGCGGTCATGAATGTGACGGGATCGAAAGAATCGCTCACAAAAAGTATGAACTTGTCTTTTAGAACCAGCGAGCATAGCGCCACACCCGGTTTGTAGCGGGGCGCGCGCACGGATTTGCGTTCCAAGTTCCGGGCAAATACTCCGACGACTTTTTTCAACGGTCCGTTGTAATCTCTGAGGCTCACAATTGGCGGCGGCTGTATGCACGGCGGGGCCACGCTTTGTTGCGCTTCTGCTTGCGGATGCAGGAATCCGGGAGAAGGTTCCGTAGCCGGTACGCCTTGCCCGGTTGCAGCAGGAGCCTGCTTCTGCGCATGTCCGGCCAGGGGCTGACAAAAAACAACCAAAACCGCAAGGGCGGCGAAACGTTTCATGAAATCCCCTGTTCCGAAAAAGCCCGGGACGGATATGCCGGGCCCCTATTCCCGCCGTTTCCTTCGATCCCGCAGGCGTTTCGCAGCATAGGCGATCGGCACCAGAGAAAACAGTGTGAACAAACACACCGTCAGGAGGAGGTCCTTGAGTTCCAGCCCGAAATTGCCTCCATGATGAACGGCGAGAACGCCAACGTAGTAAGCAGTGGGAGCGGCCATCACTGCCTCCGAAACAAGATACGTTTTCAGAAATTTTCCATAAAAGAAGAGCATCGCCGCCAGAACGATCAGCCACGTTGTGGTAATCCACTCGACTTGAAAAATAATCTTGTTGTCGAACGAAAAATGATTGATCAGCAGTACGGGAATGCCCCCGCGGGGATCGAGCATGAACGGCGGCCCGCTCGGCCATAGATAGATGACGATCTGGTAGAAGGCCAGCGCGAACAGATATCCGCCCAGCAGGCGTTCCGGCTGGGACGGCGTGGAATTAAAGCGTATGAATTTAAACACGCGCAATATCATAGCGCGTTTATATTACGGCGTCGCGCGATCGCCGCGCCGGCAACCAGAAGGCGCGTGTTAGAATGCGCTGCGGAGCCGGTGGCGCAGCATGTTCAAGAAAATTCTGATAGCCAATCGCGGAGAGATTGCCGTACGGATCGCCCGGGCGTGCCGGGAGATGGGGATCGTACCCGTCGCGGTATTCAGCGACGCCGACCGGGCCTCGCTGCACGTGCGCATGGCCGGGCAGGCGTATCCGATAGGTGCCGCGCCCTCAAGGGAGAGCTATCTTCGCATCGACAAGCTGATGGATGTGGCGCGCCGCGCTGGATGCGATGCCCTGCATCCGGGCTACGGATTTCTGGCTGAAAATCCCGATCTGGCGCGCGCCTGTGCGGAGAATGGAATCGCGTTCATCGGGCCCTCCCCGGACGCCATGGAGCGTCTCGGATCGAAAACCGCCGCGCGGCAGCTAGCCGCGCGCGCCGGAGTGCCGATGGTTCCGGGCGTCGCCGATCCCATCGAAAAACTGCAGGATGCCGAGCGCATCGCGCAAGGGCTTGGCTATCCCGTGCTGCTCAAGGCTGTGGCCGGAGGGGGCGGGAAAGGCATGCGCCTGGTCGCTGCCGCGCAGCAGATGCCGGCCGCGTGGCGCGACGCCGTTTCCGAAGCGCTCAACGCGTTTGGCGATGGCCGCGTATATCTCGAGCGGTACCTCGACCGGCCCCGCCATATCGAGATCCAGATTCTTGGCGACCGTCACGGGCACATCGTGTATCTGGGCGAACGCGAATGCTCGGTCCAGCGCCGGCACCAGAAAGTGATCGAGGAGTCGCCGTCACCGGTCATGAAGCCGGAATTGCGCCGGGCGATGGGGGAAGCCGCCGTGCAGCTCGCGCGCGAAGCCGGATACACAAACGCCGGCACGGTTGAATTCCTGGTAGACGATGCACGCAATTTTTATTTTCTCGAAGTGAATACGCGCCTGCAGGTGGAACATCCCGTCACGGAAATGGTCACGGGACTTGACCTGGTGAAGCTGCAGATTCGCGTTGCGGCCGGGAAAGCGCTGCCATTCGCGCAGGGCGACGTCGTGCTTTCCGGCCACGCCATCGAATGCCGCCTCTATGCGGAAGATCCCGCGAACAATTTTTTCCCGTCCCCGGGAACGATTCTCTCGCGCCGCGTTCCCGGGGGCCCCGGCATTCGCCTCGATGAAGGCGTGTACGAAGGCTTTACGGTTTCCACCGAATACGATCCCCTGCTCGGCAAGCTGATTGCCTGGGGAAGCACGCGCGACGAGGCGATCACGCGCCTGGAACGCGCCGTCGCGGAGTACTCCATCACCGGAATCAAGACGAATGCGGCGCTGTTTCTCGAAATTCTCCGCGATCCGCAATTTATCCGCGGCGAAATCTACACGCGCTGGCTGGACGAGCGCCTTCCGCTGCTTCTGGCCAATGGGAAGAAAACAGGCGCCAGCGACGTTTCCGCCGAAGACGCCGCGATTCTCACCGCGCTGTTTCACCAGCTCGGCTTGAATCGCGCGGCGCATGCCAATGGCGCACACCGAGAATCGGAATCGCGCTGGAAGCGCGAGGCACGACTCGAACAGGTGGATCGAGGGTAGCGACCCGGCAGGGTTGTTAAAAAAATGCCCCGGTGAAAAATTCCGGAAAATGATGCAGCCATGACCTACGAAATTCTCATCAACGGAACGAAACGCAGCGTGGCGTGGGATTCAGCGAGCATGGCAGCTTCCATCGACGGCCGGAAAATTCATGCCGATGTGGCCGCCACATCATCGGGCGCCTATTCCGTCCTTCTCGACGGGCGCGTCTTCGAGGTCACCGTGGAAAAGGACGGCGACGGCTGGCTGTTGCGCACGGAGGGACGCGAATTTCATGTCCGTATTGCCGACCCGCGTTCCTTGCGGCGCGGGCGGGACGGGAGCGTTGAGATGGAAGGTCGGCAACAAATCATCGCGCCCATGCCCGGGAAAATTGTGCGCCTGCTGGCCGCGCCGGGCCAAAAAGTGGAGCTGGGCCAGGGTTTGCTGGTGATCGAAGCGATGAAGATGCAGAACGAAATCCGCTCGCCCAAGTCCGGCACCGTTGAACGCGTGGCCCGGGAAGGCCAGACGGTGACTGCGGGGGAAATTCTGGCCGTGGTTGTGTAGTGCTAGTTGGGCCACGTAGCGTCCCGCAGTATATGAGCTTCCCGCGCGATGTGAAGAAAAGTCGTGGCGTGTGAGGACCCTGCTCAGGCCCATCCAACATAATCCAAATGAAGTGGGCCGATTTAAGTCGCACAGGCTTCAGCCTGTGGCCCCGTCAGCACGGCAACCAACAAAACTCGACAGGCTAAAGTCTGTCCTACTGGCCGAGCAGGCAGAATAAAAGTGGATCGTTCGTGCGGGCGAAAACCACGAAGGCAAACAAATTATTTCGCCGCAGCAGGAGCCGCAGTTCCGGAGGAAGATCCCGAGGAAGTTCCCGCCGCGGCTTTCTGCGTTACCACCACGGGAAGCTTGCCGGCCGACTCCACCACCTGTTGTGCGAGGTAGTTTGTGACCTTCGCTTCGTTTCGCAAAATGGCCACGTAGGCCGCGCGAAGCAACTGCTCCTTGCGGTTGTGGATATTATCGCGGATCGATTGCTGGACAGCGGGATCGGAAAGTTCGCGCTGTCCGGGTAATTCCTTGGAGACCAGCTTCAGAATGCGATAGGAATCGCGCAGGGTGATGATGCCGCTGGTCTGGCCCGGCTTGAGCGACATCACGGCCTTCTTCAACGCGGGATCGCTTTGCGAAAGCGATGATTCCGGCACGTAGCCCAGGTCGCCTCCGGATCCGGAGGATGCCGGGTCTTCCGAGTAATCCATGGCCACCTGCGCGAAGTCCGCGCCCATCTTCAACTGCTGTTCCAGCGCCTGCGCTTTGCGCCGCGCCTCGGCATCGGTGGTGGCGTCGTCGTTCTTGCGATTGCGCAGTTGCGGGTCCTTATGCGGGGTGATCACGATCTGCGCGAGCCGGTATTGCGGCTCCGCAACGTTGAACTGCGCGCGATTCTGATTGTAGAAATCCTTGACGTCCTGATCGGTGACGGTGATCTTGGCCACCACTTCGCGGTTGATCACTTTCTGGATGGAAAGCTGCTGGCGGATATCGGCCTTGAGGTCATCGACGGTATACCCGCGCGCTTTCAACTGGCGCTGGAATTCGTCTTCGGTATAGGGGCTCTTGAATTCGGTGAACTTGTCCTCGACCTCGCCGTCGGAGGCTTGCAGTCCCATTTTCTTTGCCTGCTGCAGCAGGATCTGATTATTGATCAGTTCGTCGAGAATATTCAGCTTGAGCGAGAGCGCTTCGTCCTGCGAAGGTTCCGGAGCGCCGGGATTCAATTGCGTGCGATAGTATTTGTTCACTTCGGCGCGAGTAATATTCGTGCCGTTCACCGTGGCCCACACGCCTTCGGCCGGCTTGGACGCCTTCTGGCAGCCGGACAGCACCGCCAGGGCGGCAACCAGCGCAAATGCCCCTCGCACTCGTATCTTCACGCAATCTCCTCTTGTTGTTCCGATGCGGAAATGTATCAGCTAGGCTGCTTTCTTGACGCGGCCCGACCGAATGCAGGATGTGCAGACGCGAATCTGCTTCCGCGCACCATTCACCAGTGCGTGGACGCGTTGAAGGTTCGGATTCCAGCGGCGGCGGCGCGTGTTGTTCGCATGGCTGACGACGTTGCCGAACGACGGCCCTTTGCCGCAAATTGTGCATTTCTGTGCCATAACAGCTCCTCACCAAAATCTTCAAATGATAAGCAAACAAGGCAGTTTAGCAGAGTTTGGCCCAAACCGCACTTAATTCATTACCGGGGTATTGCGCCCCCATCAGGACGCCGCCACAGGAAAAGCCAGCCACTGGGCGGCACGGCGCAAATTACTGCGGCCGCGCAACCTCCACGGGCAGGCTGGCGACGGCGGGCTTTACCCGGCGGAGAACTTCGCTGGTCCATAGCTTTTCGGTCAGCAGGGTGAGAAAGCCGTTTTCGAGATCGCAGACCGCGCAAAACACATAATTTCGAAACACAGGGTGGTAGGCGTCCACGCCCACACGAGCCAGTTCGCCTTCCACTGCGGCGTCTCCGGCGGCAAGCAGCGCTCCGGCGCGCACGCCGAAAGTTTCACCGGCAAACCGCTCGATCAGTCCGGCCAGGGCCTCGACGGAGGGCGCGGGAATCACCAGGCAATGTCCGGAGGATTTTTCTTCAAAGGGGAGGCCGTGCAGGGCGCAATATTCACGCACGCGGTCGAGGTGCGCGAAAAAATCCAGGGCCCAGGGTTCAGCCCCGGGCAGCGCGCCCATCGTAGCGGCCCAGATGCGCGCGGCGTCGCCGCCTTTGGCCGGTTCGCGGCTCTCGACCTCCATCAGGTCGAGCCCAACCGCCTTGACGTCCGCGCCCAGATCGAGCGGCTCCACTTCCAATACGTAATGCAGGGTTTCATCGGCGCCGGGCGCCGCAGGTTCAGGCATCCGCCGACTCGCTCTTGGCAAACCGCTTTTGGAAATCGGGCGAAGACTTGCGCACTTCGAGCCAGTCGAAAAAAGCGTCCGGTGTATCGAGCCAAACCTTGAACCATTGCATAATTTCTTCCTTCTCGGCCCGTTTCCCGGGCTCCACTTTATGATTACGGGCGATCATTTCGGCGCGCCGCCGCCCCAATCGCGCCACTTCGCACACGCGTTCGACAGCGGCGCGCTCCTGGTCTTGCTTGAACTTGCGGAAGAGCTCATCCAGCCGGACAATGCACATCTCGGCATCTTCCAGCGTGGCGAAGTGCAGCAGATCCTGGAATTCTTCCTCATACAGGCCCTGCGTGTCCGCTTTTGTCGACCACACGATGCGCATCCCCGCCGTTTCCAGAACGCCCGCGATATAATCGGACGACGTCTTCCCTCCCGAGCCCAATTTTGCCACCAGCTGGCGCCGGATTTGCTCGACCTCGGCCGGCGTGAATCGCGGCACCGATAACTCTCGCGCGATTGCCAGGATCATTTCTTTCTTTGTCGTGTGATCCGCATGTGTCATCGCGACCTCGCAGGACTGGGTTTTTCCCTTGCGGGGGCCGGTAATAAAGCCACGCCACTCGCCCGGCGATTCTGAGATTGCTCCAGCAAGCGGCGGTAACGCGCAACGTTTCGATTATGCTCCTGAAGGGTTTTGCTGAAGAAGTGTCCGCCTTCGGTATTGGCCACGAAATAAAGATCTTTCGTGGGCGGAGGATTCAGGGCCGCGCGCAGCGCCGCTGCACCCGGATTGGCGATCGGTCCGGGGGGCAAACCCCTGTTCCGGTACGTATTATACGGCGACGCAAAGTGAAGATCGTTGCTGCTGAGCTTGCCGGTATATTCCCCGGCAAGGGTGAGCGCGTAGGCCACCGTGGGATCGCACTCCAGCGGCTGTCCGATGCGTAGCCGGTTTTCAAATACTCCGGCGACGTGAGGACGTTCCTCGGGCCGCGGCGTTTCCCTCTCCACCAGAGAAGCGAGCGTCACGACGTCCAGTACGCTGGCGTGCGCGGGCGAGTCCGTGGACACCAGGGTGGACCACTCCTGGCGGAATTTTTTCACCATGGCTTCGGTCATGGCCTTGCCCGTCATGTGGCGCGGAAATTCGTAGGTCGCGGGGAACAGGAATCCTTCCAGGTCTGGGGCTGCGGGAGCGAGATCGCGAATCGGCGAAGCGTCGCGCGCCGCGGCCAGAAATTCGTCTCGGGAAACGAATCCTTCGCTATCGGCAAGTTGCGCGATGTCAAACATCGTCAGGCCCTCGGGAACCACGAATTCCTTGTAGTATACGCGCCCATTCGCGATTGCGTCATACACTTCGAAGGAGGTGGCCGGATGGTCGAAGAAATATTCGCCGGCCTCCAGGGTGCGACCCTTCCGCGAACGGCACAGCCCTTCAAAAACCAGCCGGCTGCGAACCACTCCGTTTTCTTCGAGCAGGCGAGCGATCGTGCGCAAGGAAGCTTTGCGGGGAATATCCACGTAGACGCCACCGCTTGCAAATCCCTGGTACGGCAGGTACAGCGCTACGTAAACATATCCCGCGCCAAGAATCATCAAAAGGAAAAAATAAATCAGGGCGCGGCGCACGTCAGTCACGCACTCCAGACCGAGTCCGCGCCTGATCCAGATAATTTCGCAGGATGATGGCGGCGGCCACGTCGTCGATCGGGGTCTTTCGCGCGGTTCCCGAGCGGTTTGAGGAATCGCGTCGCGCGCGCGGGCGGGAATCCCTGGCCGAAACTGTCTGTTTGGCCTCCCACGAACTTAGCCGCTCGTCCACCATGTCCACGGGAATGCCAAGCGCCTTTTCGACGCGCGCGGCAAAACTCATCACTTCCTGTGACATCTCGCTCGGCGCGCCACTCAGATGCACGGGCAACCCAACGATGATGCGCCGCACCGCCCTCTGCCGCGCCAGATCACGCAAGCGCGCGAGATCGCGACGCCGGTTGATTCTCGACCATGTCGCAAATGGACTCACCGTCACGCCATATTCGTCCGAGAGCGCCAGGCCCAGCTTTTTTTGCCCGTAATCGATCGCCAGGATCACGCCCATAGTCGTGGCCCCGGTGGTTGTGGCCGAAGGTACAAGATAAGGAGAGCGAAAGGGGAACGCCATAAAAATATTATAACTCGGAAAAAAGATTTTTCCGCGCCGCGGCGAATGCCTGCATGCTTTTAATCACTCCCTGCTCCACCGCGAAAAGCGCAAGGCCGGCGCCCGCACATTTTGTCCCAAGGGGGGTCAAACTTCTTCGGAGTCCAGTATCTTGTCCGCGATGCGCGCCACCCCCGCCATCTCCGCCACGTCGTGGACGCGCACGATGTGCGCCCCGCCCAGAATCGACGCGGTCACCGTGGCGGCGGTGCCGAGCAACCGTTCGCCGGGAGGCATGTCCAGCTTCCCTTTTCCGGCCAGAATTTTTCCGAGGAAGGCTTTGCGCGAAGTTCCCACCACGAGGGGACATCCGAAACGCGCAAATTCCGGAAGGCGGGCAAGGATCTCGAAATTTTGTTCGTATTTTTTTCCGAACCCGATTCCGGGGTCCAGCAGAATCTGAGATTTTGCAAGGCCCGCGCGCGCGGCGCGCGCCAGTGCATCGCGCAGGCCTGCCAGCACATCGCGGATCACATCCCTTGCGAACGGGCCCCGCTGCATGGTCCGGGGAGTGCCCCGCATGTGCATGAGTATCACGGGCACACGCGCGCCCCGCGCCACTTCCGCCAGGCGCGGGTCCATGCGCAGCGCCGAGATATCGTTCAAAATTTCCGCTCCCGCGGCCACCGCGCGTTCCGCCACTTCGGCCTTCTGCGTATCCACGGACATGGGAATGCGAAGCTTGCCGCGCAGGACTTCGATCACCGGCAGTATGCGGCGCAGTTCCTGCTCCGCGGAAATGGGAACGGCTCCCGGACGCGTGGATTCGCCACCGACGTCGAGCAGGTCCGCGCCATGGCGTTCCAGTTCCAGCGCCCTGGCGACGGCCGCTTCGGAATCCAGATACGCTCCCCCATCGGAAAAACTGTCCGGCGTAATATTCAAAACGCCCATGACCAGCGTGCGCCCGCCCAGCAGCAGCGTGCGCGAAGGCAGGCGCAGGCGAAATTGTTTGCGATGGAACACGGAACGTCAATCATACAGAAAAACACGGCATTTTGCGCCCGGGGAATGCGTTGAAAGGATTCGGGCACAGTGGCATTTCGGAAATAGTAACCTCGGAAGGCCACGGGGCATCTAAATGAGCATGATAGGATTGCAGCGCGATATGACGTCGCGCTTGGGTGAAAAGCCGCATAAATCAAGCATGCGGACATGTGCCGGCCAGGGGGAAGTCATCGAGATGAAGGTGTCGGGAATCGTTCGAACCACGCTCGCCATTCTGTGCCTGGCCGCGGCCGGGCCCGCTCTATTTTCAAGCTCCGGACTCGCTGCGTCGCAACAATCCGCGTGGACCGTCGATAGCGTCCTCCGTCAACTCGACGTGCAAGCGGCGGATTTCCGCAGCCTCTCGGCCGATCTGTCGCGCACCAAGGTCACCGTCGTCGTAAACGACAAGTCCACGGAATCCGGCCATATCTATGTTCGGAGCGACGACAAGATGCGCATCGACCTGACGCAGCCGGATACGCGCACGGTCCTGCGCAACAACGATAATTTTTACATCTATAACCCGAAGATTCATCGCGTCGAGGAATACAACCTCGGGAAGAAGAAGTCCGTCGTGGATCAGTTTCTGCTGCTGGGCTTTGGCACTTCCGGCAAATCGTTGAAACGGAGTTACACGATCACGCTGGGGGGCGAGGAAACGCTCGACAATCGCAAAGTTCTTCTGCTCGAACTTTTGCCGAAGACTGATGAAGTGCGCCGCCAGCTTTCCAAAATTCAGCTCTGGCTGGAGGAATCCACATGGCTGCCCGTGCAGCAGAAATTTTTTGAGACCGGTTCGGGCGATTACTTCATCATCCGTTATAAAAACATGGAGCGGAATGTGCAGATCCCGAATTCCAAGTTCAAACCCCGCTGGCCGCGCGGCACCACAAAAGTGCAGCCGCAAGGCTAAATTCCCCTCTCGAACGCAGGGTTTCCTGTTCTCCCGGCAGCCGGTTCGCTCCGGGATTTGTCTGCTATCATGGCCCTTTCGGCGGGAGCCCTGGAGAGCCGGCGTGCATCGCGTACACGAAACTTCCGAAATCAATCCCTCCTACCTGGAGGACGCCTCAGGCTTCCGGGGCCGCGCCGAACGCCTGTTTATTCCCGAAGACGAAAATGAAGTCGCCGAGGTATTGCGCCGCGCCACTCGCGAACGGATTCCGGTAACCGTATCCGGCGCCGGCACCGGCCTGGCGGGGGGCCGCGTGCCGCAGGGCGGCTGGCTGTTGTCCCTGGAAAAATTCCTGCGCATGGAAATCAATCCGGGCGCGGCCTATTCCGGCGCGGGCGTGCTGCTGCGCGATCTGCAGGCTGCCGCTGCGCGTGCCGGTCAATTCTATCCCCCTGATCCCACCGAAACGTCGGCGTGCATGGGAGGCACGATCGGCACGAACGCCAGCGGTTCGCGCGGCTATAAGTATGGCGCAACGCGCCGTCATGTCCTGGGGCTGCGCGTCGTCCTGGCAAGCGGGGAAATGCTTCACGTCCGGCGCGGCCAGGCAATCGATTTCCCGGTCCCCTCAATTTCTATTCCGCGCAGCACGAAACACGCGGCCGGATATTTCCTGCGCCCGGGCATGGACTGGATCGACCTGTTCGTGGGTTCGGAAGGAACGTTGGGCGTGGTGACCGGCGCGGAACTGCGATTGTTGCCCGCGCCGGGAGCCGTGCTGGGCGGCGTGATTTTTTTTGTCCGGGATATCGACGCCCTGGCTGCCGTTGACCAGTGGCGCGCCACGTCCAGCCCGCGCATGATCGAATACTTTGACCGGAATTCGCTGCATCTGCTGCGCACTCGTTTTCCGGAAATTCCGGCCTCTGCGTCCGCCGCGCTGCTGATCGAGCAGGAACTGAAAAGCGACGACGACCCCGAAGCCGGACTCTGGCTGGAACGAATCGAGCGGGCCAAGGCCATGGTGGACGATTCCTGGTTTGGCACCTCGGCGGCAGATCGCGAGAGGTTCCGCACCTTTCGCCATAGCCTGCCGGAACTTGTAAACGATACGCTGCGCCGCAACGGCTGCCTGAAGATGGCCTCGGATTGCGCGGTGCCCGTCGAGAACAGCCGCGAAATGCTGGATTTTTATCGCGCCCGGCTCGAAAAAACTTTTTCCGGGCGATACGTGATCTTCGGCCACATCGGCGACGCGCACTTGCACGTCAATATCCTGCCCTCGAAACAGGAATCCGCTGAGGCTGCGGCAATCCTGCTGGAATTTGCGCGGAAGGCGGTGGCCCTGGACGGCACGGTGTCCGCCGAGCACGGCCTAGGCAAGCGCAAGGCCCACTTGCTCTCCATCCAGTATACGGCGGAAGAAATTGAGGCGATGCGGGCCGTCAAGCGCCGCCTGGATCCCGCATGGATCCTGGGCCGCGGGACTGTTTTTGAGGAACCTGCCGGGTAGCTTTTTCACTCGCTAGTGAAACAAGCAGGACAGGCTTTCGCCTGTCGCACGGATTGCGAGGGCAATACGGAAAATCAAACAGGCTGAAGCCTGTTCTACTTGGGAGCTGAGGCCTTGCGGCTTTTTTTGGAGATACCTTCCCGCTTCGCTATGCGGCGCTCCTGGTCGAGCAGTTGTTCCTTGCGCTGCAATCCCCATCGATAGCCGCCGAGCGAGCCGTCCTTGCGCACCACGCGGTGGCACGGAACGACGATAGCCGCCGGATTGGTTGCGCAAGCGCGGGCTACGGCGCGCGTCGCGCTGGGCCGGCCCAGGGTGCGCGCCACTTCGGAATAGGTGCGCGTCGCGCCAAACGGGATGGAGCGCAACGCCTCCCACACGCGCCGCTGAAACGCCGTGGCCACGACATCGGTGGGCAAATCCAGTCCGGGATTCGAACCCGCAAGATGCCGCACGATGGCGCGCACCCATTTCGAATGCTCGGCCGCGCCGCGGCGAATCTCGGCGTGGGGATATTCCCTGCGCAGGCAGGCCGCCAGCCGGGCGTCATCGTTCCCCGCATCGTTTCCTAAAAATACGGCGGAGATGCCGCGTTCGGTGGCGGCGACAAGCACCCGCCCCATCCGGCTATCGGCAATCGTGTAGGTAATGCTCATGCCGCGCCCTCCGCGGCGATAGGCTGCGGGCGTCATGCCCAGCTGGGCATTCGATTGCTCATACAGGCGGCTGGAGGAGCCGTAACCTGCCTGGTACAGTGCGGTTGTCACGTCGATCTCCTTTCGCAATCCGGATTTAAGGCGCGCCACGCGCACCGCGTCCGCAAATTGACGCGGCGAAATGCCCATTGCCCTGCGGAACGTCCGCTGCAGGTGCGCCGGGCTGAGCCCTGCGACGCCGGCTAGGCGGCGAAGATCGGGAAGTCCGGGAAGACCGGCGCTCTGGCCCACACTTTCCTCGATCTGTTTACATACCTTGCGGATCATTTGCGATTGAGGGTTCGTCAAGGATTTGCCCCGCGCTGGCCCCGGATGGCATCGGCGGCAGGCGCGAAATCCCGCCCGCTCGGCAGCCTCCGGCGCCGCAAACAGAAGCACTTGCTTTGTGTGCGGGCGGCGCGATGGGCAAGACGGCTGGCAATAGATGCCCGTGGAGCGCACGGCATACACAAATGCTCCATCGAAGCGGTCGTTCCGCGCTGCAACAGCCGCGAGATATTTTCGCCGGACCGTTCCTGCAATTGCCGGCAACACTGTTGATATTTTCGCCACGGGTCGCTCGAATCTCCTCCGCATTTTCAATACGGACACAATAGCCACAACAGCGACAATAACGAAAATACTTCCCGCGGCGCTATCCGAATCTTGCGGTCAAACCGAAACGCCTCGGCTACGCAAGAGCGGAAAATTCGCCCCTGCGAGAGTTGTGCATTAGGACAATGCGGGTGGAACGTGAATTGACGGGTGTAATTACCCGGAGGATAGTGTCTGCGAGCAGTGCCAGAAGCGTACACAGCAAGGGAGACCTATGCGCATTGCTCAAAATCAAAAGGTGATGGATCATACCAATTCCAGCAGCGGCGACTCCGCGGCGGCGAACAATTTGACGAACAGTTTTTCGTCGCACTCGGAGACTTCCGTAATCGATCCGCCCTTGTGGACCACGCGCGCCAAGCCCAAGGGCATTTCTCGTGTTCCCACACATGCGGTGCGCCCGGTCGAAGAGCGGCGCGCGTATGCCCGGGCCAAACTCAGCCTGCCGTTGCGTTTAAAGCGGATCGCCGGGCAACGCGACTCCAAAAATCAGAATCTTCGGACCGCCAACATCAGTTCCAGCGGAGTCCTTTTTCTCTCTCCGCAGCGGATTGAGCCGGGAGTCCCGCTGGAAATCGAGGTCTGTCTGGTGGACCGGCCTTATGGCCGCGGCAGCGTGAAGATGCTGACCGAGGCGCGCATCGTCCGTGCCGAACCCGCTTCCCGCGCCGGCTGGCATTTCCTGGCCGCCAGTTTCGATGACATTACGTTTCAGAGGGAAGAACCTCTCCCCTCCCGCTTTCAGCGGTAATCGTTTTCGCTCCGGCTTCCGGAGCGCAGGCCAGGCGGAGTCGCCTACGCCGCCGGGAGAGGTTTTGCCGTTTTTCCGAACAATGCAAATCTCCGCCCAAAATCGTTTTCGGCGCGTTTTTTCCTTCGCCGGCGATTGTGTGTTACTTTGCTTGCGCCTCGGCAAAGCAGGGAAAGGCCCGGATGCCCATGAACGGAAACCTCCCGACGAAATGCGTCCTGTTTGACTGGGACGGAACTCTGCTGGACTCCTTCGATGCCGACGCGCAGGCCTATTTCCGGATGTTCGAAGCATTGGGAATGAGCTGGAGCATGGAGGAGTTGAAGCGGCACTACTCGCCGAACTGGCACAAGGTGTACCGCGCGGCGCGCCTTCCAAAAGCGAAATGGGAGCAGGCTGATCGCCTGTGGATGCGATTCTACAGGAAGCATCAGCCGGAAATGCAGCCCGGCGCGCTTGGCGTGCTTCGCACGCTGGAGAAGCGATTCACGCTGGCACTGGTGTCAAGCGGAAGCCGGGCGCGCGTGCGGCGGCAGTTGCGCGAACACAAAGTTGCGGGAATGTTTCGCGCGAAGGTGTGCAGCGAGGACGCGCCGCGCCGCAAGCCTCATCCCGCCCCGCTGCGCATGGCGCTCGACCGTTTGCGCATCGCGCCGGAAATTTGCGTGTACGTGGGCGACGCCCCGGAAGACATTCAAATGGCGCATCGCGCCGGCATGCGCGCCATCGGCGTGCTCGCCGGCTCGCCCGTCCCGGAGCGGCTGCGCGCCGCATCGCCCGACGCCATGATCGAGACCATCCGGCAACTCCCCGCGCTGCTGAAACATTTCTAGCGCGAATTTCCCCGGCATCGGCGATCCACCGGGAATTAAAATTCCCGCACGGAAAAAACTCGGCCTAGCTGGTTTTCCCCGCATACTGCAGCTTCACGCGAGCGCTCTTTTCCGACACCGATTTCGCGAGTTCTTCCTTGTAGGTAGTGAGCCGCTGGGCGATTTCCGGATCCGAGGTCGCCAGAATCTCGGCGGCAAAAATTGCCGCGTTGATCGCACCGGGCTTGTCGATGGCCATGGCGGCTACGGGAACTCCCGCGGGCATTTGCACGCTGGAAAGCAGGGAGTCGATGCCGGAAAGAACCGTGGTTGCCATGGGCACGGCAACGACCGGCAGCGTCGTAATGGCCGCTACGACGCCGGCCAGGTGCGCGGCGCCTCCGGCCGCGACGATTACCACTTTAAGGCCGCGCGAAACCGCCGTCGAAGCGTATTCATGCGTTCGCGCGGGGGACCGGTGCGCCGAGGTCACTTCAATTTCGTACGGCACGCTGAATTTTTCGAGCATTTTGGCCGATTCGCCCATCACGGGCAAATCCGTGTCCGACCCCATAATGATGCCGACCAGCGGCCTGCCGCCATTTTTCGTTTCGCTTTGCGTGCTCACGCGTTTTTCCCCCAATGTATGGCGCAGTTTTCCTGCGCCAGTGATTTTTGTGGCTCCAGCCTCCGGCCGGAGATACTGCCGCTTCCTGTTTCAAACTCGTAACAACTTCAATCGTCACAAAATCGGCCGCCCTGCAAAATCCGCCTGATTCTTTTCCCTCAAACCGCCGCGAAAACATTGTGAAACTCCCGCACGGGCTCGCCATGCGTCACCGATTGAAAAAGGTGGAAAACCTCAACCGCGAGAGCCGCGAGGCGTTTCTCCAGCGGCGAGCGATCGAATGACTCCCTTGGCTCCGATGTCGGTGCGGTAGTGCGCGCCGTCAAAATGAATTTTGCCCACCGCATGGTAGGCCTTCTGAATCGCCTGCTCGAGCGATCCCGCCGCCGCCGTGACACCCAGCACGCGCCCGCCGCTGGTCACGATGGAATCGCCGTTGCGCGCCGTTCCGGCGTGAAATACGGCGACGTCCGGCAACGCCGCGGCGTCGGCAAGTCCCTCGATGCGTTTCCCGGTTTCGTAGGATCCCGGATACCCTCCCGAAGCCATGACCACGCAAACACTCGCTCCGGATTTCCACGCAGGCTTGAACGTATGCAGCGTTCGCGAAGCCACGGCGTCCAGCGCCACCGCAAGATCGAAATCCATGCGCATCATCAGCGGCTGCGTTTCCGGATCGCCCAGCCGGCAATTATATTCCAGCACCATCGGGCCATCGGCGGTCAGCATCAGGCCAAAATACAGAAAGCCGGTATAGGGCATGCCCTCTTCGGATAGCCCGGCGATTGTGGGGCTCACAATTCCGTCCACGATCGCCGAATGGAGTTCCGGCGAGATCATTCCATCGACCGTGTACGCTCCCATGCCTCCGGTATTGGGGCCGCGGTCTCCGTCGAAAACCCTTTTGTGGTCGCGCGTCGGCACCATCGGCAGGAACGTATGCCCATCCGTCAATACGATGAAGGAAAGTTCCTCGCCCTGCAGGCCTGTCTCCAGCAGCACGCGCGAACCGCCAGGGCCCAGTTCATGTTTCTGCATCAGCCGCCGGATAAAAGCTTCGGCTTCCTCGCGATTGTCGGCAACCAGCACGCCTTTGCCCGCGCACAAGCCGTCCGCCTTCACCACCACCGGCCAATCGACGGCATCGAGCGCGCGAATGGCTTCGGCATAGGATTCAAACGCGCCATACAGCGTCGCCGTGGGGATCTCATACCGCGCCATGAATTCCTTGGAAAAGATTTTACTGCCCTCGAGCCGCGCGTCGTTTTGCGAAGGACCCACCAGGCGCAGGCCGTGGAATTCGAACTTGTTTCGTATGCCCGCCACCAGCGGCACCTCGGGCCCCACGACGGTGAGGTCCGGCTTCAGGCTTTCGGCGAGCGCGACCAGGGCGTTCACATCGCTGACATTCACGGGAAGGCATTCGGCATCTTCCGCGATGCCTCCGTTGCCGGGCGCGCACCAGATTTTTTCGACTTCGGGCGATTGGCGCAACCGCCACACTAATGCATGCTCGCGCCCGCCACTTCCAATCACTAGTATTTTCACAGTAGGCTCACAATAGTCGGAGGCTCGGTGGCTGTCAACCCTGGCCGATTAGCCAAGCTGCCGGTGCTGCCTGTCATCGCAGGTTGACACCGCGCATCCCGCGACTTAGACTGCCGTTTGACATTCAATAGGTTGGGGAAGTGGGGAAGGCCGTGAAAATCGGCCACGGTCCCGCCACTGTGATCGGCGAAACGCCGTAAGTCAGGACACCCTCCCGAATCGTAATCGCTGGCACCCTTCGCGAGAAAGGGTGTGGCCGTGCGCCCCACTTTCTCGTGGGGCTTTTTTATTGCAGGAAATGGAATCCGGGCGCGGCCCTTTCTTGGGGCCAACCAGGAAATTAATGAGATTCAAATCAATGCCGGGCAGGCCGAACGAAACCATTTCGGAATTCCGCAAACGCCGCATCCTCATCCCGGCGGTGTATGCGGGAATCGCGCTGGCATTGCTGTATTTTTGCTGCGCACCCGTTTCGGCACAGGCGAGCACCGCGCAGGCGGCGCCGGCGAAAGTTCCCGCAACGCGCGCGTTCACCGACGAACTTGGCCGCCGCGTGAACGTGCCGCTGGAAGCGAATCGCATCGTTTCGCTCGCTCCCAATCTCACCGAAATCGTTTATGCCCTGGGTGAAGCAGACCATTTGGCCGGAGATACGGACTTTTGCGATTACCCGCCGGAAGCGGCGCAAAAACCGCACGTGGGCGGGCCCGTGAATCCGAACCTGGAAGAGATTGCAAAGCTTGCGCCGGACCTGATCCTGGCGACATCGATCAACCGGCGGGAAACCGTGGACGCGCTGGATCGCCTGGGTTTCCCCGTGTATACCATCGATCCGCATTCGGTCGACGAAATGATTCAGTCGGTGCAGCGTCTGGGCAGCGTGCTCGGCGCCGGAAAATCCGCCGCGCCGCTGGTGGCCAGCTTGCGCGCGCGGCTCGCGGATCTGGACCGCCGGTTGTCGCACGCCGCGCCACGCCGCGTGCT
The DNA here is from genome assembly GCA_035533775.1 of Candidatus Dormiibacterota bacterium. Taxonomy (GTDB): domain Bacteria; phylum Acidobacteriota; class Terriglobia; order Acidiferrales; family UBA7541; genus Palsa-360. The sequence goes on along the minus strand of DATLTA010000160.1, from coordinate 10,617 downwards.
TTTTGTGGTCTGGACCGATCCGCTGATTTCGATTGGCAGGAACACGTTCATCGCGGACGCGCTGCGCCACGCGGGAGCGCAATCCGTCGTGGACACGGCGGTCGAGTGGCCGCACATCAGCATGGAAGAAATCGTCCACCTGCAACCGCAAGCGCTGATCTTCGCGACCGCGCATGCCGAGGATACCCGGCGGGACATTGACGCGCTGCGCACGCAACCCGGCTGGCGGGACCTCAACGCGCTGCGCCACGGCAACGTCATCCTGGTCAGTGACGCCATCAATCGCCCCGCGCCGCGCATGCTGGATGCCATCGAGCAGCTCGCGCGCGCGCTGCATCCGGAAGCGTTCGCGGCGCGCGCCGCGGCACCGGCCGGCCCCAAACCGGTCCTCGAGGAGGCCTGCGCATGCGCCCGCTGACCGTCCGGCGATTGCTGTGGACCTGCGGCGGACTCACGGTTGCGCTTCTGGCCAGCGTGGTGCTCGCGCTGAAGCTGGGCGCCGTGCCCATCTCGGTCACCGACCTGGTTGTGAACCTCGGCCGCGCCGCTATCGGACGCACCAGCCAAATTCCCACCGAATACCGGCTGATCATTTTTGATTTGCGCCTGCCGCGCATACTGCTGGGCATCCTGGTGGGCGCGGCGCTTTCGGTTTCCGGGGCAAGTTTCCAGGCGCTGTTGCGCAATCCGCTGGCCGATCCGTTCGTTTTGGGAGTTTCCAGCGGCGCGGCGCTCGGCTCCATCCTGGCCATGATTATCGCGCCACAACTGGCGTTCGTTATGCCGCTCGGGGCTTTTTTGGGGGCGATCGCCACGATTGCCGCGGTTTATTTCCTGGGGCGGCGCGAAGGGGAACTCGACAGCACGACGCTGCTGCTCGGCGGCATCATCTCGGCGTCTTTTCTATCCGCGATCATTATGTTCCTGATGACCACGCTGGCCGGGCGCGACCTGCGCGGCATGGTGTTCTGGCTGATGGGCGATCTTTCGACACCCGTGCCCGTGAGCCTGCGCTGGATCCTCACGGTGGGAGTGATTGCGGGGATCGGGGCGATTTACACGACGGCCGCGGATTTGAATCTGCTGCTCACCGGCGAGCGCGAGGCCATTCACCTGGGCGTGGACGCGACACGCGTAAAACTGGTCGTGTATATTTCCGCATCGCTGCTGACGGCCCTGGCCGTTTCCGCCAGCGGAGCGATTGGCTACGTCGGCTTGCTCGTGCCGCACGCGGTGCGCCTGCTGTTCGGTTCGGATTACCGGCTGCTGATCCCCGCTTCGGCGCTGGGCGGAGCGATTGCCATCGTCCTGGCCGACACGCTGGCGCGCACCGTCGTTGCTCCCACCGAATTGCCGGTGGGAGCGATGACAGCGATGGCCGGCGCGCCTGTATTCATCTACCTGCTGCGAAGAGGCATGCGGTGAGCGCGTCCAACATTTCGACGCATGCATTCGACGGACGGATGCAATCGCCCAAGCCTGTCCGCAACGAACGGCTCAACGTCGAGCAGGCCAGCTACGCCTACTCCGCGACCGCGCAGTCAGCGCCCACCTTCACTCTGGGTGCCACCAGCTTTCAGGCGCACGAACGCGAACTGGTCGCCATCCTCGGCCCCAATGCCAGCGGAAAATCCACGCTGCTGCAGCTGATTTCGGGAACCATTGCGCCGCTTTCCGGACGCGTGGAACTGGATGGCGAGGAAACCAGCCGTCTCGATACGCGAACCCGGGCGCAACGCATCGCCATGGTGCACCAGGAAAGCCCCGTCGTCTATCCCGCTCTGGCCGGGGATTTTGTTTTGCAGGGCCGCTATCCATACGGACGCGCGCTGCGGTTCGCGACCAAGCAAGACATCGAAATCGCGCGCAATGCCCTGGCACAGGTCGGCGCCGACCACCTTGCCGGCCGCACGATTGGCGAGCTTTCGGGCGGCGAAAAACAGCGCGTCATCCTGGCGCGCGCGCTGGCCCAGCAGCCGCGGCTGATTTTGCTCGATGAGCCCACGCTGCACCTGGACATCGGCGCGCAGGTGGATTTGCTGGAACGCCTGCGGCAACTGGCGCAGGAAAATCGCTACGCGGTTGTCGTCGTGACCCACGAACTGGCGCTGGCCGCCGAATTCGCCGACCGGGTGGTCCTGCTGCAGCACGGGCGGTGCCTGCGCGTGGGAACCCCGGCCACTGTGTACCAACGGGAATTGCTCGAACAGGTTTTTGAAGCGCCGCTGGATGTGGAAACAGGTCCCGCGGGCAGGCCGCGCGTGAATTTGCGCGCCCGCCGCGGCGAGGACGCGGAGTAACGCCGCAGCGCGGATGGAAGCGGCTCTGTAGCGCCCGCCTTCAGGTGGGCACTTTCCTTGGTGAGAGTTGAACAGATGCCCGCCTGAAGGCGGGCGCTACAGAGCCGGGAGCACATTCGCGGGCTCATCGATTGGCGAAACTGAATTTTTTGCGCGGCGCGAGCCAGATGGAGGCGCCGCGAGATCGTTCACCCGGAGTAGTTCGGCATCCTCGTTTTTTGGGGGTGCCGCCGCTCCGCCACATTCACCGCAGGCTTCGTGCCGGGAAGACGGTGCAAACCCGTCGCCGACGCGCGACTGTAAGGCGGAAATAATTCCGCGCGAGCCACTGCCCCAAACGATGGGACGGGAAGGCCGCGAGGCGCACTGCCGCCGAGCCAGGAGACCGACGAAGCCTGCAACCGCGAAAGCCGGAAACGATCCCGGACACGCGGACAACCTTTACCTCCCGCGCGAGTCGGGAGAGGAGGCTCCTCATGCGATTTTCCGTTCGTGTTTTGTTTTTTCTTGGCTGCACCGTTTTTCTGTGCGTTTTTTCCTTCACGCCGCCTGTTGCCGCACAGACCAAACCCGCCACGCTTGCCGGCACGGTCACCGATCCGCGAGGCGCCGTAATTACCGGCGCGAAAGTCGAAGTGGAATCCATTCCTGCCGCCGGGACGCCAAAATCCACCGTATCCTCCAGCGATGGCCGCTTTGCGATAACGCTTTCGCCGGGCCGCTATCGCCTGCAGATTTCCAGCGGTTCTTTCTCCCGCATCGAACAGGAAATCACGATCGCCGCGGGAGAGAGGCGCGAACTGCAGGTTCGCATGGAACTCGAACCGCTTTCCTCTAAAGTGCTCGTCACCGCGCAGTCTCTTCCCATGGAGGCGGCATCCTCTCCCGCGCCGGTCACCATCCTGACGCGAGAACAGATCGACCAGCGCGGCGCGACGTCGCTTCCCAATCTGCTCGCCACTCTCCCGGGCTTCAGCCTGGGGCGCACGGGGCCGGAAGGCGGAACGGCTACCATATTTCTGGACGGCGGCAACTCGAACTACACGAAAGTGCTCGTGGACGGCGCACCGGTCAACACGCCCGGCGGGCTGATGGACTTCTCGAACTTCACGCTCGACAATGTCGAGAAAATTGAAGTGGTGCATGGCGCGGAAAGCGCGCTCTACGGTTCGGACGCCATGGACGGCGTGATTCAGATTTTCACCCGCCGCGGCACCACGCGCATCCCGGAATTTACGGCGTATTCGGATGGCGGCAATTTCTCCACCGGCCACGGCGGCGCGGAACTTTCCGGCCTGCTGAATCGCTTCGATTATTCCGCGGGCGTTGCGGACCTGCAGACGCAGGGGCAGGGTCCGAATGATGCGTATCGCAATCGAACGCTTTCCGGAAACTTCGGGTGGCGCTTTTCCGACACCGCGCGGGTGAGCCTGGCGCTACGCGACAACGTCAGCGCCGCGGGGACGCCCGGACAGACGCTGCTGCAGCCGGCTAACCTGACCGACAGCATTGCGCTGCATAATTTCAGCTCAAATCTTCACGCCGAGTTCACCACCGGATCCCACTGGCACCATCAACTGAACATGAGCGAGCTTTATTTCCGGGAATTCAATTACGATCCGTATTTCTCCAGCTTCTACCAATACAATCGCTCGAGCGGAACAGGTCAATCCACTTACCTGGCGCGCACGTTCGCCGTGACTGCCGGGTACGAATACGAAGTCGAAAACGGATACCTCAGCTACATTGGGCTGCATGCGCGCCGCAACAATCAGGCGGGATTTCTCGATGCGCGGTGGCAGCCGATGGCGCGGCTCACGCTCAGCGCCGGGGCGCGCGCCGAGGACAACGCCGCTTTCGGAACGCGCGTCACCCCTCGCCTCGGCGCGTCCTATGCGTTGCGCATCGCGCAGGGCGCGTTTGGCGACACGCGTCTGCACGCCACGTACGGCCAGGGAATCGTGGAGCCGCGCTTCGATCAATCCTACGGGAACGATCCCTGCTTCCCCGGCAATCCCGATCTTTCTCCGGAGCAAAGCCGCACGGTGCACGCGGGAATCGAGCAAAAGCTGGCCTCGAACCGCGTGCGTTTCACCGCGGATTATTTCGACAGCCGCTTCCATGACATTATCGGATTCCTCTACGTTTCGCCCTCTGCCGCATGCCAGCTGACCGGCGCTCCCTTTGGCGCGGGCACTTTTTTCAACATCGACCTGGCACGGGCGCGCGGCGCCGATTTTTCCGGGGAAGCGCGCATAACGAGCTGGCTCAACGCCAGCGCCGGTTATACGTACGATTCAACGCGCACGCTATCGGCGCCCACCGATTCCCTGAATGCCGATCCCAACTATCTGGTGGGCAGCCGCCTGCTGCGCCGCCCGGTGAATTCCGGGAACGTGATGCTCAATGCCGCGTTCCGGCGAATGAACTGGAATATTTCCGGATACTTCACCGGCCGGCGCTACGATTACTATTATCCCGGCCAGATTATCAATCCGGGCTACGCGCGGTTTGATCTTGCGGCGTCCTACCGCTTCACCCATGGCATCAGTTTCTATGGACGCATCGCGAATCTTGCCAACAAGCAATATCAGGAAGCGTACGGCTACCCGGCGCTGGGGCGCGAGTTCCGCATCGGCGTGAAGTACACCACGCACCGCGAGTGAGGTTTTTACCCATGAAAGAAAAAGAAGATGTCCTGTTCTGCTGGAGCGGCGGAAAAGACAGCGCGATGGCGCTGCATGCGTTGCAGTCGGCGGATGAATTTCGCGTCACTTCGCTGCTGACCACCGTCACCGAGCAGTACGACCGCATCAGCATGCACGGTGTGCGCCGCGCGCTGCTCGAACGGCAGGCCGAATCACTCGGCCTGCCGCTTCATGCGGTTCTGATTCCCCCGCAATGCGTCAATACGATCTATGAGGAACGCATGCGGGAAGCGCTCACTTTGCATCTCGCCCGAAACACCCGCAAGGTCGCCTTTGGCGACATCTTTCTGGAAGACCTGCGTGTGTATCGGGAACGCAATCTTGCCGGGCTGGGGATGGACGCGTTGTTTCCTATCTGGAAACGTGATACGCGCAAACTCGCAGGGCATTTCCTGCGGATGGGCTTTCGCGCGATCACGGCCTGCGTCGATCCGCGCGTTCTCGATGCGTCTTTCGCCGGGCGATTGCTCGACGCATCTTTTTTTGCCGATTTGCCGGCGGGCGCCGATCCGTGCGGCGAAAACGGCGAATTCCACACATTCGTTTTCGACGGCCCCGGATTTAAAACCCCGATCGGATTCCGTGTGGGAGAGAAAGTCATGCGCGACGGGTTTTGTTTTTGCGATCTGCTGCCGGAATAAAAAATCAGCCGCGCAATTCCGCAGGATACAATACAGCAGGAAAAATGGAAGATCAGCATTTGCTCCGGCCGCCTTGTTGTTTTCATGTAACCTTGCTCGCCACAGTTTCATCCAAAGACGTGGAGCGAAGAAATTCCGTCGCTCCACGTCTTAATAGACGGAAAGGCCAAAATGAACCGCCGCAAGCTTGGAAACTCGAGTCTGGAAATCTCTCCCCTCGTGTTCGGGGGAAACGTCTTCGGCTGGACGGCCGACGAAGCCGCTTCTTTCACGCTGCTCGATGCCTTCGTGGACGCCGGTTTTAATGCCGTCGATACTGCGGACGTCTATTCCAGATGGGTCTCCGGAAATACGGGAGGCGAGTCGGAAACAATTCTCGGAAAATGGATGAAGCGCAGAGGCAATCGCGAAAAAGTGATTGTCGCGACAAAGGTCGGGATGGAATTCGCGCCCGGCAAAAAGGGCCTCTCCAGATCCTATATCCTGGCCGCCGCGGAAGATTCTCTGCGGCGCCTGCAAACCGATTACATCGACCTCTACCAGTCCCACACGGACGATGCGGATACACCCCTGGAGGAAACCCTGGGAGCCTACGCGGAATTGATTCGCCAGGGAAAAGTCAGGGCCATCGGAGCGTCGAACTATAAAGCGGACAGGCTGGCGGCGGCGCTCGCGGTCAGCAAAAAGCAGGGATTGCCCGAGTATCAGAGCCTGCAGCCGAACTACAACCTGTGCGAACGCGCGGATTACGAAGCGGCGCTGGAACCTGTGTGCCGGAACGAAGGGCTCGGAGTCATCAACTATTTCCCTCTGGCCGCCGGATTCCTCACGGGCAAATACCGGACGGAAGAGGATGTGAAGAAAAGTGCTCGCGCACGAATCGTAGCGAAATATTACAACCCGCGCGGCCTTCAGATTCTCCGCGCGCTGGAAGAGGTGGCGAAAAAACACCACACCACGCAGGCGAGGGTTTCCCTGGCCTGGCTGCTGTCGCGGCCCAGCATCACCGCGCCCATCGTGAGTGCCACGAATCTGGATCAATTGAACGACTTGATTGCCGCGGTGGATTTAAGGCTGGACCCCTCCTCCATCGCACAGCTGAATCAGGCCAGCGCATAAGCCCGCGCCTGGCCGGGCGCACACGACCGGCCAACCGAACGCGGCGAATGGTATACTGGACAACCTTTATGGCCAAGCCGACACAGGACGCGCCAAGTATCTCACCCGAGGTGATGGCGGCATACGAGCCGGTCATCGGCCTGGAAGTGCACGTGCAACTGAAGACGGCCACCAAGGCCTTCTGCGCGTGCTCGACCCGGTTCGGCGATCCTCCCAACTCGAATACCTGCCCTGTGTGCCTCGGCCTGCCCGGCGCGCTGCCCGTGCTGAACAAGCACGCGGTGGAACTGGGGATTCGCGCGGCGCTGGCTCTGAATCTGAAGGTGCAGGAGAGTTCGCGCTTCGCGCGGAAAAATTATTTTTATCCCGACCTGCCCAAGGGTTATCAGATTTCGATGTACGAACTGCCGCTGGCCACGGCCGGCTGGCTGGAAATCGACCACGACGGCCAGACCCGGCGCATCGGCATCACGCGACTGCATCTGGAAGACGACGCCGCGAAAAATCTGCACGAGGGATTTCCCGACTCGACCGAAAAAAGCTACGTGGATTACAACCGCGGCGGCACGCCGCTGGCCGAAATTGTTTCCGAGCCCGACCTGCGCACGCCCACCGAAGCCCACGCCTACCTGACGGCCATTCGCCAGGTGATGCTGTTCACCGAAGTGAGCGACTGCAACATGGAGGAAGGCTCGCTGCGCTGCGACGCGAACATCAGCGTGCGGCGGCGCGGCGCGGAAAAATTCGGCACCAAGGCGGAAGTGAAAAACCTGAATTCCTTCCGCTACCTGCAGCATGCCCTGGAATACGAAATCGAGCGGCAGATCGCGGTGCTCGAATCCGGCGGAAAAATCACGCAGGAAACGCGCCTGTGGAACGTGGCGGAGGGCCGCACCGAGCCCATGCGGTCGAAGGAATTCGCCCACGACTACCGTTATTTCCCCGACCCGGACCTGCTCCCGCTACGCGTCAGCACGGCCTGGCGCGACGCGGTCGCCGCGGCCATGCCCGAGCTTCCCGACGCCCGGCGCAAGCGGTTCGTGCGCGATTTCGGCATCACGCCGTACGACGCCGAGGTGCTCTCCACCACGCGCGCCCTGGCCGATTATTTCGAGGCCGTGGCCGCCGCGGGCGCTCCGGCCAAGCCGGCGGCGAACTGGATTCAGGTCGAGTTGCTGCGCCAGTTGAAGGACGCGGGAAAAGAGATCACCGAAAGTCCCCTGCCGCCCGCTGAACTTGCCGCGCTGATTGCGAAAGTCGAGAGCGGCGAAATCAACGCGGCGACGGGCAAAAAGGTGTTCGCGCGGATGTTTGAGACGGGCAAGCCCGCGGCGGAAATCATCGCCGCCGAAGGTTTCAGCCAGGTCAGCGACACGGGAGAAATCGAGCGCTGGTGCCGCGAAGTGATCGAAAAGAATCCCGACAACCTGGCGAAATACCGGTCGGGAAACGAAGGCGTCTTCAAGTTTTTTGTCGGCCAGGTGATGCGCGCTTCGCGCGGCCAGGCCAATCCGCAAACCGTGAACGACACGCTAAAGCGCCTGCTCTCCTGAATTCGACTAGAACAAAAGGAGTATTGCCATGCTGAACGAAGGTGAACTCGCTCCGCCATTCCGGCTTAAGGCCGACGACGGCAGCGAGGTTTCCCTGGCCGGGCTCCGCGGCAAGCACGTCGCGCTCTATTTTTATCCCAAGGCCAGCACGCCGGGATGCACGGCCGAAGCCAATGAATTTCGCGAACGGAAGGGAGACTTCGACAAGCTGAACGCCGTGATTCTGGGATGCAGCGCCGATACCGTGGAGGCGCAGGCGAAATTCAAATCCAAACAGAAGCTGAATTTCCCGCTACTGAGCGATCCGGACTTCGTCGTGATCGAAGCGTACGGCGCGCGGCGCATGAAAAGTTTTCTCGGAAAATCGTTTCTCGGCATCGTGCGCAGCACGGTGCTGATCGGCCCGGACGGAAAAGTGGAAAAGATCTGGCCAACGGCGAAATCCAAAGGCCACGCCGCGGAAGTTGTGGAAGCGCTGAAATCCCTCCAATGAGATTTTAGTAGGACAGGCTTCAGCCTGTCTGATTTTACTTTTACGGCGCTGGCACGCGTCAACGGCGGACAAGCTTCCGCCTGTCCTGCTCCTGCCCTAACCTCTGATGTGATGATTTGTGATGCCAGGGGAAGTGTGCGGCGGGTTCAAAGGGTAGCGGTGAAAGCGCCGTCGCGCTCTTCAATCAGCAGATTATCGATCAGCCGGACCGCTCCGATGCGCACGGCCAGCAAAGCGAAGCACACACCGCGCAGCCGCGTCACCGGCTCCAGCGTTTCCGCGTCGACCAGTTCCACGTAATCCGGCTCGGCCAGCGGCTCGGACCGCAGCATTTCGCGCATCGCGGCAATCATCCGCAAAGCGTCGCGTTCGCCGCGCGCCGTGGCGGCGCGCGCCCCGTCGAGCGCGCGGTAAAGCACCGTGGCGGCGCGCCGCTCCTCCGCATTCAGATAGGCGTTGCGCGATGACAGGGCCAGACCGTCCGCCTCCCGCACGATGGGGCACACGGCGATTTCCGCGTCGAGGTGCAGGTCGCGCGCCATCTGACGGATCAGCCGCGCCTGCTGCGCGTCCTTGCGCCCGAAAAACGCCTTGTGCGGCTGAACGATTTCCAGCAGTTTCAGCACGACCGTCGTGACGCCGCGAAAATGTCCGGGCCGCACGCGGCCTTCGAGGCGTTCGGACAGGCCCTCCACATTCACCCACGTGCGGAATCCCGGCGGATACATCTCCGCTGCTTCCGGAACAAACAGAAAATCGGCGCCGGCATCTTCGAGCGTCCTGCGATCCGCTTCGATCGTGCGGGGATATTTCTGAAAATCTTCCTGAGGACCAAACTGCGTGGGGTTCACGAAAATGGAAACGATCACGGGAGAGCATTCGGCGCGGGCGGCGCGCACCAGCGACAGATGGCCTGCGTGCAGCGCTCCCATGGTGGGCACGAAGCCGATGGGGCGACCGGCGTCGCGCGCCTGGCGCGCCGCCTGCTTCATCCATTCGATGGTGTGGATGGTTTCCAATTGTTTTCAGGAATCGAGCGCGTCAGGCGCTCGCCCGCGCGGCCAGTTCGCGATAGTAGCCGATCAAATCGGTGGAAACGCCCTTGGCGCCGAGTTGCCGCAAAAGCGTGACCACCTGCCCGCGGTGATAGCTGGCGTGGTTGGTGAGCTGGTGAAGGCACTGCCACGCCGGATTCGAAAACTCGTCGCCCGTGAGGCCCTTGTATCGGATCATGCGATCCAAATCCTGCTGCGTAAGCCTGGACACATAATCGATATAGTAGGAATCCATTTCCTCCAGCTTGGCGCGCACCGAGGCGAGATCGGGAAAGGCCGAGGATCCGGGCAGGCTGGAAGGCGAGCGGCCCTGGAAGCGCTCGTTCCACACCCATTCGGCGCCGTAAAGATGGACGAGCGTATCGCGCACGGACCCGAAACTCGAGCCCAGGCTGCGCGTGAATTGTTCCGGGGTCAGCGAGGCGCAGGCATCGAGAATCCGGCGATCGGCCCACAGGTTGTACTGGAACAGGGAACGCAGCAGCTCAGGTGTCACCATCGAAATCCTCCCGGATAAATTTTAGCGCATGGCATGGACGTCTTGCATTCAGCGCCGCGCCGCAAGCAGGATGGCGCGTTGCTCCGCACTCAAATGATACGATTCGTCGTCGGAAGGAAAATTCCCCTGCTGCACGTCATGGCAATATTCCGCAACAGCGCGGGAGATGATTTCGCCCACATTGGCATATTGCCGGGAGAATTTCGGTTTGTGGCCGAAGGTCATGCCCAGCAGGTCGTGAATCACCAG
>DATLTA010000159.1:0-11010 GCA_035533775.1 Candidatus Dormiibacterota bacterium | reverse complement strand
ATTCTGCACCTGCTGTACACGCGATTCGTCTGCAAAGTGATGCGCGATCTGGGTTTGGTGAATCATGACGAGCCTGTGAAGCGCCTGTTCACGCAGGGGATGGTGCTCAAGGGCGGCACGGCCATGTCCAAGTCCAAAGGCAACGTCGTCGGCGCCGAAGACATGGCGGAGAAGTACGGCTGCGATACCGGGCGGCTCTACACGCTGTTCGCGGCCCCGCCGGAAAAAGATCTGGAATGGAGCGAGCAGGCCATCGAAGGATGCTCGCGATTCCTGCAGCGCGTGTTCCGGCTAGTGTCCAGACACGCGGAATGGCTCGGCACGGCGCGAGAGGAAAGCGGATTCGGCATTTCGCTGGATTTGGCGTCGCCGCAGGAAAAAGCGCTGCTGCGCAAGGCGCATCAGGTGCTGCGGCGCGTGAGCCACGATTTCGAGATGCGCTGGCACTTCAACAGCGTCACGGCGCTGCTGATGGAGCTGGTGAACCAGATCCACGCGCAGGAGCCGCTGGAAGAAGCCGTGCGCCCCGAAGTCGCAAAACAGGTTTTCGAACTCCTGACGCTGATGCTGGCTCCGATGGTGCCGCACATGGCCGAGGAGCTTTGGGAAATGCTCGGGCACACGCGGGACACCCTGGCGCATGCCGCGTGGCCGGAGTTTGTGCCGGAACTGGCCGCGGAAGATCAGGTGGAAATCGTCATGCAAGTGAACGGGCGGGTAAAGGGAAAAATTCTGGTCGAGACGGGCCTGGAAAAGGAAGAACTGGCCGAACGCGTTCTCCGCGATCCGAAAATGGTCCAGCTTCTGGAAGGGCAGCGGATCATCAGGAAAATCGTCGTGCCGGACAAGCTGGTCAACGTGGTTGTGGGGTAAGGCCAGATTTAAATTGCCGGAATCACGGCAACAGGGAAGATTGGAAAACCATTTGAGGAAACGATGAGCGAGCGCGGCGGTATTGTAGTGCTGGATTTTGGAGGGCAGTATACGCAGTTGATCGCGCGGCGCATCCGCGAGCAGCAGGTTTTCAGCGCCATTTTGCCCTGCACGGCGAGCCTGGAGCAGATCCGCAAGTACGAGCCGTCCGGAATCGTTCTGTCGGGCGGGCCAAATTCGGTGTATGACCCTGACGCGCCGCCCTGCGACACCGGAGTGCTGTCCATGGGCGTGCCTGTGCTGGGCATCTGCTACGGGCTGCAATGGATGACGCACATCCTGGGCGGCACGGTGGAGCGGGCCAACCGCAGGGAGTATGGCCGAACCGAACTGGTCGTGAAGGATGGTTCACCGCTGTTTGCCGGATTGCCGCACACACTGCGCATCTGGAACAGCCATGGAGATCATGTCCGGGCGTTGCCCGCGGGTTTCCACGTCACCGGAGAGACCGGCAACGCCGTGTCCGCAGCCGAGGATCCGATCAGAAAACTGTACGCGGTGCAGTTTCACCCCGAAGTCCGGCACACCGATTGCGGCTCCGAGATCCTGCGCAATTTTGTGTTTGATATCTGCCACGCGAAACCGTTGTGGAGCGGCGCGGCTTTTATTGCCGAAACCGTGGAATCGATTCGCAAGCAGGTGGGCGATGCCCGGGCGATCTGCGCCTTGAGCGGGGGAGTGGACTCGGCCGTAGCGGCGGTGCTGGTACACCGCGCCATTGGCGGCCAGCTCACCAACGTGTTCGTGGATAATGGCCTGCTGCGGAAGAATGAATTCCGCGAAACGCTGGAACTGCTGCGCGACCGCATGGGTCTCCAGGTGATTGGCGTCGATGCCGCCAAGCGCTTCCTGGCGCGGCTCAGCGGCGTGACCGATCCGGAAACCAAGCGCAAGCGGATCGGCGGGGAATTCATCGCCGTGTTCGATGAGCAGGCGCGACAGATGGCCGTCGGCCCCAACCGCGCTGGTTTTCTGGTGCAGGGTACTCTCTACCCGGACGTGATCGAATCGGTCGCCGTGCGCGGCCCTTCGCAAACAATCAAGACGCATCACAACGTGGGGGGGCTTCCCAAGGACCTACCGTTTGCGCTGATCGAGCCGTTGCGCGAGCTGTTCAAGGATGAAGTGCGTAAAATCGGGCGGGAATTGGGATTGCCGGAAGAAATGCTCACCAAGCACCCGTTTCCCGGGCCGGGCCTGGCGGTTCGACTGCTGGGCGAGGTGACCGAAGAGCGGCTCGCCCCGCTACGCGATGCCGACGCGATCGTGGTGGAGGAAATCAGGCGCTCCGGTTTATACGAGAAGGTCTGGCAGGCGTTTGCCGTGCTGCTGCCGGTCCGCAGCGTGGGAGTGATGGGCGATGAGCGAAGTTACGGATTCACGGTGGCGGTTCGCGTGGTGGATTCGGAAGACGCCATGACGGCGGACTGGACCAGGCTGCCGCCGGAAGTGCTGGAGCGCATCTCCACGCGCATCGTGAACGAAGTCAGCGGGATCAACCGTGTGGTGTATGACATCAGTTCGAAGCCTCCCAGCACGATCGAGTGGGAGTAGGGAAACAGGCGGAGGGGGGATCGCCTGGTCTGTGTTGATTTGAAACGAGTTGAATCAGAGTATACTGGACTTGGCTTTGGCCCGGGCCGATTTACATCGTCCGCGGCGAGATTGCCGGCGGTAATACCCGGGCCCAAGAGCCGGTGCGTATGCCGGAGAAACGGTTCCCGAGAAATTCGGGGAGCCGCTGGACTTAGCGGCTGGCCATCTTCTGAGCCATGTAAAGCAAGAGCCGACGGTCGCCTTCTTCAATGCGACCCATCAGCCTGCGAAACTTGTTCAGCAGACGCGCCTCTTTCCCGGTGCTGCCCCAGACGATGTCGTCGGCGCTTTTGCGCTTCGGAAGGTTGGGGAGTTCGGGAGGTTCTTCTCCGTCATAGAAGAGTTGATAAAGGGGGACTTCCAAAGCGCGCGCCATTTTCTCAAGTGTTTCGATGGCCGGAACGGTATGGCCATTTTCAACGCGTGAGATATAGCAACGAAGCAGTCCAGTACGCTTTTCGATATCCCCTTGCGAGAACTTCTTTTCTTCACGCAAAGCGCGAAGACGGTCACCTATGATCATGTTGGTATTGTTCCATAGAGTTATAGTGGCCGCAAGCGGAAATGTTGGTATATCCGCAGGAAAATGTAAGAAAATTGTAAAGGAATTGTAACCGGAATTCGATGGCAAACGTCACAAATCCAGACATCCCCCGCGGGCCGCAAGGCAGCCAGGAAAAAGCGCCATTAACGCCCGCGGAAGAGGAAAAGGCGCTTGTGCGCCGCTCCCAGCAGGGAGACGTGAGCGCCTACGAGGAGCTGGTCAGGCTCCATCAGCGCCGAGTGCTGGCAGTAATAGGCGGGATTTTGCGCGGCAGCGAGGATGTCGAGGATGTGGCGCAGCAAGCGCTGGCCAAAGCTTATTTTTCAATCCGGCGCTTTGACATGCGCTCCGCGTTCGGCACTTGGCTCTATAAAATTGCTGTGAATGAGTGCTGGGATTATCTGAGAAAAAAGAAGGTGCGGCGACTCGTGTATGAAGCGGATTTGAGCGAAGATCAACTGCGGAAAATGGATTCGGCGCCGGAGCACAGCTTTGGCAGCTCGCACCTGCGCGAAAACACGCCGCAGCGGCTCGAACAACGCCAGTTGATCGACGGGCTGCTGGGGCAGCTTGATGAAAAAGACCAGATGATGCTGGTCATGAAGGAAGTGGAAGGCTTTTCGGTGGAAGAGATCGGTGAGATCCTAGGCCTGAACGTAAACACGGTGAAAGTACGGTTATTTCGAGCGCGAGGCCGCCTGGTGGAGAGCTACCGGAAACGCGTGCGGAAGCGGGACACCCGCCGGGAAGGACTCAGGCAGGGAAGGAGTGAAAAAAGTGATTAGAAAATCGATCATTCCGTTGCGATGCCGCAAGTACGAAGCGCGTCTGGAGGATTATCTAAACGGGGCCGTGGACACCGAGCTGCGTCAACACCTGGATCAGTGCGCCGCGTGCCGGTCGGCTGTGGAAGATTCACGCTTGGCAGGAAATCTGTTGCGGCAGGCTTGGGATCCGGCCAGCGAGCCGCGTCCCGCGTTTCTGGCCGGTGTCCTGTCAAGGATTCAAGAGGAGCAAGCGCGTTTGGAATCGCCCGCTGCATTCTGGAAACCGCTGGAATTCCTGGCTTCCCGGGTATCGTTCACAGCGGCAATGCTGTTGCTCGCCCTGTCCGTGTACCTGGCGGAGTTTGCCCCGCGCCAGACCACTCCGCCGCCACCGACGCGAGCCGAATTGAGCGCCAATGATTTTCCGCAACCCCCGGGGGATCCGGTAAGCAACGAAGAAGTGCTGCTCTCGCTGGCTGTGAGGACAAATGGACACTAACAGAGGAAGTCTGAAGGCGGCATTGCTTGTTTTGCTCGTCTTTGTGCTGGGCATCGCGCTGGGTGGCCTGGGCGTCTTCATGCTGACCTCGAGGGTGCATGCCGCACGCCCGCAAGCCGCTCGCAGGGGCCACGTGGCGATGCTGACCAGGGATCTGAACCTGAACGCAGACCAGGAAAAACAGATTGAGGGGATCCTGAGCGATACCCGGGCCCGCTATGCCGCGCTGCACGACAAACTCGATCCGGAATACGAACAGGTCCGTCACGAGAGTCGAGAACGCATCCGGCAGGTCTTGACTTCTGAGCAACGGCCGAAATTCGAAGAATTGTTGCGTCAGATGGACGAAGACCGCCGAAGACGCCAAGGGAAACAAGGTCACTGAGGCGTATCGCGCAGTCGCTGGGCGGCAGGGGGCCATGGGGATGGGACGTCTTACCGGAAAATTGAAAGAACTTTGGCTGCGGTCCATGAAGCACCGCGCCATGCTGGTTGCTCCGCCGGTCGCTCTGATCCTCTGGCTTGGTTACGTATCGGTGGGACCGCGTTCCACAGTCCAGTATTTTACCGCCAAGGTGGAACACGGCGACATTTCTCAGGTCGTGCAAGCCACGGGAACGATCAATCCAGTCAACATCGTACCAGTAGGATCGGTGGTATCCGGCAACGTCGTGGCCATCAATGTCGATTTTAATTCCAAGGTAAAAAAAGGCGACATTCTGGCTCAAATCGATCCCGTCCCATTTCAGAATCAGCTGGTGCAGGCCAAAGCGGACTACCAGAACTCCCTGGCAAACGTGAAGAGCCTCAATGCGCAGATTGAGACTGCCCGCGCCAACGTGCAGACCATGAAAGCGAACGTTGCGAAGGCTCAAGCGACACTGGAAAATGCGACGGTGACGCTGAGTCGCACAAAAATGCTTGCCGAAGAGGGTGTCGTGGCGGCGCAGCAAAAGGATGATGCGCAGGCAAGTTACGATGAGGCACTGGCGAGTCTGCATGCGACCCAGGCCCAGGAGAAGCAATCCGA
This sequence comes from Candidatus Dormiibacterota bacterium, assembly GCA_035533775.1. Lineage (GTDB taxonomy): Bacteria > Acidobacteriota > Terriglobia > Acidiferrales > UBA7541 > Palsa-360. The sequence goes on along the minus strand of DATLTA010000159.1, from coordinate 5,641 downwards.
GGCGCAGTTGAACACCACGATCGCGCAGCGGGATCAGGCCGTGGCGCAATCGGCCATGAAAAAATCCCAGGTGCAGTCTGCGGAATTGCAGCTGAGCTATTGCACGATTCGCGCCCCGATCGACGGGACCGTCATCAATCGCACGGTAAATGTCGGGCAACCGGTGGCGGCCAGCCTGCAGGCGCCCAACCTGTTCAGTATCGGACAGGATCTGGCGCATATGCTGGTTTATTCCAATACGGATGAGTCCGACATCGGGCGCATCAAGGCGGGCACGGAAGCCACGTTCCGCGTGGACGCGTTTCCGCGCGAGACGTTCCACGGGGTCGTATCACAGGTGCGCATGAATGCCATGACGATTCAAAACGTGGTGACCTATAACACGATGATCGCCTTTGACAATGTGGAACTCAAACTTTTTCCGGGCATGACCGCGTATGTCTCCATCCCCGTAGCGGAAGCCAAGAACGTGGTAAAGATTCCCAATGGGGCCTTGCGCTTCAAACCCGATCTGCCCGACAGTCAGATCCAGGCCCTGTACGCGAAATACGATATTCAGCAGAATGGCCGCGCAACCGCAGCAGGACGGGTCGCCGCCGCAAGTGGAGGCACACCGGGCGCCAGCAGGGGCACGCCCACAGGGCCCCGCACGGGCCAGGGCAATGGTGGAGGCGGCGACGCGGTGGTCACCGTGAAAGCAGATACCGGCATCGTATGGAAGGTGCTGCCGGACAAGACCCTGGAGCCCATCCAGGTGGGCCTGGGAGTGACCGATTTCACGTTCACGGCCTTGACCAGCGGTAAACTGAGCCCCGGCGATCAATTGGTCATCGGACAGTCCACCGCCACGACGACCGCGCAGGCAGGGGCGCGGGGTCCGATGGGCGGAATTGGCCGCAGGTTTTAATTAACTGGAATTTATAGAGTTACCCGACATGCCTGACCAAAACGCCACTCCACCCGAAAACCGATCCCCGCTTGCCGGTTCCACGCCGCTGATACATCTGGAAAGCATCTACAAGACGTACGATTTGGGCGAGATTCAGGTGCAGGCGCTGCGAGGAATTACGCTCGAAGTGCGCGAAGGGGAATTTGTCGCCGTTATGGGACCTTCCGGCTCCGGGAAATCGACGGTGATGAATATTCTGGGATGTCTGGACCGCCCGACCAAGGGGCGCTACTTTCTCGAGGGAATCGATGTTTCACACATGTCGAAAGTGGAACTGGCGCGAATCCGAAATCGTAAATTAGGGTTCGTGTTCCAGCAATTCAATCTGCTTTCGCGGACTTCGGCGCTGGAGAATGTGGAGTTGCCAACCGTCTATGCGGGGATCGGTCCCGAGGAACGGAGCAGGCGGGCGATGGAGTCGCTGACTCGCGTGGGACTCGCGGACCGCGCCGGGCATCATCCATCGCAGCTTTCCGGGGGGCAGCAACAGCGCGTGGCCATCGCCCGCGCGCTGGTGAATCGCCCATCGATTCTGCTTGCCGATGAACCGACCGGAAATCTGGACAGCCGGACGTCGGTGGAAATCATGGAAATTCTGCAGACCTTAAACGACGAGCAGGGATTGACGATCGTCATGGTGACGCACGAGCAGGATATATCCGAGTACACGAAGCGCACAATCGAGTTTCGCGATGGGAAGGTGCGGCGGGACAGCATGGTCCAAAAGCGGCTGATCGCGCGCGATGTCCTGAAAACCCTCCCTACGGCCGAGGAGCAGGCTGCCGAGGACGCGGAAGAAAATGCCAGAACGGAAACGGTTTCCGGAGTGGATGCGAAGCCCTGAGTTTCCCGCGGGCGAGACACCGGATTTGTCCGGCGCGACAAAATGAATTTCATGAACACATTCCGTCTGGCCTTGCGGGCGCTGTCTCGAAACAAAATGCGCTCCGCGCTGACAATGCTCGGAATTATTATTGGCGTGGGCGCTGTGATCGCCGTCGTGAGCATCGGCCAGGGCGCGCAATATCTGGTTCAGCAGGGAATTCAGGCCATGGGAACCAACGCCGTGTACATCGCCGCCGGCAGCGGGCGTCCGGGCGGCGTGCGCATGGGATACGGCGGCGTGAAGACGCTGACCGTGGACGACATGAACGCCACTGTTCAGGGAATTCCGCTCATCCAGGACGCCGCGCCGGCGGTGAACGCCCGGGATCAGGTGGTCTACGAAAATCAGAACTGGAATACGAGCATTACCGGAACCTCGCCGGTTTATTTCAAAATCCGGAACTGGTCCATCCAGGAAGGATCGGTTTTCAGCGACCAGGAAGTGGATCTTGCCGCCAACGTCTGTGTGATCGGAACGACGGTGGCCAAGATTCTATTCGTCGGCCAGAACCCCGTGGGCAAAACCATACGCATCGGGAACTTGCCGTTCCGCGTCGACGGCGTGCTCGAATCGAAGGGCCAGAACGTGATGGGGCAGGACCAGGATGACGCGATTTTCGCGCCCTACACGACCGTGCAGCGCAAAATCGTGGGAATTACCTGGCTGCAATACATTATGGCCTCCGCGATCTCGCAACAGGCCTCGGTGGCCGCCGTCGGACCGATCACCAGCCTGCTGCGCGAGCGGCACCGCATTCGCAGCGGAGAGGACAACGACTTTTTCGTGCGGACCCAATCCGACATCGCGGAGCTGGCCAACCAGACGCAGTCCGTGATGACCATGCTGCTTGGAGGAATCGCGTCGGTTTCCCTGCTGGTGGGCGGCATCGGGATCATGAACATTATGCTGGTGTCGGTAACCGAGCGGACGCGCGAAATTGGCGTGCGCATGGCCGTCGGCGCGACCGAAAGCGACGTGCAGCGTCAATTCCTGGTGGAGGCGGTAACACTCAGCATGATGGGTGGTGCCATCGGGATTCTGGTGGGTTTGATCAGTTCGGCCATCATCAGCAATTTACTGTCCTGGCCAACGATCATCTCCGGCAAGGCAATTCTCGCCGCGGCGATTTTTTCCGGCGCCGTGGGCATTTTCTTCGGATATTATCCGGCGCGCAAGGCCGCGAAGCTCGATCCCATGGAAGCGCTGCGATACGAATAAATCCCAGGTGGGATGGGTTTTTGCTTTAGCCCGCCAAGTTTTTGAACGACCTTCCTAGAACGGGATATCTTCGTCGGTCACTTCCGGCCCTGACTGATCGTGCTCTGCTGGCGCGGGAGCGTCATGATCGAAATCTCCGGCGGGAGCGGAAGCGCGTGCACCACCGCCACCGCCCATGGAATCCGCGCGCGACCCGAGCATGCGGAAGTTGCTGGCGACGATTTCATAGCTGGTGCGTTTTTGATTTTCCTTGTCCGTCCACTCGCGGGACTGGATGCGGCCTTCCAGATAAATCTGAGACCCCTTTTTCAGGTACTGCTGGGCGATCTCCGCCTGTTTGCCCCAGACCACGATTTTGTGCCATTCGGTGCGCTTCTGCCTCTCGCCGGAACGGTCTTTGAAGTTCTCGTCGGTAGCCAACGAAAAATTGCATACGGCCTGCCCCGCGCCCGTGTAGCGAGTTTCCGGATCACGGCCCAGACGTCCCACCAAAATTACTTTATTGACGGACATGTGTTTTCTCCATTTGTGGGAGGAAGATAACACGGCGTTGCGCCCCCGTGCAAACGGAGGAGATGCGCAGGGTCAGATATTGATGCGATGAAAAGCTCCGAACTTTGGTGCGGCGCCTCCGTGGCCAGCGCGTTACAAACTTTCGCGAAGCAACGGCGGGACGCGGAGGCCGCGGAGGACGGGCGCTGGAATTTCAAAAAATTTCGAAAGCCAAAGGCGCTTATCTGGGAGTGGTTTCCAACTCCCGCAACCTCGCTGCCGCGCGCTTGGCCTCATCGGTTCCCGGATACAGGCGAACGACTGCGCGAAGTTCGCGGATGGCCAGGGTTTTTTGTCCCAGTTCGGAAAGGCAGAACCCCTTCCGCATTCGCGCCGAAGCGGTTTTGAAGCTCTTTGGATAGTTTTTAATGACCTTGTTGTAGTAGTCCAGGGCCTTTTGAAACTGGTTCTGCATGTAGGCGATTTCGCCCAGGTAGAACTGGGCATTGGAAGCCAGGTCGGTATTTCCGTAATACTTCAGGTAATCCTGAAATTCCTGCGTGGCCAGTTCATAGTGTCTGCCGTTGATGTCCCGAAGTCCGTTGGAATACAACACATCGGAGGATGGGGGCGGCTCGGAGGAAGCCATGGGCGGCTCGGAGGAAGCCGCGGGGGGCGCGGAGGAAGCCGTGGGCGGTGCTCCGGGCGCTGCGTCCGGGCCGGCAGCGGCGGAGGAAGAAGCATCGGGAGGCACAGGGCTTGCCAATTTCGAATCGACGCTCTGCAGCGTGTTCTGCACGTCGGTCAGCTTCTGATCCAGCTTGCCCAGGCGCGCCTGCAAATCCGCGACGTTGTCCGACAGGCCCTGGATCTGAGTGCCCATGGTGTCCAGGCGCGCGCCGGAGGCCGCTGAAAAATCCTGTGTATTCTTCTCAACCGCGGCCATGGCGACGTTGAGTTTGCTGACCGAGTCCAAGGACTGCTCGATCAGGGTATGCTGGACGGCATCGTTCTGCGTAATGGCCGTTTGCATGGCTTGCTGGCCCTGCAGCAACTGGGCGACGCTGGTCTGCAGCTCAATGATCTCACGCGCAACGGCGCCAACCGGCGCGGGTGCCAGCAAGCCGCCGCACAAGGCTCCGACCAGCATGGACGCACCAAAAAATAGAACCCAACGAGTACGCAAGGTGTTCCTCCTTCGAGGGCAGGGACTTTCCATAAGCTATTTTACAAGACTTTGGCGCATCCTGCGGGGGCAGATGCGATGCAGGGCGAGGTTTTCGCCGTGCACCGTATCCGGCCCCCGAGGAGCATATGATTTACTTCGCGATTACGAAGTGAGCTCGGCGATTCTCCTGCCAGCACGCTTCGGTGGATGCAGTACAGAACGGGCGTTCCTTGCCGTAGCTGACTGTCTCCAGTCGGTCGGCAGAAATGCCCAGTGAAACCAGGAACTGCTTGGCTGCGGCGGCGCGCCGGTCACCCAGAGCCAGGTTGTACTCTGTGGAGCCGCGTTCATCGCAATGTCCTTCGATGACGACCTTCATCTGCGGATAAGACCGCAGGAATTGAGCCGTCTGCGAAAGGGCATCGCGGGCATCGGGGCGGATATCCGCCTTGTCATAGTTAAAGTAAGCGTCTTTGACTTCCTTATCGAACAGCTCCTGCAGTGTTTGTTGGGCGGCGGGAGCTGGTGGAGGAGGCGCGCTCACGGTGATGTGAACACTGGCATCGGCTGTGCCGCCGGGTCCTGTGGCGGTCAGGGTATAAGTGGTCGAGTCCGTCGGGGACACGGTTTGCATGCCTTCGGCGGAAACGTTGCCAACTCCCGGAGACAGTGTCAGCGATGTGGCGTTGGTGGATGACCACGTCAAGGTGGTCGTCGCGCCTTTCTGGATGAATGTTGGATCAGCCTGCAGGTTCACGGTTGGTCGTGCCGGTGGTGCTACCGCAGGGGGTGGTGGTGGCGGTGGCGCTTGAGGAGCAGGCTTTTTACAAGCTGCGCCCAGAGCGGCGACAACGAACAACGTGCAGAACAGGGCCCTGGAGTACGTGCGAGTCCGCATCTTCTCTTCTTTCCTCCTTTGAGAAACTAC
>DATLTA010000158.1:0-5291 GCA_035533775.1 Candidatus Dormiibacterota bacterium | reverse complement strand
TAGAACGGTGCGGAAAACAGCTCGCTATACTGAATCTCGTACAGCAGCGGCTGGACGTCGAAGATGCCAAAGCCCGAGCTGATCACCGGGCTGCCCTTGTGGAATGGGTCCCAGGCAAATCCAACGCGCGGCTCGAAATTGCGCCGTGTGGGGTTGGAGAACAATGTTCCGCCCGTGTTTTGCGGATTGCATCCGGGGGCATACGTCTGGCACCAGGGCTGCGAGTCGGTGAGGTTGCGCAGGCTGGTGAGCCTGCCGTTTACCTCGCTGGGCACGGTAACCGTTTCATAGCGCAGGCCCATAGAGAGCGTGAGGTTGGAGAACGTCCGCCAATCGTCCTGCACGTACGCGCCGAAGAGCGTTTGGCGGAAACTCCGCCCGATTTGCGAGTTCGGGAAACCCGCCGTGAAGGAGGCGGGCTGATTGGTCAGGAAATCGGACAACGAGTTGAAGATGAATTCGCCGCTGGGGGTCTGATTGGCCGCGATGTTGTCGCGCATCCTTTCGATCGCCACGCCGAATTTCAGCGTATGCTTTCCTCGGACCATCGACACGTCGTTATAGGCCTGGAATGACGTCCAATGAAAAATTAGGTGGTCGGGTCCCCCCACCCCGTTTCCCATGTTGGAAAGCCCCGGCACTCTGATCATGCCGTGGGGCTGGCCGGGCAAAAAGCCATAGGAAAGGTCCCCCGACAGCGGGTTTGAGGCCGGCGCCGTATTCCCGATATCCGCCACCATGCGATAGATTCCGAAACGAAAAGAATTCAGCGTTCGAGAACTGAAATTATGGGTTTCGCCCACCGTGAAAAATTGGTCCCGCGAATTCTGTTCGTACAGTTTCTCGATGAAGCGGTCTGGGCCAATGTTGGAACCGCTTTCGATTGTGTCGACGCCGTACAACGAATCCCGGCTGGAGGGTTTGTAATCGATTCGGATCGTATTGTGATTCCCGGGACGTACCCTCTGGCCTGTTCCCACATGCACGCCGAGGTCTCCCGCTCCCAGCAGGCCTGCGTTGGGCAGGGGATAAAACGCATCCAGATAGCGAGTGATTTGCGGATCGACCGTGACCGTCCCGGTGGAAAGCAGGCCACTGCGCGCAGCCAGCGACGGCGTGACTGCCACGCCCGCGGTGCCCTGCGACTGCCGGATGCCTTCGTAAGCGTCAAAGAAGAAAACACGGTCGTGAAAAATCGGTCCGCCAGCGGAAACTCCAAACTGATTGAGACGCAGCGGGGGTTTGCCCAGATCGAAGTAATCCCGGGCGTCCAGGGAGCTGTCGCGAAAATATTCGAAGGCGTTCCCATGAAAATTGTTCGTGCCCGCTCGAGTGGACGCGCTGATGTAGCCGCCTGAGGAGCGGCCGTATTCGGCCGCATCGTTCCGCGTGAGCACCGATAAGCGGTCCAACGCGTCCACGCCCAACGTGGTGCCCAGGGCGTTCCCCATCGGACCATTCGCGTAGTCGCTGACGCTGATCCCGTCCAGGCGCGAGCTGTTCTGACGAGGACGGCCGCCAAAGATCGCCAGTTGCTTGCCGTAACCATTTGGTCCCGCTCGGGCCGAACTGCGGGTACGCAAAACTCCCGGCTCCAGCGCCGCCGCATTCGTGGCGGATCGTCCCTGCAGCGGCAATTGGCTGATTTCCTTTGCGCTCATGCCTTCCCCGGAAGGCGCTGTAGCCGCAGAAGTCTGGTTTGCTTTGGACGGCGTCCCATTGGGAGCACTTGCACTCGCTTTAAGAATCAGGTCGGCGAGTTGGTTGGCGCCCCCGGTGATAATGACTGTAGTCCTGGATTCATTAAACCCCGGCGCCACCGCGGAAACCTCGTACGTTCCCGGCAACAGGCCAGCGACCTTGTACGAGCCATCGGCATTGGATACGACGAACTTCGCCTCGCCGCTCGCTCCATTCTTGACCGTGACATGTGCATTGGGGATGGTAGCTCCAGAAATGGACAAAACACGCCCTGAAAGCTCCACCTTCGCCGCTTGTGCCGAAACTTGCGGGCATGGCAGGAAAGTAATGGCCAAAATCAGCCAAATCGGCACCCAACTAATTTTTCCCCATCTGCTATAGAGCACAGGGGTTACGTTAAAATATCCACCAGGATATGCAGTCGGTTTCATGTTGTAGTTTACATTGCCCGCGATGGAAGCAATGCTGAGGTACTCGCGAGACTGCGCTTGTCTAGAATGATCCGGGATTCCAATCTTGCATCCCAGTTGAACAATAAATGTACACCCGACCTCGCCATCAAGCAAAGCTCCAGGGAAGTTTTTGCGGCGAGGCCTGAAAAGAGGTCTTGGTGCCATCCGCGCAACGCGCCGCGCGCCCGGATCGGGGGAATCCCCCCCCCCGCATCCAGGTTTGGCGCGCAGCAGGTGCTGGTTCGGCAGTCGGGATTTACGCCTTGGCTTTTGCTGCGCCCAGCGAAGCCTTGGCCTGCTCGACAAGTTGCGTGAATGCCCCGGCATCCTTTACCGCGATGTCGGAGAGCATCTTGCGGTCGATCTCCACGCCCGCCGCCTTGAGGCCGTGCATCAACTGGCTGTAGGAGATGCCCGCGGTGCGCGCAGCCGCTCCAATGCGCTGAATCCACAATTTGCGGAACTGGCGTTTGCGGACGCGGCGATCGCGGAAGGAAAAGCGATCGGCGCGATTCGCCGCCTCCTGCGCGGACTGGTAGAGCTTGGACTTGGTAAGGAAAAATCCCTTTGTGCGCCTCAAAATCTTTTTGCGGCGCGCGCGGCGTTTCGAACCGCGTTTCACTCGAGCCATGGTGTTTTCTCCTGTGCGGAGACGCAACGTTTCTGCAAGCATCGCGGCCATTCCCGCGCAGGGGAACCGCCACACGATCAGAAAGCGAGAGCATCTCCACGGCGTGTTTAGAAGCTCAAGACAAAGCCCGCAACCTGCGCGGTCTTCCCATGAGCATTGGTCCAGCCTTGCAAGCGACTACGGCCGAACCGCTGGCCGGCAGGCCCACCGTGGCGGGTTGCGCTCTGCCTGGCACAGCAAAAAAACAATTTGTGACTTGCGGGCCGGACCTTGCAGGTCCGACAAAGACGGCTCATCTCCTCAAGGCCTTCAGGCCCTGAAGCCCAGGGGCTAAAGCCCCTTCTGTTCTGAGCCTTGTATGTCAGGGCTGAAGCCCTGACCCACAACGCTTCAGGTACCACCCGCTGTTGCACCTACCCCCGACTGCTGCAACTACCGCCGGTGTATTTCGACCAAAAACTTTGGGGCCCCTGCTATCCGTACCCCACTATCCATACGGCAACATCATGTGGACGTTTTTTGCGTCCGCAGCATGGACCTGGCCGAGTTTCTTCAGGCGCCGCATGCGGTTGGGTTTCTTTGTTCCCAGCAGGTGGCGCTTGCCGGAATGCATGCGCATGATTTTACCGGTGGAAGTGATCTTGAAGCGCTTGGCGGCTCCGCGATGCGTCTTCAGCTTAAGTTTTTTTACCCTCTTTTTTGCCACGAACTTTACCTCGCTGGATTTCTATTCAAGTGCGGGCTGTACTGGCAACCCGCCGGAACCAAATGCGTCAGGACTTTCCGCCAGCCGACGTTCCGGACGGCTTGGTTGGCGTGCCGCCCCGCTTCGGTGCCAGAAGCGCCATCATGATATTGGCTTCCATCCGCGGTCCGAGTTCGACCAGCGCATGTTCGGAGATTTCCTGCAGCAGGCGATTCATCTTCGCGCGGCCCACTTCCTGATGCGCCATTTCGCGGCCGCGATGAAAGATCATGGCCTTGACTTTGTGGCCTTCACCCAAAAACCGAATGATCTGATTCTTGCGGACCTGGTAGTCGTGTTCCGCAGTGGCTGGCCGGAACTTGACTTCCTTGAGCTGCGAGCCCTTCTGATGCTTGCGGGCCTCGTGCGCTTTCTTGTTCGTCTGATAGAGGTATTTGCCATAGTCGGTGATTTTGCAAACCGGTGGAACGGCCGTCGGTGAGATTTCCACCAGGTCCAGTCCCTTTTCGCGAGCAAGCTTAATCGCCTCAAACGGAGGCATCACACCAAGCTGCCCACCCTCTTCATCAACTACGCGGATTTCACGCGCCCGGATGCGATCATTCACTCGAGTCCGGTCAGCTTGCCGAAAACTCCGTTCAGCGATAAACCCACCTCCAAAAAATCGAGTCCGCCCGAAGGCGACCCCAACATCCTACCCCAGACCCACCCTCCTGGCACAAGTCTTCCAGGGGGAAGAGTTTTTGAGTATAGCACGGGTGGTTTGCCCGGGAACAGGACTGCATTCGGTTCAACCGCAGCTTCTCACGCAGACTCTGAAGCCCCGCTCTCATGGGGAATTCAACCCCACCTGCAACGGCCAGGCGAGGTGGCGAGCGATTTCCGGGAATATATGGCCCGGGGGCTCCGATTCTGCTAAAATCACTTGCAATGGGCTGTATCCCGCAATCAGGGAGCGGCACCGGAGGCAGTCATGAGCGTCGTTCCTTCCGCAGGTAACGGCAAGATCACCGTGCCGGGTATCCTCGAACGCAAATCCACAGGTTCGGCAAAAAATTCTTCGTCCGCTAAAATCACGTGCCTGACGGCGTACGATTATCCAACCGCGCGGTTGCTGGATGAGGCGGGCGTAGACGTGCTGCTGGTAGGCGATTCGCTGGCGATGGTGGTGCTGGGATATGAGAGCACGCTGCCGGTTACCCTGGAAGCAATGCTGCACCACGCCAGAGCGGTGCGGCGCGGCACGCGGCGCGCCCTGCTGGTGGTGGACATGCCGTATGGCAGCTACCACAATGACGCGGCCGAAGCGGTGCGAAACGCCGTTCGCTTCGTGAAAGAGGCTGGCGCGGAGGCCGTAAAAATCGAGGGTGGCGAGCGGCGCATGGACCTGATCACGCGCCTGGTGGATGCGGAGGTGCCCGTTATGGGGCATATCGGCCTGACGCCGCAATCGGTTAACGCATTCGGAGGATTCCGCGTGCAGGGCAAGACCGAAGAGGCGGGCGAACAGCTTTTGCGCGATGCCCGCGCCGTGGAGGCCGCGGGTGCGTTCTCCATCGTCCTGGAATCGATTCCGAGGGAGCTGGCCGCGCGGATCTCGGCGGAGGTGAAAATTCCCACGATCGGCATTGGCGCCGGGCCGGATTGCGATGGGCAGATACTGGTGATTCACGACCTGCTGGGCATGACCTTCGGCCACAAACCGAAATTCTCCCGGCAATATGCCAATGTGGGCGAAATCATCTCCCGCGCTGTTGCGGAATATTGCCATGACGTGCAGCAGGGGAATTTTCCTTCCGAC
>DATLTA010000157.1:0-10995 GCA_035533775.1 Candidatus Dormiibacterota bacterium | reverse complement strand
CTGCGATGAACTAGCGGCAATGATTCGCGATCGGATGCTCCCGAATCCTGATCAAAAATAATCGTGAGCGGGGAGGCGGACATTTCAGCCTCGCGCGCAAGCTGCCGAATGACGGTTGTTGTGGCCGATCTCGGCGGAATTGATCGGTGAAGGTGGGCCAGGTGTCACGGCTCGGCATTCCAGCCGCAGCTACGCCTTCGGCGACTTCGACAACGACGGAGACGTGGACATTTTGATCATCAGCAGGGACGAACCGCCCTCCTTTTAAGCTCCCCGCAAGCCCGTCAGTTCCAGCCGTAATGAAACCATCACAATGTGCACTTTGGAACAGCCTTCAATCGAGTTCCTGCCGACAATAAGCACTGTTTTTCCGAATCCTGAGCCGCGATTTCAAATTACGGCAACTACAATCTGGTTGCGAATCCAGCATCCGTCCGGGAACGACACACACATGAACCGAGCTACATGGATCCGCACTCTCCGGAGCGTCCTCGTTTTCCTGCCTTTCACTCTGATTTGCTGCCCCGCCTCGCACGCTGTCCCGAGTTTCACCCGGCAAACCGGACTGAAATGCAACGTATGTCACAGCAATCCCCCTGAACTGACCGCCTTCGGCCGCAAATTCAAACTCGATGGCTACACCCTCACGGACAAAAGAGCCGATTCCACCATCGAAGGCAAAGACTTGAAGATCAACCGCTACTTCCCCATATCGGTCATGCTTCTTCTCAGCGATACGGCCACCAGAACATCCGTCCCCGGCGGGCAGAACGGCAATTCCGGTTTTCCCCAGGCGCTTAGTCTTTTCCTGGCTGGTGAAATTTCGCCCCATGTGGGAGCGATGGTCCAGGGAACCTCTTCCCATCAATCCGATCATTTCACATTGGACAATACGGACATCCGTTACGCCAAGCACACCACTTTGGGTTCGAAAGACCTTTTATATGGCCTTACGCTGAACAACAGCCCCACCGTCGAGGACGTCTGGAACAGCACGCCGTCTTGGGGGTATCCGTGGATATCCTCCGCGAACGCCCCCTCCCCAGCCGCACGCCCTCTTATCGCCGGCGCGCTCGCTCAGGATGTCGCCGGCCTCGGTGCATACACGATGTGGAATGACCATTTGTACGCCGATTTCACCGTCTATCGCTCGGAACATGCCGGTGGTCCGCAACCGGTGACCGGTACAGATTTTGCTTTCAACATTCATGGAGTCGCGCCTTACTGGCGCGTGGCATGGCAGCAAACGTGGGGCTTGAATTATCTGGAGGTCGGAACCTATGGCATCTACGCAAGCTCTATCCCCGGGGGCGTAACGGGCGTCACTGACACATATTTGGACCCCGCCATTGATCTTCAGTACGAACGCCCATTTGGCGTCAATCTCCTGACCCTCCACGCCACTTATATTCACGAAGGCTCGAACCTCGACGCCACATTTGCTGCCGGCGGTGCAGCCGCGCCACGGCATCACTTGAACACTTTCCGCGCGGACGCTACGTATCACCTCCACAGCCGCTACACGTTCACGCTCGCCGGATTTTCCACCACGGGCAGCTCCGACCCCATTCTTTTTGCGCCCGCACCCGTAACCGGCAGTTTGCTGGGCAGCCCCAATAGCAGCGGCTTTATCGGTCAAGCGGGGTTCTGGCCACAGGAGAATATCGAGCTATCCGCCGCGTACACCGCATACACGAAATTCAACGGCGCGAGCAGCAATTATGACGGCTTCGGTCGCAGCGCTTCGGCAAACAACTCAATTTATATCGCTCTGTGGCTGAACTATTGACCACGTGATCGGATTCGCGCGGGAGGCGCTCCATGGAATCGCACAATGAGCATCCGGAAATTCCGTTGGAAGGTACGCGCCGGTCCTTTCTCGGTGTCCTTCTCGGATTGGCGGCGGCATTTGTTTGCGCCTTGCTGGGAATTCCTGTCCTGCGTTACATCTTCTATCCATTGACCGCAAAATCCTCGGATTCAGGCTGGGCGGCAGTTGGCTCGGTCGCGAATTTCTCCAACATCCAGGCGCCATTGCGCCGCACCATCGAGCTTAAGCAGCGCGACGGTTGGCAAGAGACAGACACTCAGCCGATCATCTACATCATCAACAAAGGCGGAAAGATCCAAGCCCTCTCCGCGATTTGTCCCCACCTCGGTTGCACTGTCCCCTGGGATGCAGCTCAAAACAAATTTGTCTGCCCCTGCCACGGCGGCGTTTTCGGTCCAGATGGAGCCTACATCTCTGGCCCGCCTCCTCGCTCGCTCGATTTCCTGCAAACTAAAGTTTCCAGCGGCAAGCTGATGGTGAAGTACCAATACTTCCGCCCTGACGTGCGCAACAAAGAGGTCACCAGTTGAATAGCGAAGATACATCGCCATTGCCCGATCCGAAATCAGGCCCGCGCCGCGACAATCCAACTCTGCCCGCGCGTCTGTGGAGATGGATAGACCAGCGCACCGGAGCGGATCAGATACTTCACCGCTCCTTGTATGAACCTATCCCGGGCGGCGCGCGCTTCGCCTACGTTTTTGGCTCCGCGCTTCTTTTCATTTTCGTTTCCCAGATTATCACCGGAATATGCCTGGCGCTCTACTACGTCCCCTCTCCCATGACGGCTCACGTGAGCCTTGCCTACATCGTCAAGGAAGTGGCCGCCGGATCTTTTCTGCGAAGTCTGCATTCCTATGGCTCCAGCGCCATGATCGTTGTTCTGCTTCTGCATTTTTTGCAGACGTTCCTCTACGGCTCCTACAAAGGCAAACGCGAGCTCCTCTGGATCTCCGGCTGCACTCTCGCCCTTCTCATATTGGGCATGGCGTTCACCGGATACATCTTGCGATGGGATCAGAAAGCCTATTTTGCCGGTTCCGTGGGCACGAACATTGCCGGGCAGGTCCCCCTGATTGGTGAAGGCCTCAGACGCCTCTTGCGCGGCGGCGCAACCATGGGAGCTTTAACCATCTCCCGCTTTTATGTTCTTCACGTTTTCGTCATTCCCGCCCTCATCTTTTTGTTTATAGCCACGCACGTTTTCTTGTTCCGCAAAGCGGGAGCCGCGGGCCCGATGCACGAAGATCCCGTCAGCCCTCGCTTGCCAGCTGAAATGTTTTATCCCAACCAAGTCTTGATCGACATGGGTTTTGTCCTGCTCGTCATGGGCGTCTTGGGTATGCTGGCGCACTTTTTTCCCGTGATGCTCGGGCCTGCGGCGAATCCCACCGACACTCGCTACTTGCCCCGCCCGGAGTGGTTCTACCTGCCGATGTTCCAGTGGCTCAAATATTGGGAGGGATGGCGCACCGTCATCGGGATTGTCATCATTCCCGTAATTCTGATCGCTCTGCTTTTCTTGCTTCCGTTCATGGATCGCGGCCTCGAACGCCGTCCATGGCGCAGGCCCATTCCGGTAGGCGGCGTCTTCATTGTGTTGATCGGCTTGTTGTGGCTCGGCATGACGAGCCATCTCGATGACTTAAGCGACCCCACCATCGCCGCTCAACTCACCCAGCAGAGTGAACAAGAGGCTGCGTACTTTCACGCCCCGTTCCGCCCGTATTCGGCGTCGCCCTCTGGGGGCGTCGCGGCAGTCCCGCTCGATGCTGTCGCCGCTCACGGAAAAACCATTTTCGATTCTCATGGCTGCAACGGTTGCCACGGAGAGAGCGGAATTGGCGCCGTCGGACCCGCGCTCACCCATATTTCCAGTCAATTTCCGCCGCCTCAATTGACCGCGCTTCTGAAAGCCCCCACTGCCAAGATGAAAGCGGGCGGCATGGTTCCTCTCACCCTGAATACTGCGGACACCACGGCCCTGGTTTCCTACCTGACTGCCCTGGGTGGAACATCGGCCTCCTCTGCAGCGTCGGCACCCGCGTCCGAGTCGTCCCCACTCCCGCCAGCTACGTCCGAAGCAGCCGCACATTCACAGACCCCCTCTGCACCGGCACTGGCGCCCGCCGCAGCCTCGGCACCGCCGAAAACTCGACCGGGAACTCCCGCAGCATCAGCATCGGCACCTGTCCGTAACGTCAGCGCTCAGGTAACGTCCGGCGAAAAAATTTATCAATCCCGTGCCTGTTTCGCATGTCACGGAGTGGCTGGCATCGGCACGCCGCGCGCATCGGCCTTGACGGTGGTTGGCAAGCAGCTCTCCGCCGTCCAAATCACCGCTTTGTTGCACAACCCCACAGCCAAGATGAAAGCGGGCGGCATGCCGCCAGTCACAGTTAGCGATCCCGAATTGGCTTCTCTTGTGGCGTACATCAAAAGTCTCGGATCAACCGGAGGAACAACAGCGCGGCATGCGGCCGCTCAGCCCGCGAAACAGCCAAACGCCCAGCCCCCGCGAACACCGGCCACGGTCGCATCGGAACCGGCTCAACCGCCATCAAAGCCTGGTCCAGCCAGCCGCAGCCGAACATCGACAAGCTCGCCAGCAACCACGTCGGCAAGCACATCCGCCAGTTCGTCGCCAGGTTCATCGGACCAGCGCGGAGCGGCGATTTTCAATGCAAACGGCTGCGCCGCGTGCCACGGCCTCGGCGGCATTGGCACCGCCAGAGCCCCGGCCTTGACGAAATTCACAAAGACGGTCACGCCTGTGGCACTGACCACTCTCTTGCATCACCCCACCAAAAAAATGACGGCCGGAGGCATGCCCCCGGTAAACCTCGCCCAGACCGATATGAGCGCCTTAGTGGCCTACCTCCAAAATCTCGGCACCCCCGCCTCGGCACCGCTCGCTGCAGCAGCGCCTTCGCCCAGCGCGCCCTCGGCAGCGTCGTCCATCGCTTCCAACCCGGTCGCCAAAATCGCGCCGCAGCCCCCAATGACCAAACTCGAGTCCCAGGGGAAGCTGATCTTCCAAGCCCACCGATGCGCGGATTGCCACGGGACCGGCGGCATGGGAGGCACGGCAGCAGCCTCCGCGCTTGCGGGTACTGGCGCTACTTTCCCGCCCGCGCTTCTGGCACAAATGCTCCAGCATCCCACTCCCCCGATGCAAAAGGGTGGCATGCCACCCGTGTCCCTGGGCAGCCCCGATTTGAAGGCCCTCGTGGCCTACGTCAGCTACATTTCCGCATCGAAAAGCAATTTTCAATAAATCGATCGGGCGCACGAGCCTTAGTTGTCCCTCGTAAACCCAGTTGTTCTGTCCATTTTTTTCAGCTAGTATCGAGTCGTTCACTCCTGGCGCGCGCTACCCAGCACCCTTCGCGCAGCGCCTAAACATCCAAGGCAGGCTTATGCCCAATCGCACTCGCTCCAACGGTCACTCATTGGCGCCGCTCGAAAAAGCACCAACGGGAATCACAGGCCTCGACGAAATCAGCAGCGGCGGTTTGCCCAAGGGACGCACCACGATTGTTTGCGGCGGCCCCGGCTGCGGCAAGACCATGCTCGGCCTGGAATTTCTCGTGCGCGGCGCCGTGGAATTTAATGAGCCTGGTGTGCTCATGGCCTTCGAGGAAAGGCCCGAGGAGATGGCGCGAAACGTCGCCTCACTCGGCTTCGACATAAAGAATCTCGCGGACCGCAAAAAACTGTTCCTCGATTATGTCTACGTCGAACCCAGCGAAATTCAGGAAACGGGCGAATACGATCTCGAGGGCTTGTTCATTCGTCTGCAACACGCCGTCGATACAGTTGGCGCAAAGCGCGTGATGCTCGACACGATCGAGGCTCTTTTTTCCGGTTTTTCGAATCCCGGAATACTGCGCGCCGAAATTCGCCGCCTGTTCCGCTGGCTCAAGGAGCGCGGCCTCACCACGGTCGTCACGGCGGAGAAAGGTGAAGCTACGCTCACAAGGTACGGCCTGGAAGAATACGTCTCCGACTGCGTCATCGTCCTCGATCATCGCATCAACGATCAGATCTCCACGCGCCGCTTGCGAATCGTCAAATATCGCGGCACCAGCCACGGCGCGGACGAATATCCGTTCCTGATCGACGAGCAGGGAATGTCCGTCCTCCCTGTCACTTCGCTCGCCCTCGAACAGGCCGCCTCGAACGAGCGTGTCTCCACAGGTGTTGCCGATCTCGATGCGATGCTCGAGGGCAAGGGCTATTTTCGCGGATCAAGCATTCTCGTCAGCGGTACGGCGGGCAGCGGAAAGACAACACTGGCCACCAGTTTCGCCGATGCAACGTGCCGCAGGGACGAGCGCTGCCTCTACGTCGGATTCGAGGAATCAGCCAAGCAACTCGAGCGCAATATGAAGTCCGTCGGACTGGACCTCGATCCGTGGATAAAAAAAGGCCTGCTGTTCCATGAAGCTTGGCGCCCCACGCAGTTCGGCGTGGAAATGCACTTGCTCCGAATTCATAAGCTGGTGGAGAAACTGAAACCACGCACCGTGATCATCGATCCCGTCACGAATTTAATCACCGGCAGCACCGAGAAGGAAGTTCACTCCATGCTCATGCGCCTGCTGGACTTCTTGAAAGGCCGCGGGATTACGTCATTAATGATCAGCCTCACGGACGCGGGGGGTAATCTGGAGAAATCGGAAACGGGTATTTCCTCCCTGATCGATACCTGGATTTTGCTTCGCGACGCGGAGCTGAACGGCGAAAGAAACCGCGTCTTGTACGTCCTCAAATCCCGCGGGATGGCCCATTCGAATCAGTTGCGCGAATTTGTCCTGACGCGCGAGGGAATAAAACTCGTCCCGGCATATATCGGTTCTGGCGGCGTGCTCACGGGCTCGTCGCGCGTCGCGCAAGAGGCGCGGGAAAAAGCCGACGCGCTCGTGCGGCAAGAAGAAGTCCGAGGCCGGCAGAAGGAACTTGACCACAAGCGCCGCGCCTTGCAGGCGCAAATCGATTCCCTGAAGGCGGAGTTTGCTGCCGAGGAAGCGGAAATGTGCCGCGTCATCGAACAAAATCAGGAACGTGAACACTCACTCGATGAAGGTCGCGACGCGATAGCGCGCAGCCGCGGAACAAACTCGAAGCCCGAGCGAAAGCCGCCCATGACCAAGGCTGCGGGAGGCGAACGATGAAGAAACAGGTACAGTCAGCGCAAGATACCGCGGAGGTTATGCTCCTCCGGTTGTATGTAGCGGGACAAACGCCAAAATCCCTCGCCGCACTCTCCAATCTGAAACGGCTGTGCACCCAGCATCTCGAGGGAAAATATCGCGTCGAGGTCATTGACCTGATCAAAAATCCCGGGCTCGCGCAGGGCGACCAGATTCTCGCCATACCCACGCTGGTGCGCAGCCTGCCACAACCCATCCGGAAGATCATCGGAGATCTGTCGAATACCGAGCGCGTCCTCGTGGGCCTCAATTTGCGCCCGGCCGCAGACGCCCCGCGGTCCAAAGCAGCAGGCGCATAACATGAAAAAAAAGCTGCGCAATCGACCCCCGAGTCGCAATACGACGCGCACGAAGAAGCGCAAAACGAAAAAGCCCGTCGTCTACGTCCTTCGTTTATACGTCACCGGCCAAACGCCCAGATCCACGGCCTCGGTGCAAAATCTGCGCGAATTTTGCAAGCGGCATCTCGCTGGCAAATTCGAGCTTGAAGTCATTGACATCTATCAGCAGCCCGAATTGGCGAAGGAGGGCCAAATTATCGCCGCGCCCACGCTGGTGAAAAAGTTGCCGCTGCCATTGCGCCGCTTGGTGGGCGACCTGTCCAACCAGCAGCAAGTAATGCTAGGACTGGACATGCACGAACAGGGAGCCTAGGCCATGGTGAAGCGATCCCGTCCCGAACAGCGGCCAAAACGCCGGCCCAAAGCCGGACCGAAGTCCGGCAGTAAGGCCCTCCGCGAGCGCGTCGCCGAACTCGAAGCCACCCTTCTCGCCATTCGCCAGGGCGACGTGGATGCCCTGGTCATCAACAGTCCGCAAGGCGATCAAGTATTCACTCTGCATGGCGCTGAACATCCTTACCGCGTTCTCGTCGAAACGATTAACGAAGGCGCCGCAACGCTGGACGCCGAAGGAACCGTTCTTTACGCAAACACGCGTATCGCGGAAATGCTCGGCGTCCCTCTCGAGAAATTTATCGGTGGATCCATTCAGAATCACGTGCCCGCGGGGCAACAAGAAAAGGTGCAATCGCTGACCGACACAGGCCGCCGCGGGACCGCTTCGGGCGAAATCAGCTTCGAACAGCCGGACGGCCGGCGGCGCTTGATTCGGCTTTCGCTCAACCCTGTCAGGGATTCGAATATGGAGATCATTTGCGTCGTTGCCACCGACTTGAGCGAACTGGTCGGCGCGAGCGACGCCCTGAAAGCCAACGAGGACGCCCTCCGCCAGCTTTCTTCCCGCCTCCTTCAGCTTCAGGACGACGAGCGCCGCCGCATTGCGCGCGATTTGCACGACGTCACCGGCCAAAAACTGGCGCTCCAGTCCATCACGTTGTCGCGCTTGCTTCGAACAAAGGCGTCCGGCAACGACCATGCGCTGACGGAAGCCCTCACCGAATGTCTCGATATGACCAACCAAATCAGCGAGGAAATCCGCACCCTTTCCTACATCCTGCATCCGCCTCTTCTCGACGAACTCGGATTGCCCGCCGCCGTGAAGTGGTACTCCCAGGGTTTCGAGTCGCGTACCGGAATTCACGTCGAAGTCGACGTCCCTTCCGAATTTCTGCGCTTGCCCGCGGACGTCGAAGTCACTCTGTTCCGCATCGTTCAGGAAAGCCTCACCAACGTTCACCGCTATTCCGGCAGCCCGGAGGCCTATATTCGGATCCGCGCGGACGCGGAAGAATTGCGCTTGGAAATCGGCGACTTTGGCAAAGGCATGCCGCCCAAACAGGTGAAAGCGACCTCAAATACACTGGCGGGCCTCGGTGTCGGAATTCAGGGCATGAGGGAGCGCATGAGGCAGTTAGACGGGACGCTCGAAATCATGTCGCAACCGGATCATGGCACCGTCGTGTCCGCCCGGATGCCCGTCCGCGACCCGCGATCCGAACCGTCGACGAGCAGCGAAAAAAGCGCGCAGGAACAGGGCTCGCGCAGGCGCATTTTAATCGCTGACGATCACGAATTGCTACGTCATGGCGTCCGTACGCTGATCGAGAACGAGGCGAATTGGGAAGTGTGCGCTGAAGCCGTCGATGGCAGGGAAGCTGTCGACAAAACGCTCGCGACCAGCCCCGATCTCCTGATTCTCGATCTGAATATGCCCGTCCTGAACGGCCTCGAGGTGGTAACGCAAATCCTCCGGCAACGCCCTCAGACGAAGATTTTGATTTTTACCGTGCATGATTCGGAGCAAACGGTGCGGGAAATCCTGGCTGCCGGCGCTCACGGCTATTTGTCCAAAGGCCGCGCCGGCCGCGATCTCGTCAACGCCGTAAAAGCAATTCTCGACGGCGCCGGTTTCTACCCCCGCCACCACCGCCGCGCGCGTCACCGCCTAGCTTCGTCTTCGTAGGGGCGCGGAAGAGCCGCGACGCGCCGCGATTGCGCCGTGCGCTGGAATTTCGCGCGCAAAAAATTAAACTACATATTCCATTGCCAATTCCGCGGGTGTAAGCTTCGCCCTCCGGAGGCCGTCATGACTGCTGCGAGTTTTCATGTGAGTTTACAAAACTGCCGCGCGCGATTTCTCGAATCGGCCGCGCGAAAATTCCGAAGCGCAAGCGCCGTGAAATTATTCCTTGCCGCGTGCGCCGCATTGCTTTTCGCGAGCGTGTGTCTCATCCCGCGCGCCTCCGCGCAGCAGCGCGCACGGCAATCCGGAAGCCATCTCGTAAATGGCTTTCGTCAGGGCACGCCTTTAGCCGCGCCGCAAATGCAAAGAAATTCAGGGGTTTTAACCCCTGAGGGCGGCAGGGCCCTGAGTGAAAACATTTATGAGATTGGTTCCAATCAGCAATCGAGCCAGCAACAAGACGCGTCGCAGTATGGTCCGAATTTTTATGCGGCGATGCGCTGGCGGCAGATTGGGCCTTTCCGCGCCGGGCGCGTTTCCGCCGTGGCGGGAATCGCCGGAAATCCCGCCGTGTATTACATCGGCACGCCGGGCGGCGGCATTTGGGAGACCAGGGACGCCGGAACAGTCTGGAAGCCGATTTTCGATCAGGAGCACGTCGCCTCCATCGGCGCGATGGAAGTGGCGCCCTCGGATTCAAAAATCATTTACGCCGGCACGGGAGACGTGAGCGACGTAGGCGGCGCGGTGAATCAAGGCGACGGAATGTACAAATCAACGGACGCCGGAAAAACATGGGAGCACATCGGCCTCGATGATTCGCGTCACATTGGCGCGATCTGGATCGACCCGAAAAATGCGGACGTCGTCATTGTCGCGGCGCTGGGACACACGTTTGCGCCAAACGAAGAACGCGGAATTTTCAAAACCACGGACGGCGGAAAAACCTGGAAGAAGGTTTTATATAAAGACGACACAACCGGCGCAATTGATTTGTCATTCGCGCCCGACAATCCACGAATTGGATTTGCTACGTTGTGGCACCACTACTCGAAGCCCGGCGATCCGCTGGCATTGCTGATGGCCACGGCGGGCGCGGGAATTTATAAGACCACCGATGAGGGCGATACATGGACGCCGGTTGTTGGCCACGGATTGCCCACGGAAAAACTGGGGCGCATGGGAGTCGCCGTCGCGCCCGGTGGCCAACGCGTGTTCGCAATCGTATCCGCGCAAGGGGGCAAAGCGGGGCTGTATCGCTCCGACGATGGCGGAAACAACTGGACGAAAATCACCAGCGATCCGCGCGTGAGGGGCAACGGATATTTCAGCAAAGTGTATCTCGACCCGCACAATCCCGACATTGTTTACGTCATGCAAACGTCGATGTACCGCTCGACGGACGGCGGAAAAACATTCATTTCGTACAAAGGCGCGCCGGGCGGCGACGACAATCATGTGCTGTGGATCGATCCCACAAATTCCGATTGGATGATCATGGGCAGCGATCAGGGCGCGACGATCAGTTTGGACGGCGGGCGCACTTGGACGAGCTGGTACAACCAGCCCACCGGGCAAATCTAT
>DATLTA010000156.1:0-5550 GCA_035533775.1 Candidatus Dormiibacterota bacterium | reverse complement strand
TTTCGAATCTGGGTCTTGAAGTCCTCGAAGTTCTGCCCCGATTTATTAACCTCTGTCTCCAGCGCTTCCATGCTGGGCAACTTGTATTGCTGGCGAATATCGTCCAGCCGTTTGATGACATCCGTGTCGACGTTGATCCCCGTGTCCTTCGCGCGCTGTACAAGCAACGATTGATCGATCAGATCGCGAAGCACGTTCTTGTCCTTCTCCGCAATCTCCTGCTGCAATTGCTCGGGAGTGCATTTCTGGCACGACTGCTTCACTTCACCTTCCAAGGCCTCCCGGGCTTGCTGCAGTTCATGCTGCGTGATGATATCGTTATTCACGCGCGCCACAATTTCCTCAACCACAACGCTCTTGGTCTGCGCGTTCACCCGCACCGCCGAAAAAGCAAAGAAAAGGAGAAGAGGAAAAATCAACCATCGATGCTGTTTCATAGGGGGCTGTTTCATAGGATTCACTCGCTTTGAAGTTTATCGCTTCGTTTCCAGCGGAAGCAACACGTTTCTAACACTTTCTGCGATTCGCCCGCGCTTTTCCAGCCGCATCCACAACGTTCCGCTCGGGTCCAGCCGCAATCCTTCGCCCCTGGAACGAATCAAGCTCACAAGCTTCTCCGGCGGCAAGGGGGTTTCCGGATGAAACTTCACGGCCACTTCGTTGGCCCGCCGCTCGATCCCGGAAACGAGCAGCCTTTCCGCCAACCCTTTCAACAACGCATAATCGAGAAGATTGCCCACGGCGGGCGGCGGGGAGCCAAATCGGTCCGCCAGTTCCTTATTCACTTCTTCCATCTCCGCTTCGTTGGCAATGCCCGCAATGCGTTTGTACGTCCTCAAGCGCAAATTCTCGTTGGAGATGTACTCCTGTGGGATGCGTATATCCAGGCCCAGGTTGATCGTGACGCGCAAGTCGGGTTTGGTCTCTTCGCCCTTGAGCGCCGAAACCGCCCGCTCCATCATCTGGCAGTACATATCAAAACCAATCGCATTGATGTGCCCGTGCTGTTGCCCGCCCAGCAGGTTTCCCGCGCCGCGCAACTCCAGGTCCAGCGCGGCCACGCGGAACCCCGCACCGAGGGCGCTGAATTCCTTGAGCGCAGCCAGGCGGCGCGTCGCCAGAGGAGTCAGGGAAACGTCTTCGGGAACCAGCAGATAGGCATAGGCGTGCTGGTTGGATCGCCCTACGCGCCCGCGCAATTGATATAGCTCGGACAGGCCAAACCGGTCGGCACGATTGATCAGAATCGTGTTGGCGCGCGGAATGTCCAAGCCGTTCTCCACAATCGTCGTGGAAACCAGAACGTCCGCCTCATCCTTCACAAACTTCAGCATCACCGACTCGAGTTCTTTCTCGTTCATCTGGCCGTGCCCCACCACCACGCGCGCCTTGGGAACCAGTTTCTTCACCACGTCGGCCAGCGCATAGATCGTCTCCACGCGGTTGTGCACCAGAAACACCTGCCCGTCCCTTCCGAGCTCTTCCTCGATGGCGCGGCGTACGAGGGGCTCGGAAAACGGCGCGACCACCGTCTGGATCGCCAGGCGGTCCTTCGGCGGGGTTTCGATCACGCTCATGTCGCGAAGCCCGACCAGCGACATATTCAGCGTCCGCGGAATGGGCGTGGCCGAAAGCGTCAGCACATCCACGTTGTGCTTCAACTCCTTCAGCCGCTCTTTATGCGCCACGCCAAAGCGCTGCTCTTCATCGACAATCAGCAGTCCGAGATCGTGGAATTTGACGTCGCGGGAAAACAACCGGTGCGTGCCAATGACGATATCCAACTGTCCCGCTTCCACCGCCGCCAGGACTTCCTTCTGTTCACGCGGACTGCGGAACCTGCTGAGCATGTCGATTTTTACAGGGAATGCCGCGAAGCGCCGGCGAAACGTCTCGTAATGCTGAAATGCCAGCACGGTCGTGGGGGCCAGGACGGCGACCTGCTTGGAGTCGGTAACGGCTTTAAACGCCGCGCGCATGGCCACTTCCGTTTTGCCGTAGCCCACATCGCCGCAAAGCAGCCGGTCCATGGGCTGCAGTCGCTCCATGTCGCGCTTCACGTCGGCAATGGCGATGGCCTGGTCCGGGGTTTCTTCAAACTCGAAGGCGTCCTCGAATTCCCTCTGAAACGCGCCATCGGGCGAAAAGGCGAAGCCTTGCCCGGCTTTGCGTTGGGCATAGAGTTTCAAAAGCTTGTCGGCCATGTCCTCGACCGACTTGCGTACGCGGGCTTTGCGCGCCGTCCAGGTAGTGCCGCCAAGTTTATCGAGGACGGGCCTGGCCCCCTCGACGGCCCTGTAGCTTTGCACCAGGTCGAGGCGTTCCAGCGGCACGTACAGTCGCGCCTCATCGGCGTAGCGCAAGCGCATGAACTCGCCGCGCGCCCCGCCATTTTCAATCTGCCGCAACCCCTCAAACTGCCCGATTCCGTGATCCACATGAACAACGTAATCCCCGGCCTTCAACTCCGAGAAATCGCTGAAAAAGCTGGCCGTTTTCGGGCGCCGCCGCGACAATGAAGCCGCCGGCATGGTTTCAAACAAATCGCCGGTCCCGTAAATCGTCAGACCCGCGTCCAGAAAGACCACGCCGTCGGTGAATGGCGCGCGGCAGAGCACAATGGCGGGAACGCTGCCCGCAGAGGAATCTTCCGCAAGTCGCGCGCTCGTGGGGCTTTCTTCCAAATCTCCCAGCCGGTACGGAACCTCGTATTCCCGGCAAAGATCGACGTACCGTTCCAGTTCGCCCAGATTTCCGGCCGCCAGCAGAACGCGGCCGCCCGCCTCGATGCGCCCGCGCGCCTCCGCCATGAACGCAGGCACGTTGCCGTGATACCGCGGGGTCGCCTGTGTTTGCAGCGTGCGCGTTTCGAACTCCTCGCGCGTCACCGCCAGGTGTTCCAGGTCCAGGCGCGCATGTTTTGAAAATTGCCCGTCCCAATCTCCGGTAAACAAATACGACGCCACGTCACCCGCGGATTTATTTTCCGAGGTTTGATAATTGCCTTCCGCCGCCTCCAGATACTCCCGGGTCGCTTTCACGATGGCTTCCGGCTCATCCAGGATTACAACGGTGTCTTCGCGCAGGTCGAATACGGAATGCGCCGGCGGAAGCATGCCAGAGTCCGGAGAATTTCCATTTTCAAATCCAAATGCGTTCCCCCCGCGTTCGAGCAGAGGCGGAAGCGTGAATCGCTCGATCGGGCGCACCGAGCGCTGCGTGTTGGGGTCAAATTCCCGCAGCGACTCGAGCGAATCCCCGAACAGCTCCAGGCGCACCGGGCGCTCGGCTTCGGCTGGAAAAACGTCGATGATTCCCCCGCGGACCGTGAATTGCCCGGGCATTTCCACCATGTCGTGGGATTCGTAGCCCACGCGGCGAAGGTGCGCGACAAGTTCGTCCAGCGATATGCCGGCGTCCCGCGCAAGCGTGCGGGCCTGCCCTGCATAAAACGCGCCGTCGGCTAGGCGCATGCGCGCCGCGGCAACCGGCACGACCAGCACACGCGTCAACCCGGTGCAGTACCGCCATAAAGTGACCGCGCGCGTCTCCAGAATTTCCGCATGCGGCGAAGCGTCCTGCCAGGGGAGAACATCCAGCGCCGGAAGCACGGCCACCTCGGTCGCCTGTTGTCCCGCAAGCGCGCTGTAAAAGAATTGCAGCGAAGCGACCAGGGTTTCCGCCCGCGCACCCGACGCGACCAGAACTACGGTGGGGCGCCGAAGGTCCGCGGCAACTTGCCCGGCAACAAAAGCTTTCGCCGTATCCGTAAGTCCCGCGAGACGCTCGCGCGCTCCGCCCTGTCGAAGCGCTGCGATCGCCGATTCCAACGCCGGATGGCGGCTCACCGCAGCTAAAGTTTCCGAAACCGAAGGAAGAATCATGCTCAGGTATGACGTTTCATTGCCGCGTCCCGGGATGTTGTGGCGGCATTGCGAATTTTTTCCACCAGACTCGTCGTAGAGTATCCCTGCGCCAGTGGAATCGAAACCACTCGACCACCAGCGGCTTCGACTTGCTCGCGCCCGGCTACCTGGCTGGCCGCCCAATCGGCGCCCTTGACCAGAATATCGGGGAGCACGCCGGCAATCAGTTCTCGCGGGGTAGGTTCATCGAAGATCGTCACGTAATCGACCGATTCCAGCGCGGCGACGACTTCGGCGCGGTCCTGCTGCCGCACCAGGGGACGCTCCGGACCTTTATTGCCGCGGACGCTGCTGTCGCTGTTCACAGCCACAATCAATACATCACCGAGGCGGCGCGCCTCGGCAAGACACCGCACGTGGCCCGGGTGCAGCAGATCAAAGCAGCCGTTCGTGAACACCACGCGCCGCCCGGCGCGCTTTTCGCGCGAGGCAATTTCGATGAGTTCTGCTTGCGAAACGATTTTTCCCATGAATGCGCAGGCTCTTAAAGACAGTGCGTGCCGGCGCCCGTGTCGCGGCACACAGCCATATTATCATGCGAACCGGCGCGTACGGCGCGGCAACGCCGATTGCAGATGGCCTTCGCCGGAACCCCCCGCGGCGGGACACACGCGCCCTTGGGGTGAATTCCAGCCGGATCCATATTCCACAGGTTTACATCGATTTAACTTGCAATTGTGAGTTAGGTCACAGATGCTGTGCTTGTTTTAAACATACAATCCTCGCGTTTTGGTGTTTTGCTGAGGATTGTGTTGCAACGGGTTGCATCTTAAACGGTATGCGTCCCGGCCGGGACGCGCTGCCAGGCGGAAACTTGGGTGCGATATGGATTTTATCCGCCCCAAGGCAGCAAAGACCGATGGAGACCGGCCGGTCCTTACCGGACCGGTCAGTAAAGATCAGCAAGGTTTCCGGCTTCACATCATGATCGAGAACCGTGCTGGGCCGGAAATGCCAGTCGGCCTTTTGCGCAAGCGAAGGGCCGGATATGTGTGCGGGCTTTGATCGGAACCCGCAGCAATATTAAATGCGCTAAATTGAGGAGGCGCCTCGATGTGGGAAGCACTGGAACATGTAGGATGGGTGCATACACTAAGCGTTACGGGTTGGATGTATTCCACCGTTTCCGTAATTCACTACTTGACGATGTTTTGGTTTATCGGGTCCGTGGCCATTATCGATCTGCGCGTAATGGGCATCGCCGCACGCAAACGCAATCTCAATGACCTGTCCAATCAGCTTTACCCATGGGCCTGGACGGGCTTCGTATTGGCCATCCTGTCCGGATTCCTGATGTTTGCAACCGATGCGGGGGATTGGGCTCCCGACCCCATTTTTCACATCAAACTGGGAATGATCGTGCTTTCGGTCATCTTCGCCATCATTGTGCAGCGAGGCATTCCCAAGTGGTCGGAACTCTCGGAAATCCCGACGTCGGCAAAAGTGATCGCCCTGATTGCCCTGCTCCTATGGATTCTGACAATTCTGAGCGCGTCAGAAATTCCAGCGATGGAGGGTTTGGGCTAGACCCGGGAACCAGCAGCAAATCGACTCGCATCGAAAGGCACAACTCGAAGACAAGAGAGGACATGGACAAATGCACGAACTTTTAGTGAGTTTTGCC
>DATLTA010000155.1:0-30441 GCA_035533775.1 Candidatus Dormiibacterota bacterium | reverse complement strand
GCAGAGTTTATGAGAGGATGGTGCACCGCTCCGCCTCCACGCTACAATATCTGGATATCGAGCGCGGGGACGACGAAAAGCTGGTCTCCACGCCGATGTTTCCGCTCACCACGGCGCAGCTTCCGAACTACGTGATCACCTATGGTGGCAAGCAGCCGCTGGACGAGCTGACGGCCTATTATTTTTCGGTCAAGCCGCGGGCCCTGAACCGCGAGCACGCCTATTTTTCCGGCGTGGTATGGGTGGATACGCGGGATCTGGTCATTGTGAAATCCATCGGCAAGTGGGTCACCGAAACCGGTGACGTCACTTCTCCCTCCCTCCCGTTCACCATCTTCGAAACGTACCGCCAGCCCGTCGGCAAAGACCTGTGGTTCCCGGCGTACGCGAGTTCGGATGAAACCATCGATGCGGGAAACATTCCCGTGCCGGTGCGCATGATTATCCGCTGGACTGGCTTTACACCGATGGCGAAAGCGCCGGCGGCAGCGCCGTCTCCGTCCGGGGAATCCGGGAGTAGCAAAGGAACGCCATAGTTTGCATCCCGCAGGATGCGGTCCGCAACGGGAAGATCATCCTCACGCAGGGAGCGAATTGCGGTTCCCGGATGTTTTGGCCTGTGGCATGGATGTTGGAAAATCAGGCGCATGGAAATGCTTCTGCAACCGTCAAGGCCCTATTTTCGCATCAATGTGGGCCTCTCGGGCTCCTGCGGCGTCTGACTGTTGGGAGCCGGAGCGGCAGGCTTCGGCGGCCGCAGGACCCACTGAAAACCTCGATCAAAATCCACCAGCGCCATGGTGATCTTCGTTTTTGCAGGGATCACCGCCGGGAGAGCCGCCTTCAGAAAATCAATATCGCTTGCGGCGGAGGATTTCTGGCTGCGTCCTTCGGCGACGAGCGTCACGGACTTCTCCAATTCCTTATTTGCGGAGCGAATGCTCGCCAGGCGCGGATCATTCTGCCGCAACAGGTCAAGCAGTTCCGGCGCGCCCTGGGCCCGGTTCTCCGGGGGATAGCGCACCTCGATGAGCGTGTGCGGCTGGCCCTTCACGGGAGGATAGAGCTGGTTATAGCTCGGGCGCAGAATGCGCGTCCTCCAGTAGTCGTTGCCGAGCGAGTCCTGACGGACGCGGTAGTCCAGCACCCAGACCTCGGGACCGTAATTCTGCACATAGTCGGCGAGCACGAGGCGAAGCAAGGGCTCATCCTCTCCAAGATTGATCTTGTGATGCAGCTCGGCGGCAACCTGGCGAAGGCGTTCGAGCACGGAGACGCCGATGGCCTCAAGGTCGCTCGCGGTGTTGGAATCGCTTTGGCCTCGGGGAATCCTTAGTGCCGCGGCGGCAAGGTTTGGGAATTCCTGATCGAGGCGAATAGGCTGATCTTTGGAATCAGGGGAATCGGGATGCACCCACTCGACCGCGCCCAGCATCACGCCCGCGCGAAGCGAGGAGAGCATCGCCACGGCGGGAGGCCGGGAGCCGGGTTCGCTGTGCTGATCGATTGTGGCCACGATGATACCGTTCTTCGCGGGGCAAATGACGACGCGCCCCTCGGCCAGATTCACCGCGATTTCCTGTGCCGCCTCATCCTGTGCATGAACTGCAGGTGGGAGCAACCACGCAACCGCGCACAGCAGGACGAAGAATCCGTGAAGGAATGGCTGGAAGGAAAAACTGCGATCGCGATGCCGCGTTGCCGTCATTTTTATTCCCGGAAATGCCGTGCGTTTCTTTTTCTATTTATCCGTGTGAATCCGCGGGCACCCGCGGTTCCATGGATTGTTCCCGCCGCGCGATGGCTTGCAGCGCTGTGATCGCCACAACGTTGGCAACGTCCTCGGCCGAGCACCCGCGCGAAAGATCGTTGGACGGCCTGTCCAACCCCTGAAGGATCGGGCCAAGAGCCTGCGCGCCTCCCAGCCTTTCGACCAGCTTGTAGCTGATATTGCCGGAATCCAGATCGGGGAAAATCAGTACGTTGGCGCGGCCCGCGACCTCGGAGCCAGGAGCCTTGCAACGGCCGATTTGCGGTATCAGGGCGGCGTCGGCCTGCAGTTCGCCGTCCGCGGCGATCTCCGGCGCGCGGGCTTTCAATATGCGCAAGGCCTCGCGAACCTTTTCGACGCGCGTGCCGCCGGCCGAACCTTTGGTGGAAAACGAAAGCAGCGCGACGCGGGGTTCCACATCGAGCAGCGCGCGCGCATTTTCCGCCGTGGCCTGCGCGATCTCCGCGAGTTCCTCGGCATTGGGATCCGGCACGACCCCGCAATCGGCAAACAGCAGCGCCCCGGAGGGCCCCAGATCCAGTTCCGGCCGCTGCGGGATGAGCATGACGAAAAAGCTGGAAAGGAGCTTCGCGTCCGGCGCCAGGCCAATCGCGTGCAGGGCCGCGCGCACCGTTTCGGCCGTGGTGCTGGCCGCGCCACCCACGGTGGCGTCCGCATCCCCGGCGGCCACGGCCAGAGCGGCGAAGTACAATGGCCGCCGCGCCGCCTCAATCGATTCTTCCAGCGAGACGCCGCGCGCCCGCCTGCGCTGGTAATACATCTGCGCATACGCATCGATCCTTGGACTCGCGGCTGGATCGATGCACGCCACGCCATGCAGGGCCACACCCAGATCCGCCGCGACCGATTCGATCCTCTCTTTCCGGCCGAGCAGCGTGATTTTCGCAAAATTTTCCCGGGTAATTGCTGCGGCGGCGGAAACGATGCGCGGATCTTCGCCCTCCGGCAATACGATGTGCTGGAGACATGCGCGCGCGCGCATTTTGAATTTGTCCGTCAGAATCATGCCAGGCCCAAGTTATCACAGGTTCGCGCGGCGAGGTATCTGCGCGATTTTCGGCCGGCAACCGCCACGGATTCCGCGCCGCCAGCCGCCACAATGCGGTGTTTTTCCAGGGCATCACTCGCTGTTTGCTCGCCTGCCTGAATCCGGTAGAATAGAGGCTCCCAAGAGCCAATTCCGGCCGGAACACAGTGCCAGGACAGAGCAAGGGGCTGCCCGAATGATTTTCGGGCAACGCAAGCGGATCGAGAAAGGTGACGAACATTCGACACAACGGCAAGCAGCTGAGCGACATTCTGGATGCACACGCGAAATACCATAAAGGGCAACCGGGCGGCGAGCGCGCCGATCTTTCCGGCGCCGACCTTTCCAAACAAGACCTACGAAAACGCGATTTGACGGGGGCGATCCTGGTGGGATGCAACCTTCAGAAAGCCGACCTGCGGGGGAGCAAGCTGAGTTTTGCCGATTTGAGCAAAGCGGACCTGCGGAAGGCGGACCTGCGCAGTTGCGACTTTACGGAAACCAGGCTGGAAGGCGCGGACCTCAGCGAGGCCGATCTGAGCGGCACCGAACTGTTTCGCGGCGATTTGCGCTCGGCGAAATTGCACAAAACGATTCTGCGGGGAACCGTCCTCCGGCAGGCGAATCTTCGTGGCGCGGATTTTTCCGGCTCGGACCTGGCGCTCGCCAGCTTCCGTGAAATCGATCTGACCGACGTGAAAATGGATGGCGCCGACCTGAAGGACGCAGTGGTTCGGGATAATCGGAAATCCTGATTATTTTCCGGTGACGGACGCCGAGGATTCTCCGGTGCCCGTCCGGAACACGCCCCGCCGTCGCACATCGATTCCCAGGCGCTTGATTTTCTGATTGAGCGTCGAAAGCGGAATCTGAAATTGTTCCGCGGCTTCGGTCTGATTCCAGTCCGTCTGGTCCATCATGTCGCAAATCACGCGGCGCTCGATTTCATCCATAATTTGAAACAGCGAAGTTTTGGCGCTGTCAGCGCCGGCGCGCGCCCCGGGCTCGCCCGGCAGCGGCGGCACGAATTCGGAAAGATGGAGGCGTATGCCTCCGATCGACTCCTTCATGCGCACGCTTTCCGGCAACAGGTCGGTATCCAGCAGCGGCTGCGAGGAAAGAACCACGGCGCGCTCGACCACGTTTTCCAGCTCGCGCACGTTTCCCGGCCAGTCGTAATCGACCAGCAGCTTCAGCGCCGCCGGAGTGAAGCGCGCCAGCGCGCGGCCGTTCTCCTCGCAGAATTTTTTCAGAAAATGTTCCAGCAGCAGGGGAATATCCTCGCGGCGATCGCGCAGCGGAGGCAGCGGGATGGCGATCACATTCAGGCGGTGGTAGAGGTCTTCGCGGAAGCGGCCTTCGCGAACCAGGTTCAGCAGTTGCACGTTGCAGGCAGCGATGATGCGGACATCGACTTTGATGGTTTCCGTGCCGCCCAGGCGCATGAATTCGCGTTCCTGAATCACGCGCAGCAGCTTGGCCTGTGTTTCCGGGCCAATCGTGGAAATCTCGTCAAAAAAAATCGTGCCCTGATCGGCAACCTCGAACAGCCCTTTTTTGGAGGCCACCGCGCTGGTAAATGCGCCTTTCACGTGGCCGAAGAGCTGCGATTCCAGCAAATCGACGGGGATCGACCCGGTATTGATCGGAACGAAGGCTTTGTCCGCCCGCGTGGACGCGGAATGAATGGCCTTGGCGATCAGCTCTTTTCCCGTTCCGCTTTCCCCGTGGATCAGCACGGTGGAGCGGGAAGGCGCGACCTGGCTGACCAGATCGAGCACGGCCAGCATCTTTTCACCCTTGCCGATGATATTGGGAAAGTTGTAGCGCTGTTTCAGGGCGCGCTTGAGCTGGACGTTTTCTTCGCGCAGCCGCCGGCCCTCGATCGCTTGCGCAACCTGCAAAATCAATTCATCGTTCGACCACGGCTTGGTGATGTAGTCCTCTGCGCCGCTTTTGAAGGCGGCCCGCGCCATGTCAATCGAGCCGTAGGCGGTGATCAGAATGACGGAAAGATTCGGATCGCGGCGATGAATTTCGCGAAGCAAGTCCAGCCCGTTGCGGTCGGGCAGGCTGACGTCAAGCAGGAGCAGGTCAAACGGCTTTTCCTCGAGCAGCGCCAGGCCGGCCTCGCCGGTTTCCGCGCTCGATGTCGTGTAGCCCTCGGTATTGAGCAGAAGTTCCAGGCCCTCGCGAATTTCGGATTCGTCATCGACGACCAGTATGGAGCCTTTAGACATGAACCGCTTTCCGTGCAACCGGGAATTCCAGCCGGAAGGATGTTCCTTTGCCCTGCGCCGAGCGCACATCCACTTTCCCGGCATGCTCCTTGATAATGCCATAACTCACGGAAAGTCCAAGGCCTGTGCCGCGGCCAGACGATTTGGTGGTGAAAAAAGGATCGAAGATGCGGTGCAGATTTTCCTGCGGGATGCCGGAACCGGAGTCCGTAATCTCAATTTCGACCGAGCCGTTGTGCGACGCGGTGCGGATCTGAATCTTTCCGCCGGAGGGCATGGCGTCGCGCGCATTCATGAACAGGTTCAGGAAAACCTGCTGCAGCTTGTTGTTGGAGCCCAGGACGGGCGGCAATTCCCGCTGCAGGTTTCGCGCGACCTGCACATGCGCCGTCCGAAACGGATGCGCGACCAGGGATAGCGTTTCCTCGACCACGGCGTTCAGGTTCACCTCGGTGAATTCCGCCGCGCCGGTGCGCGAAAAATTCAGCAGGTTGTTGACGATCTCGCTGGCGCGGAACGTCTGCTTGACCACTTTCTCGATCAGCTGGTGGCGCGGATCTCCGCTGGGCAGCTGCTTGGCCAGTATCTGAATGTAGTTGGAGATCACCGCAAGCGGCGTGTTCACTTCGTGGGCCACCCCGGCGGCCAGCAGGCCCAGGGAAGTCAGCTTTTCGGTCTGCACCATCTGCTCTTCCAGGCGGATTCTCTGCGTGATGTCATCCACCAGGATCAGCCGCCCGATGCGCTCGCCCGATTTCCCAACCAGCGGCGCGATCGAAACGTTCACCACCAGGTTTTGCCCGTCGCGGTTGCGCATGCGGAATTTGTACAGGCTGGAAACGCGTTCATCGCCGGCGCGCGCCGCGATTTCGACCATCAGTTCGGGCGGAAGCACCTCTTCCAGTTTGCGGCCGGCGGCCTGCTGGCGTGGCACGCCAATCAGCCGCTCCAGTTGCGTGTTCCACGATTCCACTTGGTCATTCAGATCAACGGCCAACACGCCCACGTTGAGCGATTCGACGATATTTTCCGAGAAGTCCTTGAGCCGCTCGATTTGCGCGGCCTTCTGTTCGAGCGAGGTATAGAGCTGCGCGTTGTCCAGCGCGATGGCCAGGTATCCGGCAATGGTGAAGAGAAGTTCGACGTCCTCGCTGGACAGGAAATCGCCGTCGACCGTTTTGCCCACGCCCAGCACGGCCACGGCATGATCGCGAATCTGGCACGGAATAAAATAGTTCAGATCCAGCTGCTCAAGCGTCTGGCGGACCGCAGGGGCGGATTCGCGGGCGGCGCGCGCCGATTCGTAAAACAATACGCCATGTTCGAACGGGTTTTTCTCCGCGTTCAGAAAACTCAGATCCAGCGGCCCGGCATAGCGCACGCCCATCGAGCGCGTCAGCCGGTAGGCGCCCGGACGGGCTTCGTCCTCGATGAAAATCGCCAGGCGGTCCACCAGCAGCGCCTGCGAGATGCGATCCATCACCGAGGCGAGCATCGGATCGAAGCGCACTTCCGAGGTCAGCGTTCGCCCGAACTCAATCAGGGTCCGGCGATAGTCGAGGCGGTCCCTGTAAAAGAACCGGTCCAGGCGCGCCTGAATCCAGTCCCGAAAAGGCTGGAACAGGAACGCAGCGACGACGATCGCGATTACCCCGCCCATCATCCCGGAGGGCCACGCCGTGTGGAACAGCGCCCCAATCACCGCGACCAGCGCGATATACACGGCCACAACCCCGCCGCTCGCCGCCGTGTACGCCAGCCCTCGCTTGAATATGATGTCCACGTCCATCAGGCGGTAGCGGATGATGGCATAGCCGAAACACAGCGGGATGAATACCAGGGAAACTGCGGAGAAATTCATCCACGGCCTGGGCACGACGCCCAGAAAATACGGCACCACGTAAAACAGCAGGAAGGGAAGAATCCCCGCCAACGCTCCCACCGTGACCCATTTCAACTGTTGCCGCAGGATCCCCGAGGACGCGCGGCGGTAGCTATTCACAAACACTACGGCGGCCAGCAGGAAGTAGATGCCCAGGCATGCCAGGTCCAGCTGATCGAGGAGAATGCGCGCCCCCACCGAGGGCATGAAACCCAACCCGCCCAGGCTGACCAGGACACGAACCAGCAGAAGGACTCCCGGGATGCCGTAAATCGCGGCCAGCTTCGCTGCCCTCCATCGGGAAGCAGGCCGGCGTTCCGGAAACACCAGAGCGAAATGCAGCAGCAACGCAGGCTGCAGGAGCCCGGCTACAATTCCCGACCAATAGATTTCCCAGTCGAATACGCTCAGTTTCCCGGTGTACTGGAACGAATACAGAATGAAGGAAACCAGGCAAAAGACATAGAAATGCACGGCGCGAGTGGCATTCCAACGCCTCGCAAAAATGAACAGCCCGATGAACAGATAGAGCAGCCCCACTACGCGCAAATAATTTTCGATGGAGACAGGCCGCTGGGCCGGCTGGATGACGAGCTGGGCTTCAAATGTCTTTCCGGCCCGCTTGATCCGGTAATGCGCCTGGGACCACAATCCGATGCGCCACAGGCGCTTGGTTACATCAATCGAAGTGTGTATGGGCGCATCATTGATGGCCAGCAGATTGTCCCCGGTACGAATCCCGGCACTCGCTGCGGGAGAGTTTGGAGAAATATGCCAGGCGATAACTCCGGAGGCCGAGTCAATCCAGGACGCCCCATCGTCGGGGACTGCAAAAATGGCGCGTTGTTGGAAGTTGATGATTCCAAAGACAATGGCTGCCAGGGTCGTGAGGGCAAGTACGGCCGCTCCCAACCGGATCTTCAGGCTGTCATTGATTGTAGCGTTCACCGATTCCCCTGCTACGCCCCATATGCATCGGTGCGAGGCAACCCTGCTTCCAAATAGTTTAGATTATCCAAAAATCTTAACTGCCGGAAATACTAGCGCATACAAAGAAAATAAATGCGGGGAGAGGGGACAGGAATACCATCCTTCCATTTATGAAAGGTATGTTCCCGATTTTAATAAAGTGCGCACCCCTAGAACAGAAAGCTAACCCCACCCCGGAACGACCTCAAAACAGGTACAAAGACGACTTGAGAATCCTGGCCTGTCGTCGTCACGTATCCTTGCGCCAAAAGATTGCTGAAATCCGCCAACGCCTCCCAGCGCCCGTTCATCCAGGGCAGAGGCTGGCGAATGGAAAGACGAAGATTGGGATCGATCTGGTACATTGCCTCGCCGAATGCATCCATGCGCGAAAGCGTTGTGCCGGAGACCCACTTGTAACTCGCTGTAAATTGTGTGTTCGTACGAGGCAGCTTTCCGGAAATGCGGGCAGCGACACTGTGGTGACTCTGCGTGGCGATGTTGTCGCGAAGATCCGGAGAAGCGGCATTCAACGCGCCGGTTGGAGAAAGCGCGCCCGCCCAGGAATATAGTGCGGTAAATTCCAGGTTGTCGGACAGTTTCTTTTGAAAAGCGAGGCGCGTGCCCCAGGAACTTGTTTTGCCGCCGTCGTAAAGAAACGCGCTCGAGAAGGCGTCCTGCAGGAATTCGGGGCTGGCCGCGGGGCCGGATCCGAGAATTGCCTGGTGCCTCACGGAGTCGTGAAACGCGGCAATTTCCAGCTTCGCGCCGCTCGTCAGCTTGTGCTTGAGCGACAACTCCTCATGCCAGCCACCTTCGAGGACCGGGGCGCCATCATGAAAAAGGACCGGTGGAAGGCTGTTCAGCTCCGCCAGGGCGGATTGCAGAGGTCCTGTCTGCCCCCACTGGGCCGACGGAGGATTTCCAGCAACGATGAAGGATGCCGCCCAGCCGGGATGAAGTTTGGCATCCAGTTGGGCGTGCGGACGCACCGTCGAGACCGATGTAACGATGCCGGCGCGCAAATACTCGGCGCCGGCGAGCAAAGACAGGCGATCACTAAGTGAAAGCTGCTCGGTGTGATCGAGGCGCAACTCCTGAAAGGCCAGACCATCCACGCCGACCTTGGATTGCTGCATCACAAAAACAGTTTGCGGACCGTTTTCCGCCGTGCCGGAGGGCAGCCAGACGCTGGCAAACGTCCCCGAAGTGCCCCGTGCATAGTTCATTTGACCGGCAAGCAGTATGCGCCCCAATCTTCCGAGTTGCTGGTCGTAAGACAATGCCGTGGCAGGGGAGTCGGGAAGTTGCGATGAAAAGCCCGGCCGCACCGACCCATTCGTAATCTGAACCATGCCGTGCGGGATCCTGGTTCTGGGCATTTCGGAGCCCATTGCGCTGGCCGTGAGGGTTGAATCGGAGTCACGCCATTGCAGAATGGCGCGTGTGGCGGTCGAAGATCGCAGAACCCATTTCCAGTCGTCCGGTTCGATGGGCGCAACCGGCTTGCGGCGGAGCGAGTCCAGCGAAGCGAATATCGAATCCATCTGTACGCGCAGCACGGTCGTCAAATCGGCCATCACGGCGACGTGGCGTTCCAGGGCCGGCAGGAACCCGGTAAGGGATACGCGCACCGAATACTTGCCCGGTTTGAGGTGATTGGTATAAAACGCGCCATGCTGGTTGGAGAGCAGTTGAGAGACAATCCGGCCGCCGCCGTCTTCGGAAATGAGCCGAACCGTGGCGCCCATCTGCGGCAGGCCCGACGGGTCCAGAATTACGCCGGAAAGAGTGCCATCTCTTTGTTTTGCGGCTGCAGACACAGAGAGAGCCAGGATGATAACCCACACGCACCCCAGAGTTTTACAAATCCGCTTCATGGGGACTGGCTACCTCCCGGAGGTTCCGTTTACAGCCACATCATTCTCCGACGGCGGCGTCACGGTGAAGTCCGCCGTACGGGACACCGTCTGGTTGTTCAGGTGATCGGTCGCCAGGATTTCCAGTTTGTATTTGCCCGGCGGCATCGTTTTGAGGGCAATCACTTTTTGGAACGTAATCTGATCGCCATTTTGTTTGAGCTGCGCGCCCGTTTCCACCTGGTCTGACACCGTGCGTTGTCCCTGGGTGACTTTCAGGTCGAGTGACACATCATTCTTGTTAGTCTTTTTATCCACCGTCAAATTGTAGAGCTGCATATAAATGCCGAGGGGCTGATTCACGTGAAAATTGCCATCCAGCTTGGGACGAACCTTGGTTGCGCCCAGCACGAACTGCCCGATGCCGATGTCCTTGGAGGAAACCGGTTCCAGCTCATCGGCAAGAATCAGCGAACTGGCGCCCAGTCTGTCGTCCGGAATGGGAGAAACCGGCAGGCGCGCGTTGAGTACGCCCACGTCTCCGCTGTTTACGTCCTTGATGACCAGATCCATCTTGTACAGGCCGGGACGCAGCGGAACCGCTTTCTGATAGATGGAATATCCCTTCAGCGAGGATTGCAGCAGGGAATCCGGGAAATCGCGCTGGATGGTGTCTTCAAACGTTTGCACCACGCGCCCGGTCAGCG
Organism: Candidatus Dormiibacterota bacterium; assembly: GCA_035533775.1. GTDB lineage: Bacteria > Acidobacteriota > Terriglobia > Acidiferrales > UBA7541 > Palsa-360. The sequence continues at coordinate 19,965 of DATLTA010000155.1, read as the reverse complement.
TGGTAATCCGCCCGAAAAGGTTGAGCGTTGCCGAAGATACGCTGTCGCGATCCTTAAATGTCAATTGCTTGTTCTGAATCTGCACCGTTATCGGGACAAGGACGGTGTCGCCTGCAATGCGCAAAAAATCGTACCGGTAGTCGAACGAAATCTGGTTGCGGAGAATTCGCGAGCTGACGATCTCTTCCAGATCCTTAAACTTCACTGGCGGGGCCACCTGCACCTTGGCAAACTGCTCGAGACGGCTGAACTCGCTTTGGCTTTCCAGGCCGTTGTTGCCCATCATTCCCACCGGCGCCGTGGAACCGTCGCCTCGAGTGAACCGGGCCGCCTGGTTGGACATGCCCAATTGTTCCATCATGCTTGCTCCGCCTCCGGGCACTTCCTTGAGCGCATCCTTCTCGCCCGGATCCATGGTCATATGATATTCGCCGGTACCGGTGGGATCCACGAATTCGATGGTGATGTTGCTTCCGATCCCTTCCATGTATCGATATGTCCAATCCTCGTAAGCATATGTGGTGGTGGTTCCGCCACCCTCGCTCATGGGGCGGTTGTACGTTCCGCCAGTCGGATGAGAGTCAATTTCGTCGGGCGGTCCCCAGATGATGTAAATGCGCCCGCGATCGGTCCGCCAGCCCGGGACTCCGGACGCAAATCGTTCATTGGCATAGGCGATTCGGCGGTAATACTCATCCTTATACTCGTTTTCGACGGTGTCCGGGGTGGGGTCGCGGCGCTGCCAGAAGGCCTCGATGAACTGCTCGCGCTCCTCGTTGGTTTGTAATTGCAGGAAAGCGGTGCGTTCCTCATCGGTGATGATGTAAGGAACCTCTTCTTCCAGCCACTTTTTGTATGGGGTGGCAAGCTCCTTTTCGAGCTTCTTTAAATTCTTGGGGCTTTTTTCCGATTTCTTTCCGGAATCCTGCTGGCTCTTTTTCTTGGCATACGCACTGCCGGGCAGCAGCAATGCCCCGCTCAATAGTATTAAAAACGGAATTCGGCCCAAGCGCTTCATAACAATGACCTCGATAACGACCTCGCCCCTAATTCGGAAGCTAGATTCTATCCCCCGGTCTGTCAACCGTCAATCGTGGAATCGTCGCAAATCACGTGCTTTATGGCCCTGCGCGCCCGCCTGGGAGCCACCTGGCAGGTTGCTGTCCCTGGACATAAATAACGTTAAAAGCGGGCCCGCCCGCGCGCCACGTGCCGCGCGATGTGCACTGACGAGTACTAAGAACTAGGAGGGCGCTGTCGGGTTGCCCGGCCCCATCCGGTTTCGTGGGTGCCCGGGCGCACCCATAGCGGCCGGAGATTCCGCTGTTAGCGGAATCGATAAGAGACTGGAAGCAAATGCCTTTGTTCCGCCTGAAATTGACGGTAAGATTTCATGTTGAGTGGGGCACGTCCCGTGCATCTGACTGGGCCGGAGAGTCGGTGCCTCATGAGCCATCACTCCGCAACCTGCTCGCAGGATCCTTCGGATGACTGTGCTGAATCAATTGTGTCGCCGGGAAACGATGGGGACCTTCTCTGCGCAATGGTCTGCGTAATGATCTACGCAATGAATTCAGATGCTTGTGTTGCAAGGCACTGCTCGGGCAAGAGGCTCAAGGCTGTAAAGGCATGAACACGTGGAGAAAAATCGGGATCGGTGCAGGTGTCGCTGCAATTCTGGCGGGCGGATGGTGGTTTGCCTCCTGGCAGATCAATAAGGGCGTCGTTACCGTGCAGACGGCCCCGGTGGTGCGGCAGGACCTGACCTCGGTGGTTACCGCGTCGGGCGAAGTGAAGCCCCTGACGTACACCAACGTGCTGGGCGAGGGCATCGGCAAGATCACGGAAATTGTCGTGAAAGAGGGCGATGAGGTAAAGAAGGGCGACGTGCTGTTGCGCCTGGAAAGCGTCCAACCCCGCGCGGACGTGGAAGCGCAGCGCGCCAGCATTCAATCGGCCGAGGCGGGAATCAGAGCCGCGCAGGCGAATGACGTTTCGGCGCAGGCCGACATCAAGTCGCGCGCGGCGGATTTGGAGCACGCCAAGCTCAACTGGCAACGCGGTCAGGCATTGTTCAAGGCCGGCCTGATTCCCAAGCAGGATTATGATACCCAGAAAGCCGCCTTCGATAGCGCCGTCGCCGCCCTGGCATCCGCGAAGGCGCGCGCCGCGCAAGGCCGCGCGCAGCTCAGCCAGGCGCGTTCCGCACTGGAGCAGAGCCAGGCAATGCTGGCGCGCCTGCGCGATGTCCTGCGGAAAACCACGTATACCGCTCCGATCAATGGCGTGGTGACTTACATTGCGGTGCGCGTGGGGGAAAATGTGGTTCCCGGAATACAGAATGCCACGGGCAGCTACCTGATGACGATTTCCGACATGTCCGTGGTGACCTCGGAAGTCATGGTGGATGAAACCGACATTGCCAGCGTGAGGGTTGGCGAGCAAGCGGAAGTCACCATCGACGCGCTTCCCGGAAAATATTTCGCGGGCAAGGTCACCGAAGTCGGCACGCAGGCGGTCCTTCGCAGCTCGGGCCTGGCATCCACGCAATCCACCACGGGGAATCAGGAAGCAAAGGATTTCAAGGTGGTCGTCACGCTGCAGAATCCGCCGAAGGGCTTGCGCCCCGGGCTCTCCTCAACCGCCAAGATCATTACCGCCCATAAAAAGGATGTGCTGACAATCCCCATTCAGGCGCTTGCCATGCGCATGAAAAAGGAGCTGCAGGAAGCCGCAAAGCGGTCCGGAAACGATTCGATCTCGCTGGCTGCGGACCACCCGGCATCTGATTCCGCTTCGGCGGCATCTCCATTAATGAGTGTTGTGGGAGATCAGGACGAAGTACAAGGGATTTTCGTCGTCCGGAGCGGGCGAGCCGTGTTTGTTCCGGTGGCCACGGGGATCATTGGCGTAACCGACATCGAAGTTTTGAACGGCGTGCAAGCAGGCGACCAGGTCATTACGGGAAGCTACAAGGCTCTGCGTACCCTCAAGCCGGATGCCCGCGTGAAAGTCGACAACTCTCCGCCGAAAGTGACAGATGAAAGTTAAAATTGTTCGACCCCAAGGAATGCAATGATGCCTACTCCAGCCATCTCGCCGGATTCGTTTCGCCAGGACCTGGTCGATCAGGGGATTGCCATCCAGACCGAAGGGCTTTGGAAGACTTACGAAATGGGCGCGGAAAAGCTGCATGCCCTGCGAGGGATCGATATCGTGATCCGGCGCGGAGAATACGTGGCCATCATGGGACCCTCGGGTTCCGGCAAATCCACGCTGATGAATCTGATCGGGTGCCTGGATACGCCCACGTCGGGGAAATATTGGCTGGCCGGGCGCTTGGTGAATGACCTGAATGACGACGAACTCGCGTACATCCGCAACAAGGAAATTGGTTTTGTGTTTCAGACGTTCAACCTTCTGCCCCGCGCCACTGCTTTGCATAACGTCGAGCTGCCGCTGATCTACAGCGGCACTCCGGTGGAGGAGCGCATCGCCAAGGCGAAACGCGCGCTGGAGGCGGTGGACCTGACCGAGCGGATGCAGCACAAGCCGAATGAACTTTCCGGCGGGCAACGCCAGCGCGTGGCGATTGCGCGCGCCCTGGTGAATTCGCCTTCCATCGTGCTCGCCGACGAACCTACCGGGAACCTGGACACGAAGACCGGCGATGAAATCATGGCCCTGTTTGAGCGGCTGCACAGCCAAGGCAACACCATTATTCTGGTGACTCATGAATACGATGTTGCCCAGCGCGCCGACCGCATCATTCACGTTCGTGACGGCAAGGTCGAATCCGATAAGCCGGTAACGCACTGATCCCCCAAAATCCGGCCGGCCGACGGCATTGAATCTCCCGCCCTCTCCCCGGGCGGCCTCGGCACGCGCGTCGAACACACCCGCGATGTTTGAAAGGGCCGCGGCGCAGGCAGCCATGCTACCCTTTGTCTGGAAGCCACCTTATAGAAGTGCTTTGTGAGTCAAATGTGCGTTGCGGGTCGCGGCTTCAGCCGCGACATTAAAACTGCAAGAAGATCCGGGCTTTAGCCCCTGAAGCGTGGAGCATGGACCCTCCGCGGACATTGATGAGATCGCTTCTGGCTTATCCAGCCTGTTTTGTTGTGGGCCCCGTTCTCTATGGTCGGTAAGGGAGAATTGAAATGAAAATGTGGAAAACAGGGCTCCTGCTCCTGCTGGTGATGATGATTGGCGCGCTGGTATACGGCATCCGCGTGATTCGCCGTGGTTTTAGCACCCGCGAGGCTCCTTCCGCGCTGGAGACCTACGTTGCGCGCACCATTCGCGACCTGTCGATTCCTCGCGATGCGAAGCAGGAAGAGAATCCGTGGATCGGGAGCGCCACGCCCGCCGTCATGGCCGACGCCCGCGCCCACTGGGCCGACCACTGCGCCACGTGCCACGCGAATGATGGCAGTGGAAATACGGAGATGGGTGATGGCCTGTATCCCAAGCCTCCCGACATGCGCCTGCCCGCTACCCAGAATCTTACCGACGGCGAACTCTACTACATCATTCGAAACGGAGTGCGGCTCACGGGAATGCCGGCGTGGGGAGACCCGCACCTCGATCAGGATGACGAAAGCTGGCAACTCGTTCTTTTCATCCGCCATCTGCCCAAGATGACTGCGGAGGAAGCCAAGGAAATGGAAAAACTGAACCCGAAAAGCCAGATGGACGATCTGGAAATCGAAACTTCCGGAGAAATTAAATCTACAGGTCAGAAACCGGAAAATCACCAGCACCAATAAACTGGGGAATCAGGGAAATTGGGAAACAGGAACTTTCACCCGCTAAAAATGCCGCTCGCCGGGTTGCGCGCGTCTTCGATGAACACTGCATCGCAAAATCATTTATCGGGGACGCCATAAAGTGCGCATCAGAATGTTCAGGTTTGTGGCCGTCGTCCAGTTGGTTCTGCTGCTGGTGCATCTTGCCGTGTACGGCACGCTGGTGTTTTTCTGGGGGCCGCTGAGTTTTGCCCGCACCGTTGAACTGCGTGCGGCCCTGGCGCTTCTAGCCATCAGTTTTGTGGGGACTTCCTTCCTGGCGCGCCGGTATTTCAATTTCGCGGCGCGGATGATTTACGCGATTGCCGCGCTGTGGCTTGGCGTCGTCACTTACTTTTTTCTCGCCGCGTGCGTGTGCTGGATCGTTTATCTGGCGCCCCTGATGTTTGGCGTGCGGATGCAGCGGCGGCCGCTGGCCGGCTCGCTGTTCGGCGTGGCCCTGCTGCTGGGCATTTACGCCATCGGAAACGCGGCGCGAATACGCGTAAAAAAAATCACCGTCAAGCTGCCCAATCTCCCGGCGTCGTGGCGCGGCCGCACGGCGGCGCTGGTGAGCGATCTGCATCTCGGCCACATCCGCAACCGCGGATTTCTCCGCCGCATCGTCGGCATCCTGAATCGCCTCCAGCCCGATGTGCTGTTTATCCCCGGGGATTTGTACGATGGGGTGGCCATTGACGCGCCCCGGCTTGCCGAACCCTGGGCGAAATTCTCCGCGCCGCTCGGCAGCTATTTCGTGACGGGGAATCATGAGCAATTCTCCAGCTCGGAGAAATACCTGGACGCCGTGAAACTGTCCGGTATCCGCACATTGAAGAACGAAAAGATTATTCTGGATGGCTTGCAGATTGTCGGCGTGGATTACCGGGACTCGACCAGCGAGGAAAAATTCCGCGCGGCTCTACAGCATGCGGGTTTGGATCGTGACGTGGCCAGCATCCTGCTCGTGCACACACCGGACCGCCTGCGCATCGCGGCCGAGGCGGGTTTTTCTCTGCAGCTTTCCGGGCATACGCACCGGGGGCAGTTCTTTCCGTTTACGCTGATTGTTTCGCGCATTTACGGCGAGTTTGCCTATGGATTACATCGTTTCGGCGGCCTGGCGGTTTATACTTCCTCCGGCGCCGGAACGTGGGGTCCGCCCATGCGTCTGGGAACGTTTCCGGAAATCGTGCTGATTCATTTCGAATGAATGTTTACATCGCGCACAAATTGGCGGCTCGATCCGAACCGGTTTACGCGGGCGCTGGATGCGCACCGGCAAGCCGGCAGGGAAGAATTGGATTTGACCGTCTCCAATCCCACCGCATGCGGCCTGGCGTACCCTGAACAGCAAATCCTCGCGGCGCTCGCCAATCCCCGCGCGCTGGCATATCGTCCGGAGAGCAAGGGTTTGCGCGAGGCGCGCGAAGCGGTTGCGGAATACTACGGCGGGCGCAGCGGATTCGGCGGTTCGCGACGGCCCGTCGATCCGGAGCATGTTTTGCTGGCCTCGGGCACCAGCGAAGCCTACAGCCACATTTTCCGGTTGCTGTGCGAAGAACGCGACGAAATCCTGGTTCCCGCGCCCAGCTATCCGCTGTTTGAATTTCTAGCCGACCTCGCCGACATTCGCCTGGTTCCCTATCCGCTGCTGTACGATCACGGCTGGCAAATCGATTTCGTTTCGCTGCGCGCGGCGCTGACGCCGCGTTCGCGGGCCGTGCTGGTGGTGCATCCCAACAATCCCACCGGCTCGTTCGTAAAGCCGCGCGAAGCGGCGGAGCTTTCGGAAATCTGCGCCGCGCGGGAAATGGCCATCGTGGCCGATGAAGTGTTCCTCGATTATGCCGGCGGGCCGGAGCCGCCGCGGACGTTTGCTCTGCAGGACTGGGCGCTCACGTTCACGCTCAGCGGCCTGTCGAAAATTTCCCTGCTGCCGCAGATGAAACTCGCCTGGACCGTCGTCAGCGGCCCGCAAGACGCGGTTCGCATTGCCGTCGAGCGTTTGGAGATCATCGCGGACACGTATCTTTCACCCAGCGCGCCGGTGCAACTGGCGCTGCCGGAATTTCTCGCGCTCCGGCACGGGTTGCAATCGCAATTGCAGCGGAGAATTTCGGAAAATCTTGCCGTGTTGGACGCCGCGCTCGGCCAGTCCAGCCTTCTGACACGCCTGGACCGCGAAGGCGGCTGGTACGCCGTTCTGCGCGTGCCGGTCACCGGCACGGACGAGGCTCTGGCCGTCAATCTGCTCGAACGTTGGTCGGTGCTGGTGCATCCCGGCCACTTTTTTAATTTTTCGAAGGATGGCTTTCTTGTGCTCAGCCTAATCACGCCGCAGCAGGAATTTCAGGAAGGCGTGCGGCGCCTGCAGAAGTTTTTTGATGCGTAGCGGAATCCCTGGAAGCTTGCGAAGGAAAGACAATGCCATCGCAGCAGATCATTTGCGAGCGGAAAGATTCTACGCTTCGGCTTCGAGGACGATTACGGGCTGGTAGGTGCGCGGGACAATGGGTTCGGCGATGGCGATCAGGCGGTCCTGCTGGCTGAGTACGCGCAGGCGCGCGGGCTTCCATTCGCCGGAATTGAGTTCGGCGGTGGCGCCCTGCGCGGAGCTGGTTCGGCCGGGCTGGATTTGCGCGATCTGCACGTTGAATTTCGAGCCGTGGCGCACGCGCTGTTCCTGTTGGGGCAGCACCGTAACGCTCGGCAATTCGGGAAGCAGGCGTTCCAGCGGAATGACGTAGCGCGCCAGATCGCCCGCGGCTGCCGCGTGTTCCAGATCTTCGAGTTTCACGGCCTGATCGAGCGTGAATTCGCCGACCGCGGTGCGGATAATTTCCGCGCAGTGCGCGCCGCAGCCCAGGGCTGCGCCCATGTCGTGCGCCAGCGAGCGGATATACGTTCCGGAGGCGCATTCGATGGAAAAGTTCGCCAGCGATCCGGAAACTTCATTGACGCAGAAATCGTAGATTTCGATATCGACAGCTTTCAGTTCCACCGGCTGTTTCTTCCGCGCCAGTTCGTGCGCCGGGCGGCCGTGAATCTTTTTCGCGGAATACGGCGGAGGCATCTGCGGGAAGCAGCCAATGCGCGCGGCGGCGAGGCGCTCGATTTCCGAGCGATCCAGTTTGGGGGCGGTGTCGGGACCGGCCGGCGCGCCGTTGGCGTCGTAGGTGTCGGTGGCGAAGCCGAAGCGGAACGTGGACGTATAGCGTTTCCTGCGGCCCACATAAAATTGCGCGAGCCGCGTGGCCCGTCCCAGCAGCAGGACCAGCACTCCGGTGGCAAGCGGATCGAGCGTGCCCAGATGTCCGATCTGGCGGAATCCCAGAATGCGTCGCGCCGCGTTGACAACGTCGTGCGACGTTTTCCCCTGCGGCTTGTCGATGATCAGGGCGCCGTCCAGCGCCGCGGGTTGTGGTTTTCTGGGCATGGAATTATTTTGTGCGCAAAGCGATGCCGATCAGGAAACGGGCTTCTTCGTCAGCTTCAGCAGTTCTTCGATGCGCTGGCCGTATTCCTCGGAGTGATCCAGCGTGAAATGGATTTCGGGCGCGCGGCGAAGCTGGATGCGCTCGGTCAGTTCGTGGCGAATGTAGCCGGACGCGGCATACAGGCCCCGGATCGTGCTCTTCTGTTCGGCTTCGTTTCCCACCACGCTGACGAAAACGCGCGCGTGCTTCAGGTCGGGCGTGACGCGGACTTCGGTGATGGTGACGAGCGCCTCGATGCGCGGGTCTTTTAACTCGCCGGCAACCATAATGCCCAATTCGTGAAGAATCTCCTCGGCCACGCGTTCGTGGCGATGTCCCGGGGTCGTCATTGTCGTCTCTCTATATGCAGTGGTTCTGTTGATTTCGATTTCACGGCTCGTTACAACACTTCCAGTTCATGGCCAATCAGGTCGCGCCCCAGGTGCCGCTCGGATTCCTCAAGCACGGTGCGCAGGGATTGTTCCAGGTGCCCGGCATTATTGGACAGGCTCACGACGCCCACCACGGAACGCTGCCAGGAATCCTGCCCATCCAGTTCCGCCACGGCGACGTTGAATTTTCCCCGCAGCCTGTCTTTCAGGCTGCGCAGCACCTGCCGCTTGTCTTTGAGCGAGTGCGCCTCGGGGATGTAAATTTCCAGGGTGAGCAAGCCGATCGGCATCGTCATTTCCGGGAAACATTTTTGCGAATCGGGCCCGCGATCGCCGGCGGACGGAGCTAAAGCGCAGGCCGGGAAAAATCAGGCGGACGCTTCCGCGAGCAGAATCTTCTGCAGGTGGAAGCATTCCAGAATGTCTCCGACCTTGACGTCGTTAAAGTTGGAGACGGTCACACCGCACTCAAAGCCGGAGCGCACTTCGCTGGCGTCGTCCTTAAACCGCCGCAGGGAACTGATGCGCCCGGTATAAATCACGGCGCCGTCGCGCAGCACGCGAACGTCGGCGTCGCGCTTAAGCACGCCGTCCAGCACGTAGCAGCCCGCGATCATACCCACGCCCTTGACGCGGAAGGTGTCCCGCACTTCGGCGCGGCCCAAATGGGTTTCCTTGAAGACAGGTTCGAGCAGGCCGGTCATGGCCTTCCTGATTTCGTCGGAGACTTCGTAAATCACGGAGTGCTGGCGAATCTCGACTCCTTCGCGCTGCGCCAAGTCGGAGGCCTTGCGATCCGGGCGCACGTTGAACGCCACGATAATCGCACCGGAAGCCGAAGCCAGCAGGACGTCGTTTTCGGTGACCGCGCCGATGCTGGCGTGAATAATTTTCAGTTTCACGCGTTCGTCGGAGAGTTTCGGCAGCATTTCGTTCAGCACTTCCACCGAGCCCTGCACGTCCGCCTTGACGATGAGCGGAAGTTCCTTGACGTCTCCGGCCTTGAGCTGTTCGTGCAACTGGTCGAGCGTGATGCGCGCACCGGCCGATCGCGCCAGCGTCGCTTCGCGCAGCTTGCCCTGCCGGAATTCCACGATGTGGCGCGCGCGCGCCTCGTCGGTCACCTGGAACTGGTCGCCGGCTTCGGGAGCGCCCTGCAGGCCGATAACTTCCACGGGCGTCGATGGCCCGGCAGTGTTTACCGAGCGGCCGTGATCGTCAAACATCGCGCGAACCTTGCCGTAGACGGCGCCGCAGATGAAAACATCGCCGGTGTGCAGCGTTCCGGTCTGCACCAGAATGGTGGCCACCGCCCCGCGACCCTTGTCGACGCGCGATTCCAGCACCGTGCCGGCGGCGGGGGATTTTGGATTGGATTTCAGTTCGCGCAGGTCGGCGACCAGCAGAAGCATTTCCAGCAATTTCTTCAGATTCAGCTTCTGTTTCGCCGAAACTTCCACCATCACGGTGTCGCCGCCCCACTCCTCGGGCATCAGCCCGCGTTCGGAAAGCTGGCGCTTGACGCGTTCGGGTTCCGCTCCCGGCTTGTCGATCTTATTGATGGCTACGACGATGGGAACGCCCGCCGCTTTTGCGTGATCGATGGCTTCCTGCGTCTGCGGCATCACGCCATCGTCGGCTGCGACGACCAGCACCACGATGTCGGTGACTTTCGCGCCGCGCGCGCGCATGCGCGTGAACGCCTCGTGGCCCGGCGTGTCGATGAACACCACCTTGCGGCCGTCGATATGAACCTCCGACGCGCCTATGTGCTGCGTGATCCCTCCGGCCTCTCCCGCTGCGATTTCCGTCTCGCGGATCGCATCGAGCAGGCTGGTTTTGCCGTGGTCGACGTGGCCCATCACAGTCACCACAGGCGGGCGCGGCTCAAGATTCTCTGGCTTTTCTTCCCGGGCGACTTCCTGGACGACGTCTTCTTCAAACGTCAGCACCTTCACGATGCCGTTGAAGGTTTCGGCAAGGGTGGTGGCGGTTGCCGTATCGAGCGCCTGGTTAATGCTGGCGAAGATTCCGCGATCCAGCAGATTTTTCAGAACTTCCTTGGCGCGCACATCGAGCTTCTGAGCGAGGTCGCGGACGGTTACCCCTTCGGTAATCGTAATCTCGCGAGGTTCGCGTGGAGGCGGCGCCGGGGCGCGCTCAATCTGCGCGGTGCGGCGTTCGCCGGGGCCGACGCGTGCGCGGACCGGATGCAGCTTGCGCTCGCCTTCCTCAAAGCGCTTCTCCATCGTGGGCCGTGCGCGAGCCGCGGGCTTGCGCTCGTAAATTGGCTTTCCGGGTTCCGCCTTCGGCGGCATTTTGTCCGGTGGCAGCCCTGGCGTTGGACGTCCTCCCGGACGCGAAGCCCCGGGACGTCCCGGAATGGGCTGTCCCGGCCGGCCTGAGACCGGCTGTCCCGGGCGTCCCGGGGCGCCGGGCCGTGATGGAAATCTGGATTGCGGACCGCCGGACCTCTGGCTTGTGGGCCGTGGAGGCGCGGGAGGATTCACGCGTGCACCCGGAGGCAATGGATTCCAATTTGGTTTAGGTGCTGGTGGCTTGGTTGGAGCGCCAGGCCGAGACGTTCCGGCGGTTTTGGCGCCTGCTGCTCCCTGAGTTCCGGGTCGCACCCCTGCAGGCGGTCTGGCTCCAGGCGGCCTTAGTGTCCCGCGTGTTTGGGCCGCCGCCGGAGAACCTGCTGAACGCACGGTAGGCTTGGCAATCGCCGGTGGCGGAGTCGAAATCGGCCTGTTGGCAGCGGGAGGTGCGGGAGGCGGCTTAACCGGAGCTGGTGCGGGAGGTGCCGGCTTGGTTTCCGCCGGAGCCGGTGTATGCGTTACTTGTGCGGGCGGTTCGACAACAACCTGGGCCGGAGGCGCAGGGGTCACAGGGGCGGGAGCCTCTGGGGGCGGAGCCACTACGGCCGGTTTCATGCGAGCCGCTTTGGCAGCCGCTTCCTTCGCCGTCTTATCCGCAGCAGCCTTCTGCTCTGCTGCCTCTTCCTCATTGGCCAGATCATGGAAGTGCTTGCGCACGACTTCAGCCGCGGCAACGTCAATCGAGCTGGAATGCGTCTTTTTTTCCGTGACGCCGGCTTCCGGCAAATATTGGATAATCACTTTTGCCTTAACCTCAAGCTCGCGCGCCAGCTCGTTGATTCGAATTTGATTCGGCTCGGTCATTGCCCTCCGGGCAGACTACTTGTTGCGACTTTCATCCGGGGTTGCCGAAGAATTCTCGGCTTCCGCAGTCTCGATTTCGTTTTGCGCGGCCGTTTCCGCGATGATTTCTTCCGCTTCGGTGGGAGCCACGATTTCTTCCGCGGCAACGTCCGCCGACTCGGCAACCTGTTCGGCGATTTCCGCGTCTTCCGCGGCAACCTCGGAAGCTTCCTGCTCCGCGAGGGCCTCGACAGATTCGGATTCCGGCTGCGGATTGTCAAGCGACTGGAAATAAGCGGCCACCGACAACTGAATCTTTTCGACCATCTTTTCGCCGATTCCCGGAATTTCTGTGAGCTGTTCCGGCGTCATGTCGGCCAGCTTTTCGATGGTGGTGACTCCGTGCGTTTCAATGCGTTCGATGGTTTTCGGGCCGACGCCTTGTAGTTCGGAAAGCGGCGTTCCCGGAGCAGTGAGGGCGGACATCTGCGCTTCGATTTCCTGGCGCTTTTCCTCTTCGCTCTTGATGTCCACGTTCCAGCCGATCAGCTTGCTGGCCAGGCGGACGTTCTGCCCCTTTTTGCCGATCGCGAGCGAAAGCTGCGTATCTTCCACGATAATTTCCAAGTGGCGCGTTTCGGGATCGATAATCTGAACGCGCGTCACCTTGGCGGGCGAGAGCGCCTTCTGCGCGAACGTGACGGTATCCTCGGAATACGGGATGATGTCGATTTTCTCGCCGCGCAGTTCGCGAATGATGGATTGCACGCGCATGCCCTTCATGCCCACGCACGCGCCCACCGGATCCACGTCCTTGTCGCGGCTCTGCACCGCGATTTTCGTGCGTTCGCCGGCTTCGCGAGCGGCGGCGCGGATCTGTACGGTGCCATCGTAAATCTCGGGGACTTCCATCTCGAATAGGCGCTGCACCAGAATGGGATCGGCGCGGGAAACGATGACCTGCGGTCCCTTCGCGGAGCGATCCACGGCGCGAATCACCACGCGCAGGCGATCGCCGATGTTGTAGGTTTCCAGGCGGGACTGTTCGCGCTTGGGCATGCGCGCTTCGGCGCGTCCCAGGTCCACGATCACATCGGGGCCCTCGGTGCGCTTGACGACGCAATTGACCAGTTCGCCGACGCGCCCGTTGTATTCGTTGTAGATGGTGTCGCGTTCGGCCTCGCGCACCTTCTGCATGATCACTTGCTTGGCCGTTTGCGCGGCGATGCGGCCGAGTACATCGGTGGGTTTCGGAATCACGACTTCGCTGCCCACTTCGGCATTCGGGTCGATTTTCCGGGCTTCCGCCAGCGTAAATTCCTTCTTCGGGTCGGTAACTTCCTCGACCACGGGCCGTACGGCAAACACGTCGACCTGCCCGGAGTCTGGATTGAACTTGGCGCGGATATCTTCCTCGCTCTTGTAAAACTTCCGCGCGGCGACGATCATCGCATCTTCAATCGCGGCGACGATCACCTCCGGTTCAATGTGCTTTTCCCGGCTGATCTGCTCGATTGTCTGATACAGCAGACTGGCCATCTTTCCCTCACCTTAAAATTCCACAACCAGATTCGCCTTGCGAATTCCTTCCACCGGCAAGGCAATCACCCGGCCCTTCACTTCAATCTGTACTTTGCCGTCGGCGAAACCCGCCAGGCGGCCCTCGAAAAACTTCTGATTCTCAACGGGTTCCGTCGTCGAAATTCTTGCCAACCGCCCCGCGAATCGCTCGAATTCGGCCGGTTTGGTCAGCTTGCGGTCCAGCCCAGGAGAGCTGACCTCAAGAATATAGTGCGGCCCGGGAATCAAATCCTCCACATCGAGGATCACGCTGAACTGATTGCTGACGGCTTCGCAATCGTTGTGACTGACGCCCTCGGGCTTGTCGATGTAGACGCGGAGGAAGCGCTCTTTTCCGACCTTCCATTCCACGTCAACGACTTCCATGCCCAGCGATCGAGCCACACGCTCGGCCGCCCCGCGGATGCGTTCCAGATCCATACTCCCGTTTCCCGATGCCCCCGGAACGAATTTTCTGGCCGGCAACAGCCCGGCGACCGGCGATCAGGCTCTCGCCCAACAAAAAAGTGGGCTCTCGCCCACTGAAACCTCCGTCCGGCCTAGGCAATGCCAGTATAGTCATCCGTATCTTTAAAAGCAAGCTGCACAACCTTCTGCCGGCCCCTGCCGGAATATCCGCTGGTGGCTGCGGAGGGGCATTGAGCAGAAAGAAAAGGCCAGGGGCTCACGAATGGCGCCCCTGGCCCGAAGCTTGCCGGAACTGAGCGAATTTACGTCAGGGTTTCGTCGCTTTCCTGGCTGGCTTGGCAGGCGGGGCCGACGATGCCGGAGCCGCGGTCTTTACCGGATAGGCCTGATCGTAGAGCCGCACGATTTCCTTGGTAATGTCGGAAGCTGCCGATCCATAAACGACCGGATTGCCCTGTGCGGAGGTATCGAACACGACGGTGTAGCCATTTTCCCGCGCGTAGCGGTCCAGGACCTCAAGCATCTTGCGGCCGATTCCATCAACCACGTCGCTTTGCGCGTCAGTCAGTTCCTCGTTCAGGTCGTCGGTTTGCCGCTGCATGCGGTGCGAGAGCAATTCGCCCTGACGCTGCAATTTCGCTTTCTCGTCATTGCTCAGCGTGCGGGCGCCTTCGCTCAAACGTTGCTGCAGGGCCTCGATCTGCTTCTGCATGTCCTGCAGTTGGTTCTGTTGCGGGGCAAATTGCGATTGCAACTGAGCCTGTGCCTGCTTTCCTTCCGCCGTGGCGACGATTGCGCCCCGGACGTTGATTACGGCGATCTTGAGGGGAGCCGTAGCGGCGCTGCCTTGCGCCCAAGCGCCCGGAACCGGAGCCAAACAAAACACTGCAAGCGCGGCCAAACTGCCTATGGAACGAAAATTGACGTTCATCCTCACTCCTTAATTTCCGCGGGCTCACTTTCCGAATTCAGTGAAAACCAGTAGAGCCCGCACCCTGTGGGTTCGAAACAAAAATCACAAATCGCGGATTATAGCGGTCCAAATTCATCAACGTCAATGAGAAATACTACCGGTCATCGGCTGCGGCCCGCCGGCCCCTGTGCAACGATGCGCCCAATTGCCTCGCGAGTTGGCCTGCCCGGTTTGCCGTTTCTCTTGCCCGGGCGCGTCCCTAGTATATAACGGCGGCCAAACAAGCAACGGCCGTACCCGCCTAGCGAGGCACGGGAATAAACAGGACGCGTCCGTTCGCCGTGTCCGCAATAACGGCAATATTCGTCAGCGGATGAATATCCAGGGCAAACTGCAGGGATCCATTCGCGGCCAGATTGGAATTGAACGGCGCCGGGGGCAATGTCAGAACAGCGCGGATGCGGCGGCCCAGTAAATCCGATACCGTTATCGTATGGCTGGCCGTGTTGGTGCTGACCAGCGTGCTCGTCAGATAGTTATAGGCGATAGCCGTCGGATTGATGCCGATTCGGAACGCCGATTCCTGCCCGGTGGTCGGGTCGAGAATTTCCGCCTCATTATTCGTGCTCGAGTTCGCGATGAAGCAGCCGACCGTATTTCCCGTGCCGCAATCCTCCGGCGCCGGATCATACACGACGGAAGTCGGAATCGGAATGTTATAGGATGTGCCCAAGATACCCGACGTGGCATCGCCCACGCTAACGGCATTGTTGCCGGAGGCAGCGATGGCCACTTGATGATTGGTATAGTTGAAGCCAACCGCGATGGGGCGCAATCCCGTAGATATGCTGCTGTATCCGCCAGTGACCGCATTCAACACCGTGACCGTATTGGCCTGGCTGTTGGCAATGGCGACCTCCGCAGTGTCTTGATCGGCGGCGGCGCCCACCGAACCCGCTCCGGTCGTCACCGTCATTTTGACCGAACCGCCCAATTCATCAACGACCGAAGCATTCCCGCTTCCATTATTTGCCACCACGGCAAGATGCAGCCGTGGGATGACCGCCACCCCCATGGGATTTGACCCTACCGCCACCGTCTGGCCGGTACCGGTATCCAGATTGATGAGAGCCAGGGAGTTGCATCCGAACAGGGAGACGGCAGCAATATTCTGTTGCGGATCGATGGCCACGCCGGATGGGTACGGCGTGGCCGAGCAGCCGGTGACGTCCACGCTTTGCTCGACGGTGAATTGTTCGGCGTTGGTCGTGTTACCACTCGCATCCGCGACGTCCAGGGCGAACCGGCGCGCGGTGGAAAGCAGGGCCGGGGGAACGATGGCGGTGAGAACACGGTCCCCGTTGCCGGTGCAGAAAGTTTGCAGTGGAGTGCCGTCGAGCCGCACGGTCAAGTTGGTGGCGCTGTTCACGCAAGTCAGGCCTTTGCCCAGAACGGTCAGCAGTTGTGGCGCCGGGTTGGGACCCTGCGTCAACGTTGAGTTGGCCACAAATGTTTTCGGGCTTGACTCGGTGATCGAGAACGGCTGAATCGCCCCCAACTGCAATATGCTGACGTTATTGCCCGTCTGGTTGGCGACGACGGCGATGTTCGTGCCGGGATCGATGGCCACGGCGACCGGGGTGCTGAGGCCGATGCTGAACAGGTTGCCGTCATTCAATCGCTTAGGCGTCGTTGGATCGATCACCGAAAGCGTGTTCGCGAACGAATTAACCGCCACAACAATGTTGGTCAGCGGATTGTATGCGGCGGCGATGGTTCCGGTTTCGGCGGAATTGTTGGTTTGCAATTTCAGCGTGGTGACGGACTGGTCGATCAGACTGAAAAAGGAAACGACGCCGTAAGTGGATGGATCCACCAGAACCGCCTGCTGTGTTTCCGGGTTGATCGCGATTCCCTGCACGGCAGTCGACAGGCCGACGGTTGCAACCGGGTCCGAATAATTGACCGTTCCCGAGGTCGACAAACTCCCCACGTCCGGCAGAGCCGCGCCGGTCTGCGTATAGCTGAATTGCGTGTTCCCGGGCCCCGCGGCGGTTACCGTGTAAATACCGTTGAAGGTCGAGTCCGAGACTCCTTGAATCTGAATCGCGTCGTTGGTTTTCACCGTCAGAGGCGATTGTGGAATGGAAGCGGTGGGAGCCTTGACCGTGACCGTGACGACATTGGAAGCCCGCGAGACGCTCGTAATGTTATTTACGGTCTGCCGGCCCAGGTCCACGATTCCAACCGAACCAATGCCACCTGGTGTTGCCACCGCCCAGTTGAGATGGGGTTCCACGGCGATTCGCGTTTTCGGCCCGGTGCTGATGGACACGGTGCCGACAAATGCGGGAGGATTTTGCGTCAAGTCCATCAGCACGCCGTAATCCCTGGTTTGCATGGCCACCAGGGCGCGCCCGCTGACCGGATTGATGCCCACGGCCCCGGGAGAATCCTGCAGCGCAGGAGTCACGTAGGTAACGAGTTTCGTATTGAGGTCCACGACCGCGATCGTTTTCGAGGCGGTATTCGCAACTAAAGCGATATTTCGAATGTAGTCGACCGAAACGCTCGTGGGACCGGAAGACGGGCAAGGCGCCACCGCGCCAACCGCAGCCGTACAGATGGTGGCGACCACCGCAGGAGACGGCGCTGTGAGGTCGATCAGGCTGATGTCGTTTGAGTCTCGATTCGCCACCACGGCCATGCCGGTTGCCGGATTAATGGCCACATCGCTGGGCGCGCTGCCCACGGCAACCTGCGTTTCGGTCGGCGTGGTGTAGGTCGGCTGGACGGCCAGATTGGCGACTGCGAACTTGGTGGGGTCTATGGCGCTTCGCACCGACACTGGGTAAAGGCCCGGCGTGGCAAAGTCGCCGGAGTTGGAAGTGCCGCCGATAGTGACGGACATTTGCCGTGTGCTGTTGGTTGTTCCACTGGCCGGAAGTTGGATGGCGCGCAGCTGGCCGGCATAGGTCGCGCCTACCGCCGGATTCGTCGCGGTTCCAAAAAAGCCGCCGTCCACGTTAAAACTCAGAACGCCTGCGGTTCCCTGGGGGACGCTGTCGGGCGAGGGTCCTGTTAGTCCGGGGCGCACTCCCTTCACCGTAACCTGGCATTGGGACGCGTCGGTGCAGGTTTGGGGCGTACCGGATTGCTGGGACACGGCGAATTGAAGGATGCCGGATAGCGGAGGTGAGGCCAAAGTAAAATCGGGAATCCTCGCTCGGATCACCGAGGAGGAAACCTCGGCCACATATTGTGAAGAAAGCTGAGAATTATTGATAAAAACATTATCGGTGGAAATGAAATTGGTTCCGGTGATGTAGATATCCTGAAACAGCCCGCCGCGTGCCGCTGTGCTGGGGCTTACCGAGGTCACTGTGGGGTTTGTAGCAGTCACAACGGTAACCGTAGCGGTGGCCGTGATCGAAGTATCAGCAACGGATGTGGCCGTAATCGTGACCGCGCTCGGTGAAGGAGCCGATGTGGGCGCCGTATACACGCCCGTATTCGGGTCGATTGAGCCAACCCCCGTGAGTGTCGAGGAAACCGACCAGGTAACGTCCAGGCAATTAGGAGTTGACGTGATGTTGCACCCCGGATTGCTGACCGCCGCACTAAATGTAAAATGCTCTCCGGTGCCCACCGTAGCCACTTTTGGAGTAATGCCAATGCTGATTCCCGTGATGATCGTCAGTGCGGCCGTTTGCAGCTTGGTGGAATCGGCGTTGGGTGTGGCTGTAATCGTGACGCCGGGGTCGACCGTCGTTACTCCGCCGCTCGTCACCGTGGGGACTGTGGCCGGGGCGGTGTAGAGCCCGTTTGCGTCGATGCTCCCGCAAGTGTTTGCGGCCACTCCGGTGGCGCAGGCAAGGGTCCAGGTGATCGTCGTGTCGGTCGATCCGGTGACCGAGCCGGTAAATTGCACGGTCGTATTGGTGATGACACTGGCCACCGTCGGCGAAATCGACAGCGCAACTGTTGAGGATGCGCTGTTCCCCTTGCAACCCAAAGCGCCAAGCGCCATCGCGAGAGTGAGTATTGAAGAAAACTTCCACCACCTCATCCCTATCCTCCCAACATATGCTGGCATTCGATCCTCTAGCACAAGTCCGCCGCGGCAGACCGCGCTGCAAAAATGGCCATTAAAACGTTCGGCTCACGGTGAACCGGAGCGTGCGCACCGGATCAAAGAAATTTGTCCGTTGCGGGTTGTTATACAGATTTAGAATTTGCGGCGCCACCTGAGAATTCCATACCTCAGGATAGGGAGCCTGGTTCTTATAAGGATCCCACGGGCTGGGATTTGGACTGGTCAGTTGGTCGATCGAGCCCGGGAACTGCGTCTGCGGCGCCGTAATAATTTGCCCCATCCGGGTCAGGTTATACGCCCAGTAAAGCCGGAACGGCGCCTGCACGATGGGCAACTGCACGACCAGCTCGACGCCCAGGGAACTGCGGAGCTTGAAATTGGTTCCCGGCTGAAAGCTAAGCGTGCGGTTGATGCTCGTCGCCGGGAATTGTTGAATCAGCGTCGAATAATCCGTCGAATTCAGCTGCAGCTGATTTGCCCGCAGAGCTCCGGTGGCGCCGGCGTCGGCAAACAGGGAGGCGCTCACGTGCGGCGCAATGGGAATGCGGTACTCCAGATTGGCAACCGCTTCGGTGTCCCCGCCGGGGAAGGAGGTCTGATAGCTGAGCGTGGGAATGGTGATTGTGCCAACCGTCGGATTTCCGAGTGAGTTGAGCCTGGTCGGATCGGTATAGGAAACGGAGGTGTTTGTAAGCGTTGGCACAAACACCACAGGCGAAACCGTGCGGATATCAAATCCACGCAACGTGTCTTCGCCGCCCAGATAGAACCGGCTGAACGGGGGAATGACCTTGCCGCCAAAGCCCGATTCGTACGCCGCCATGACACGCAGGGCGATGACATTGCGGTTGTGATAGGTCGGGTGGAAGTATTTGGCTTCGGCGATTTCCGACACCGTGTTGACGTTGCCGCCGATGGGTCCGCCCTCGAACGACGATGAAATGAAAAGGCTCTTTCCGTGGGTGGGATTCATCGGGTTATCCACGGTGTTGTAGGACAGGGTCGGAGTAATCTTGCTTTCCCGGATGCCTTGCAGCGAGGACGGCCCTTCCAGCTGCTGGAATTGCAGAACATTGAACAAAGCGGTCGCCGCGGTACTCAATCCGGTGATGCTCGTGTTGGTATAACCGTACGTCAGGCCCACTCGC